>NZ_AEJF01000144.1 GCF_001028175.1 Caballeronia mineralivorans PML1(12)
CGAGATGCTTCATATCTCTCAGCCGGCGACAACGCGCCTGCTCGCTGACCTGGAAATTTCCTTGGGGTTTCCACTGTTCAAGCGGGAAAAGAAACGTCTGCACCCGACGGCAGAGGCTCAAGCGCTTTTCGAAGAAGTGCAACGGTCATTGTCGGGTATGGATCGAATCGCGCGAGCAGCGGACGAGATACGAGCGTTGCAGCGCGGAACGCTGCAAATCGTAGCCGCACCTGCGCTAGCGCATTCGTTTCTCCCTCACGCCACGGCAGACTATTTGAAGACGCATTCTGGCGCTCACGTTTCGCTTCTTGCGCATTCGTCGCGTACCGTGGTCGACATGGTGGTGGGACAACGGTGCGATGTAGGCTTTGCCATCTTAAGGATGGACCAGCCGAGCACACATGGTGAACGCTTGTTTTCGACGAAGATGGTGTGTGCGATGCCGAGCGGCCATCGTTTAGCCTCGCGCTCACAAATTGCGCCGAAGGATCTCGCCGGCGAGCAACTCATTGCTTATCCACGTGATTTGGAGTCGCGCCTTGAGTTAGATGCCTTGTTCGCATCTCATGGCGTCAGTCTGGAGGTCCAGATCGAAACGCAGGTTTCCTACGTAGTCTGTTCGTTCGTTGAAGCGGGCGCTGGCGTAGCGATCATTGACGCAATCACAGCGCTTGCTTATAGAGGGGATCGGGTTGTTTTTCGTCCTTTTGACTCGACTGTGGCCACGCACTTTTCCGTCTTGATTCCTTCCCAACGGCCACCAGCCCTCCTGCTACCTTCCTTCGTGGCACATATCAGGACTTACGCCCTGGCTAAGCTAGACCCACGTTTGGTTATTGCGTGATTGCCACTGGGCAATTGCTCGACCTTTCTTCTGCTCCGCCTTGTGTATAGCAAGGACGAGTTTTAACGGGTAGTGACGGCGTCACGACCCTCAAGCACGGCCTCGAATTCAATGCACGAATCGCCCGGTGATACCAACTGATCGTGGCGTCGGCAAAGACGTGTGTCTCCCACACTCGCTCCGAATCCCGAGCTGAACGAAATCAGCCCGGGAATCGTCGCCTCTAGTGCATGACGATCGTGTTCACAATGCCGGCAAGCTGCGCAGACGGCGCGGGAAGCACCCGCGTCATCAAGCTTGGCGACATCGCGCATTTTCATTGTCCGAGCGAGGCCCAATACTCCCCGAACACATGCACCGACAGCAGGTAGCCGATCACCACATTCACGGCAACGCCTGCCGTGAAAGCGATGAAAGGCTTCGCACCCGTTGCGGACAGGCTGCCGAGCCGCGTGGTCAAGCCGATGCTCAGGAAACAGAAGGTGAACGCCCAGGTGCGCAGTGCGGTGATCGGCGCGACGAAGGCGGGCGTCACGACGCTCCGGTATTCAGTCAGTGTGTAATGGCTGCCGATCCACGTAACGAGTGCCGAAGCGATCAGGAAGCCGATCACGAACTTGGGAAAGCGGGTCCAGATTTCGCGCGCGGTCGTCTGCGTTTTCACGGCGCCGGGTTCATCGCGATCCCAACGTGTTGTCGCGACAATCGCGAGCACGAATGCCCAGATGCCTATCCAGATGTCGCGCCCTACCACCTTCATCAGCGTGAAGGCTTGCAGCGACGCTTCCGGTGCACCGGCAATCGCGTTCCCCGCATGTTTCGCGAGGTCGCCATACGCTTGCGCTGCGGCAATACCGGCGGCATCCGCGAATTCCGATGTCCCGATCCACGCGCCGGCTACGCCGGTCGGCAAGCCTAGCGCGCGCGATACGAACGGCAGCGCGAACACCATCACGATTGCCCAGACCACCACGAGCGTGATCGCCACCGACGCTTGTTCGCGCTTGGCCCTGACTGCGCCCGCAATGGCGATGGCCGCGGACACCCCGCACACCGCGCCACCGACACCCAGCACCGCCGCAAAACGCTTGTCCAGTCCGAGCGCGCGGCCGACTAGAAAGATGACGAAGAAGGTAACGAGGGAAACGACAGTCGCCTGGCCGACCGCTACGGGGCCAGCCCACACGAGCAACGTGAAGGGCAGCGTAGCGCCGAGCAGTACGATCCCGACCTTGATGTAAAACTCGACGCGCAACGCCGGCAAAAGCCACGCCGGAAGCCGCGTCAAGTTCGAGACGAGCAGCCCGAGCCCGAGTGCGATCAGTGGCGGCTCGAGGTTATACATCGATGAGCTTGTCCAGGCCCCGGCAACAAAGATCAGCGTTGAAACCACGAACACGGCAAGAAAGCCGGGCACGAACTGCGCAACCCGCTGCCCGAGAGCCGCGACCGCAAGCCCGAACAGAATCGCGAAGACAATAAAGAGTGCGATGTAGTTCGGGAGATGATGTCCAAGGTCCGCGGCCGCCTGTGCGCCGCTCGACCACCTGGCGGGCGCGACCGCCAGCCACTTGATGCTCGTGCCGGACGCGAACAGCAGGTACGCGATCACGATGATGGCCAGACCGATCCAGACAGCCCACCAGTCTTCCGTTTTGAAAGGGCCGCTGCTGGACCGGTCGGGCCGGTGTTCGGTTTCGTAAGCTGGAGTAGTTGCATGTGTATCGCTCATCGTCGCCCCGGGATCGTTGTAGTTGAAGTGGGTGTGTGCGAGCGCAGGTGGACTTTGCGGTGCACGCCGGCGTGGAGAATGAATGGCGTCGCGCGCATCGCAATGCACGGAATTCCACGATCGAATTATTGGCAGGGAGACATGACTCGCGCCAATATCGATTCGCTATTTCTAAATCCGAAATTGTGTATTAGGGCGGCGCTTCCCGTTCGCAAACCAAGCCTTACTCGTGCACATTCTGCCGGGACGCTTCGCCCAGATGCGCACGCACGAATCCAACGTGTTCGCGAAGTACATAAAAAGCATCCGCGTGCGCAAGGGGCATCCGCAAGGTATTCAGCGACTCCTCGATCTGATCGAGTTCCGCCACGAGCGCCTTCCGCTCTTCCTCCGTCGCGCCGTTCAGCGCTCCGCGTTCTATCGCGATCAGCGAGCCGTAATACCGATAGATTCGCGATCGCACCCGCCAGCCATAGAGCGCCGGGATTAGCCGCAAGGCCGGTATCAACAGCACCGCGACCGGCAACAGCAGAACAAGTATCCGGTCCGCCATGCTGGCGACCCAGAAGGGCAGGATTCGGTAGAGGAAACTTTTCCCCGACTTGTAATAGCGCGTGGCCTCTTCGCTAATGGGGTATTCCCGCGCGATGGGACTAGGGAATTGCCCGGCGTTTTGCAGGAGCCCCGGCATCCCGTGAACTTCCTGCGCAGCTTCAATAAGCAGATCCGATATGGCCGGGTGCAAGTTCGGCCGCGCCAGGATTTCGACAGTCGGTCCGATCAAATGCAAGGTCTGCGGCGGTACCTTTCGCCGGAGATCGAGCACGCCCGGCGGCAGGTCGATTTCGTCGAGATACGGAAACAGTCGCGTATAAGCGCTCGCTTCCGCGAAATCCATGACGGAAATTCCCGGTATGCCGAGCAGCCTGAGCATCAGCCCGCGCGTGGTGGAGTCGCCATTGAGCAGCGCTGCATCCACGTTCCCCGCAACCAGTTGCGTCGCAGCGTCCATGCCGTCGAGCGGCACCAGTTGGGTGTCGCCGCCGGGCGTGATGCCATTGGCCTCGAGCAAGTTGAGCGAAAGCCTGCGTGTGCCGCTGCCTTCGCGGCCGATCGCGATTCTCTTGCCCTCGAGCTCCGACAACTGCGTCATGCCCTTGCCGCGATAAAAAACCACGGTGGGGACGTAAAAGACACTGCCGAGCGACATGAGCGATGCTCTTGCCGCCGCATCGGAAACACCGCCTTGCACCAGCGCGAGATCGACATGGCTCTTGGGGTCCATCAGCCGTTGCAGGTTCTGCACCGAACCATCCGATTCCAGCACCTTGAGCGTGACACCATTGCGCGCCAGGATCTTTTTATACTCGTCGGCGGTATGCAGAAGCGAACTGTCGTGAGGGCCCGCGCTGATCGTGATGGTTCTGGGCGGAGCCGGGTCCGCCAGCCACACGATCAGCCCGACCATGATGACAAAAAGCAGGGCGAACGGTGCGGACGTCAATGAAAGGTCGCGCCAGGCCACATGAGCGTGGTGGTCTCGCGGCGAATGCGGAAAACGCGGAGGATGCGGTCGATGTTGTTTCACGAGACCCTGTCGGAATAACCTCACACTTTTAAGAATGACATGATGCCGTATTTGGGCAGCGCTCAGTCTGCGTTTTCATAAAGTTATCGGCAGGGATCTGTAAGGGGGTAGGCGGTGCGCCATTCAGCCACGCTTATAAGTCGCTTCCCACCATGAGCTGCACGCGGTCGGAGGCGAAATGCGTAACACCATATTTGATCGGCGTGCCCTGAAGATCGACGTCGACATTCTCGACCCACAGAACCGGTTGCTGGCGGTTGATGTCCAGCCGCCGCGTGACTTCCGGATCGGGCAGCATGCTGCCCGATCCGACTCCACTTACGTAGATAGTCGGTCACGCCAAATTTGGCCATTGCATGCGTGATGCTGCCGTTGGGCGCCAACACCTGCGGCAGCTCCGCGAAACGCTTTGCCGGGTACCAATTGCGCGCAAAAGTCAGTGGCACGCCGTCCGACTCGTGCAGGGACTCGATCTGGTAGACAAGTGCGCCGGTGCGCAATGCCAGCGCCTTCGCGACGGTTGGCTCAGCGCCAACCTTGAACGCCGAGAGCATCGTAGTGGCGGTTGCGTGATGTTGTTGGCGCAGGTTTTCCGAGAAGCGCGTACGGCGCCCGATCGTATAGTCGATCGCGCCCGGCCGCACAAACGTACCTCTCCCTTGCCTGACGCTGACGAGGCCGAGCGAGGCTAGCCCGATCATTGCGCGCCGCACCGTGTGGCGATTGACGTCGAACCGTTTAGCCAGTTCGCCTTCGGTCGGCAGGCGCCCGTCCTTGCCAAACCGGCCCGATCCGATCTCGGCAGCAAGTATCTGTTCGATCTGACTCCACATTGCAACGCCGGCCACGCGTGCGAGCGGGGTATCCGGTGTGGCGTTATCGATCGCTGTCATTGTGTCGTCATTCCGGGCGGTTCAAATGAAGTGGCCATCGTGATTGTAGAGGGCGGCCTGTGATGGAAATATGAAGGGTATTCCTTGCATGAAGGTAAGGTTCAACACGTCCTCATACGTCTAGACGTTCAGATGAACGTATGTTCCTCGACCCGACGGCACTTTGCAGTGCGCGTGCAAAAAATCGCTGCTCGTCGCCTCGGCCGACAGCCACCGCTGCTTCTTACAACATGCCTACGACAGATTCATCTAGACGTCTCGATAAATACACCGATGTGTCATACGAGGTTTCTAGAATGGATTCGCTTGATGACAGTCCAGCCGCACTGACCACCTGCGCGGGCAGGCTTATAACCTTGAATTCGTCGTTGAACAGCTCGGTACGCACGAAATTCTAGTTGAGGAAATTATGAAGTTATCCAAAGTTCTGGTCGCCGTGGCGTTTGCAGCGGGTCTCGTCTCCATAACCGCCCATGCAGCCGGCACTTGTCCGAACAATGGCGTAGTTCGCTTTGGCGTCGAGCCGTACGAATCTGCGCAACGTATGCTGCCGGTCTATCAGGATCTCGCGAAGATGATCGGCGACAAGATTGGCTGCACGGTACAGCTTTATGTCGCAACCAGCTACAACGCGGAAATCGAGGCGATGCGTAACAACAAGCTCGAATTCGGTGAGTTCGGCCCGCTTGGCTACGTGCTCGCCCATCAGGTCGCGCATGCCGAAGCCGTCGCTACGTTCGCTGGCGAGCAAGGCAAGCCGGCTACCTACTACGCCTCCATCGTCACGTGGCCCGGCTCGGGCATCAAGACGCTGGCCGACATCAAGGGCCGTTCGTTCGCCTACGCCGATCCGGCTTCCACGTCCGGCCACCTGTTCCCGGCGTTCGGCATGAGCAAGAACGGCATTGATCCGGACAAGGGCGTGAAGGGGATTTATGCAGGCAGTCACACAGCATCGTTCGAAGCGCTGCGCAACCACAAGGTCGATGCGGGCGAACTGAACAGCGAAGAAATTTCGAGCGCCAAGTTGCACAATGAGTACGACCCTTCGGCATACATAACGTTGTGGAAATCGGAACCGATTCCCATCGACCCATTGGCGGTGCGCGGCGACTTGCCCGCTGATTTCAAGGCTCGTCTGGCAAGCGTACTGAGCACGCTCGATCTGCACCAATTGCCGGAGGCGGATCAGAAGTTCCTGGCGTCGAATGAAAATCCGGAGCTGAGGACCGTGCCCCAAACGGATTCTGCTTATGACCAGATTCGTGATCTGGTCTCTACGCTCCACATCGACCTGGCAAAGCTGTGAGTACTCCGTTCAGCGCGTCAGGGGATATCCCGCTAAGCCCGGCGGCGGCATTCCCGGCCGCCGGGTCGGACATGCCGGGGGCGGCGCGGCCTGCCGTGCGCGCCTCAGGTGTGAAGTTAGCTGTCCGCGATCTGACCATGTGTTACGAGAACGGCCATACCGCGCTGAGCAACCTGAATCTGTCGGTCAGTGCCGGCGAGATGGTGGTGGTGCTTGGTAGTAACGGCAGCGGCAAGTCGACCTTCATGAAGTGCGTGGTCGGACTGAATCGGCCGACCGGCGGTTCAGTCAAAGTTGCAGGACGAGATCTCGCCGCGCTCTCCGGCGAAGCCCTGCGGCGAGCGCGTCTGCCGCTCGCACTTATTTCGCAGCATGCCAATCTCGTCAAGCGGCGCAGCGTACTTGCGAACGTTTGCTGCGGCGCGTTGGGGCGGCACCGGACGCTGGCGACCGCGCTGGGGCGACTGCCACGCAAGGAAATCGAACCAGCGCTGGGCTATCTGGACGAAGTCGGCTTGCTGCACCTTGCTCGCCAGCGTGCCGGTACGCTCTCCGGCGGACAAGCGCAGCGCGTCGCGGTTGCCCGTGCGCTGGCGCAACGTCCCGACGTGCTGCTTGCCGACGAGCCGGTTGCCAGTCTGGATCCCGAAGCGGCTGACGAGGTCATGCGGTTGTTGCGCCGCCTCGCCACCGAGGACGGCCTCGCCGTGGTATGCGTGCTGCACCAGCCCGAACTGGCGGCGCGCTATGCCGACCGACTAGTCGGACTGCGCAGCGGTCTGCTGGAATTCGACCAGCCGGCGTCGGAAGTTTCCAGTCAGCAAATCGCGAGTCTTTATATCGCCGAGGCGTCATGAGCAAGGCTATTGAACTGCACACACCGCCAGGCGCGTCGGGCGCGCGCACTTTCTGGTCGGTGTGTGCCGCCGTCGTCTTCCTCGCGCTGTTTGTACAGGCGTGGGTCGTCGTTCAAGCGCGTCCGGAGGACCTGCTTACCGGCGCGCACGGTATGGCCGACATCATTTCGCGCGCCATGCCGCCTGCGTTCGATCAGTTCGTCCCGAATCTATGGCCGGTGCTCGAGACGATCGACCTCGCAATTTTCGGTACCGTGTTCGGGGTGCTGCTCGCGTTCCCGCTGTCAATCCTCGCGGCCGCGAACGTCACGCCGGCGCTGCCCCTTTACTACGGCGCGCGAGCGCTGATTGGCGTCACCCGGGCGGTGCCGGATCTGGTGTGGGCGCTGCTGTTCGTCACCGCGGTGGGGCTGGGGCCGTTTCCGGGCGCACTCGCGCTGGCGGTCCATTCGGTCGGCATGCTCGGGCGACTGTTCGCGGAAGTGATCGAAGACATGGACATGGGTCCTGTCGAAGCGCTGACGCTGACCGGCGCCGGCCGCGTGCAGGTGCTGACCCAAGCGGTGGTGCCGGGCGTGTTGCCGTCGCTGCTCGGCATCGGCCTCTTCCGCTTCGACGAGAACCTGCGCTCGTCGCTCGTACTCGGCTTCGTCGGCGCAGGCGGGATCGGCTTTCAGCTGTTGACCGCAATGAACCTGTTCCAGTATCAGACCGTGTCGTTCCTGTTGATCGCTACCTTCGTACTGGTCACAGGTGCGGAGCGCGTCTCAGCTTATCTGCGCAAGCTTTTCATGTGAGCGTAGGCCAGCCATTGGCATAGCCGGCGCCCACAGCTCATCATCGAACTACGAGAATCTTATGCTGATTAATCATGGCGTCGGGGTCGACCCCTGGACGCTCGGCCGCACCTTGTCGATAGAACCGGAGATTCATCCAACGGCCGTGGTTCGCGCCAGCGACTTTGGCCGCTACACCTACCTCGGCCCGCGCAGCCATGTTGCCCATTCGGTGATTGGCGACTACGGCTACGCGATGGGCGACAACCAGATTGCCCACGCACTGGTCGGCAAGTTCGCGAACTTCGCCACCGGCGTTCGCATCAACCCGCCGAACCATCCTTCGTGGCGCGCGACCCATCACCACTTTACCTATCGCTCACGCTCGTACGGACTCTCGCTCGACGACGACGCCGCGATATTCGAATGGCGAGCACAGGATCGGGTTGAGATAGGTCACGATGTATGGATCGGCCACAATGCGATCGTCATGCCTGGCGTGAAGATTGGCACCGGTGCAGCCGTCGGTTCGGGAGCGGTCGTGACCAAAGACGTACCGCCTTTTGCGATTGTCGTTGGGGTGCCGGCGCGCGTGCTGCGCTTTCGCGTCGAGCCGCACATCGCGGAACGCTTGCTGCAGATAGCGTGGTGGGACTGGAACGCCGAGCAGATCGACGCGGCGTTAGCTGACTTCCGCTCGCTCGATGCGGCCGAGTTTGCGGAGAAGTACGGCAGGTAGCGCCGAGAGCGGGGGCCGTTTTGCGGTAACGGACGGGCGGTCGTCGGGGTAGATCAAGTTCCCCGAACGCTTGCTTACCCCACTGGTTCACCGAGATTGAGCATCAGGCGGTTGGCCCAGGCGAAAATGGCGATGGAGTGAATCAGATCGAGGATCTCGTCGTCGCTCAATCCCACTTCGCGCAGAGCACGCAATTGCGCCGGGTCAACCTGACCCGGTGCGAGTGTCAGGTCGATCGACGCCTGCACGATTGCCTTCTCGCGTGGCGAGGTGCCAGCGGTCGCCGGATCGTTGAAAACCTGCTCGATCACGTCATCACGCTTCGCCAGCTGCTCGAAACGCTGCGCATGCACGGATGCGCAATACACGCAGCCGTTGATTCGCGATACGACCGTCGACGCCAATTCCCGTTCCGCGCGGGGCAGGCCGCCTGGCGCATACATGATCGCGTTGAAGGCTGCCGAGCGCTGCCGCAGGATCTCCGGCTGATGCACGAGGAACAGGTAGTAGTCGGATTCCTTCGCCTTCGGATGGCTCTCTTCGAGCACGGCAATCTGCTCGTCGGAGGCATCGGTGAGTTGCACCACGTCCAGCCACGCGTCCCATCCCAGCACGCGATTCGTAAAGCCATGCGCTTCGATTGCCCGGCTCATGCGGCCTCCGTTGCATTCAACACCTGCAGCGCGCGCAAGCCGGCCGTCAGGCGAATCTGATAAGAAAGAAACGCGATCAATTGCGCGAGGGCGACCACGGCTGGTGTCGATATGCCCGCGGCGGGAAGGCGTTCGAGCGCGGTTTTATCGCCGTCGATTGGGGATTCGATCAGCGTGCGCGTAAAGCTCAGCATCGCGCGCAAGCGTGGCTCCTGAATGTCGCTCTCGTTCAACAGACCTTGCACGATCTGGTCGATCACGGCACGGTCCGCGTTGCTCGAAGCAAGCCGTTCCGCATAATGCTCCGCCGATGCAGGCGCATTCGATAGCGTGCATGCGTACAACGCGACCAGCAACCGCTCGGTTAGCGACAAGTCCGGCAGCGCAGGGTCGAACAATGCTTCGTAACTGCGCTGTGTTGCAGCGGCGACCTTGTCGCGTTTGTGCCTTGTTGCATGTGTCGGCGAGCCGGGCGAGAGACCCGCAATCCGGTCGACAATATCGGTGCTGAGATCGTAGGTGTCTGTCATGGTTGCTCCTGCCTGAGAGAGTCGCCAGCGGTGTTTGACGTGCGGGAATGGACGGCAGCGTCGAGGAAAGCCAGCACTTCGCGCCACGATGATTCGTCGGCGCGCGCGTTCGCTGCGGGTTCGCCACCGCCCGTGCTGATGCGTCCCGACACGGGGTGTGCGTACACGAGTTGCGTAGTCGGCACGTAAGGAAAAACGATCGCGTGGCCGGCGTTATCGAAGTCGAGATGGCGCACGGGGTAAGCATGCTTTTCCCGTTCGAGCCGCTCGACCACCATGCGCGAGTAGTCGGAGGAGGGCCACGAACCGTCGTCGGTCGCGGAGATCAGCAGGACCGGGCCATCGATATTTTCGACATGAATCCGCGCCCGCTCCACCGCTTCCTTATCGAGCAACGCCGTTCGGATCGCGCGTTCGTGACGATGCGGCGGCGGGCCGTCGTCGAAGGGTTGCCAGCTTGCCGTGCGATTGTTTTCCCATAGATGCGGGAGCGGTTTGCCATCGAGCAGCCAGGTCGGGCCTTCGCGACCCGTTGCGGGATCGGCGGCGTTCTGCGCGCTGTGAATGACCGCGCCCGGCACATAACCGATCACCGCTTTGATGCGATCCGGATACGTGGCACCGAGCAGCAGCGCGAGTTCGCCGCCGCGCGATTGCCCGCTTACCGCGATAAAACCAGACGCCGGTTGCAACTCGCGCGCGATCCAGTCGAGTGCACGGCCGAAGTATTCGAGCGGCGTGTTGGAGATGTAGTCGGACAGCCCCGGTGTCTTGAAGTAACCAAGCGCGAGCGCAGCATATCCACGCGATGCATATAGTGCCCCGCGCGGTTCGTTGATGCCTCCGCCTGATCCGTTCAGCACCAGCACGACGGGATGCGGTCCCGGGGTCGCGGGCAGGAACAACGTACCGACACAGCCGTCAACGTGCATATCGTGCCGCTGCACGCCGGGCGCCACTAGCCGCTGTATCAGCAGCGTGGCAGTCAGCACCTGTCCGTCTTCATCGATCACCTCGATGCAGGTCGTCAACGCTTTAGAGACATCCGGGGGGAACACCTCGCGTTTTCCCGCTTCCACAGGCACTTGCGACCAGATAAGCCCCATCGGCGATACACCGCCATAATCGCCTTCGACCGGCGCATCGCGAGACAGATCGATGACGCCATGGTCATCGACCCGGAAAACCGCGCGGCTGGTCCAGACCGTGCCCGCGCCGCGCACGGTCTGCGTGCGAAGGGTCAACAACGCACCCGCTTGCGCGCCGCTCACCGTGATGCGGCGCACCACGTCGATCAGATCATCGCCCGGTGTAGCCGTGATGTCGATCATGCTGGCCTCAGCGCGTAACCATCATCGCGGTCGTCCGGTCGCTGACCGCCGGTGTCACTTTCAGACCTTTCTTCGCAGCCCAGATGTTTTGGTAGTGAAAGAGCGGAATCACGCCGACGTCGTCGCTCACCACCTTCACCGACTGCTGCAGGATAGCTTCGCGCTTCGCAGTATCGAATTCGGCGGTGGCCGCGTCGAGCGCGTGATCGACGGCCGCGTTGCTATAGCGTCCCCAGTTCGACGCGCCAATGCCCTTCTTCGTATCGACGGTACCGAGCACGTTGACGAGCGCATAGCTCGCTTCGCCCGTGCCGTTACCCCACGCAATCATGCTCACCGCAAACTCGTTCTTGTTCGCGCGGCTCGCGTAGCTTGCCCACGGCATCACCTCGACCTTCGTCTTCACGCCGATGCGCGTCCAGAATTGCGCAACGGCCTGCGCCGTTTCGGGCGCTTGCGGATAACGGTCGTTCGGGACGCTGAGCGTCAACTGGAAGCCGTCCGGAAACCCGGCTTCGGCAAGCAGTTTCTTCGCCTGGGCCGGATCGTTGGGGATGTCCTTGACGTCCGGGTTATAACCAAAGGTCTTCGCCGGCATCCACTGGTTGGCGACCGTTGCCGCGCCTTGCAGGATGCGGTCGGTGATGGCGGGGCGATTGATCGCCAGCGACAACGCATGGCGCACGCGCACGTCGAGCAGCGGATTCTTGGGCAAGGGCTTGCCGGCGTTGTCCGTGATATAGGGGTTTGGGCCTTCACGGAAAGTGGGCTGAAGCAGCAGCACACGCAGGCCCGGATACGCGAATACCGATACCTGCGGCGACTGCTTGAGACGCGGCAGGTCTGAGACGGAAACCTTGTCGATCACATCGACATCGCCTGACAGCAACGCCGCCGTGCGTGCCGCCGCGTTGCTGATGTAGCGGTAATTCACCTTGTCCCAGATCGACTTCGCGCCCCAGTACGCGTCGTTACGCGTCATGACTACGCGGTCGCCCGGCGTGTACGAGACGAACTTGTACGGTCCCGAGCCGACCATCGCGCGGCCTGCGTTGTAGTCTTCCGTCGACGACTTTTCGCCAACGTGTTTGCTCACGATATGCACCGACGTCAAATTGAGCGGCAGGTCCGGCGTCGGGGTGCTCGTCTTGATGATCAGCGTGTACGGATCGGGCGCAGTCACGGAAGCGATCGTGCGCAGATAACCCGCGAAGGTGGCGATCGTCCCCGGCACACTGCGGGCGCGTTGATACGAATAGATCACGTCGTCGGCGGTGAACGGCGTGCCGTCCTGCCACTTGACGTCGTGGCGCAGCTTGAATTCCCACGTGTCGTTGCCGGTTGCCTTCCAGCTTGTCGCGAGGCCGGGCGCGAGCGTGTTGTCGTGATTCTCGACCAGCAGATCCCAGAAGTGCAGATCGACGGAGCGGTCGCCCGCGTAGTTGTTCAGTTGTGGATCGAGCGACGAGAGCGGATCGGCGAACGCCATGTTGAGCGTCTGCGCCGACGCGCCCGAACTGAACAACGCCGCGCTTACGAGGGTGGTCGTCAGCGTGGAAAGGATCAGGCGTTTCACGATGCAATTCCTTTTTATTGAGTGTGTTTTGAATTGAAACTTAGTGGACGTCGTTCAGATGACACGCGCTGACATGCTCGATGGCGATGCCGCGCAAGCTCGGCACTTCCGTCTTGCAACGCGGCATGGCGTGCGGGCAGCGCGGATGAAAATGGCAACCCGAAGGCGGCGCGAGCGGACTTGGCATCTCGCCGCGGATGGCGGTGAAGTGCTTCTTGCGTGCATCGATACGAGGAATTTCCGCCAGCAACGTCTGCGTATACGGATGATTCGGATGCCGGAATATTTCTTCAACAGGCGCGCTTTCCACCACGCGCCCGAGATACATGATCACCACGCGATCCGACAACTGTTCGACCACGCCCAGATCGTGGCTGATAAACAGGTACGTGAGGTTGAGTTGCTCACGCAGGTCCATGAAGAGATTCAGGATCTGCGCTTGTATCGATACATCCAGCGCAGCCACGGCTTCATCGCAAACGAGCATGGACGGATTGACGGCGAGCGCTCTTGCAATGCCGATGCGCTGCCGCTGACCGCCGCTGAACTCGTGCGGATAACGGTCCGCAAGCGATGGATCAAGGCCGGCGCGCTTTAACTGCGCGGCCACATAAGCGTCGAGATCGGCGCGTTCGACCATGCCATGCACGAGCGGCGCCTCGCCGACGATATCGCGAATCCGCCTTCTCGGATTCAGGCTCGAATAAGGATCCTGAAAGATCATCTGGATTGCTAGCCGGGCGGCGCGCAGCGCTGCGGGGGACATGGAGGCACGCTCCTGGCCGTCCACCCGCACGTCGCCCTCAGTCGGTGCGATGAGGCCTGAAACAATGCGGCCAAGCGTGGATTTTCCACAGCCCGATTCGCCGACGAGTCCAACCACTTCTCCCGGCATGATCGCGAGATCGACATAGTCGACCGCTCGCGTGACCGCCTGCGCGGCGAGCAGCTTGCGCTCGCGCAGCCAGCGCGCAGCGGCGTTCTCGTTGCGTTCGCCAAACCGCTGGCTAACGCCGCGGAGTTCGATAAGAGCGCGCGTATCGACGTGACTCATTCGACGTGACTCATTGGACTTGACTCATGCGGTTGTCTCCGTGCACACATCGGTTTGCCGGCCGGGATGAAAACAGCGCACGAGATGCGTACCATGTTCAGAGGCCTTCGCTGCGGGCGAGGGTCCGAGCGCCGGGGGAGTGGAGCAGACCGCCGTGGCCCGCGTGCAGCGCGCGGCGAACGCGCAACCCGGCGGCAATGATCGAAGATCGGGCGTGATGCCTGCAATCTGCGTCAGCCGTTTGCCTCGCGTATTGAGGCTCGGCAAGCTGTCGATCAAACCAGCCGTATAGGGATGCTGCGGATGGTCCAACACGGCGTCTACCGTGCCTTGCTCGACGATCCTGCCCGCATACATCACGGCGATGTCATCGGCAAGGCCGGCCACTACCGACAGGTCGTGCGTGATCCAGATCAGCGAGGTGCCCTGTGTCCGCACAAGCGCCTGCACTTCCGACAAAATCTGCGCCTGGATGGTGACGTCGAGCGCGGTGGTCGGTTCATCGGCGATGATCAGATCGGGTTTGTGCAACATCGCTATAGCAATTGCCACACGCTGGCGCATGCCGCCCGACAACTGATGCGGATACGCGCGCAGGCGTTCATCGGGACTGGCGATGCCCATCGCCGCCAGTGCTTCGCTTGCCTGCTCGCGCGCCGCACCCCGGCTCACGTCGCGATGTGCCCGCACGGCTTCAATCATCTGCGCATCCACGCGCTGGACGGGATTGAGCGTGGACATCGGGTCCTGGAACACCATCGCAATACGGCTGCCGCGCAGGCGCCGCATCTCGGCTTCGGGCAAGCCGACGAGGTTCTTGCCCTTGAACAATATCTCGCCACCGACTACGCGGCCGGGTGCATCGATGAGTCCCATGATCGAGAACCCGGTCACCGATTTACCCGATCCCGATTCACCGACAAGACCCAGCACGCGGCCTCGGGCCAGCGTCAGCGAGACATCTTCCACAGCAGGCAACTCGCCTTCGCGCGTGAAGAAGCGCGTTCGCAAGTGGCGGACTTCCAGCGTGTTGTCCGCGGTATGGAAAGCAGCGTCGCTCATTTCACGAACCTCGGATTGAGCAATTCGCGCAGACGATCACCGACCATATTGATCGATACCAGCATGGCCAGCAGCGCAAGACCGGGATAAACGCTGGTCCAGTATTCGCCCGAAAGCATGGTCTGGTAACCGTTGGCGATCAGCAGCCCGAGCGACGGTTCGGTGATCGGCACGCCGAGTCCGAGAAACGACAGCGTTGCTTCAAGCGTGATCGCGCGCGCGACCTGCAGCGTGCCCACGACGATCAGCGGCGGCAGGCAGTTCGGCAAGATATGAACGAGCACGATGCGCCAGTTCGGAATCGCGAGACTGCGCGCTGCTTCAACGTATTCGCGCCGCGCTTCGACCAGCGCCTGCGCGCGAGCGGTCCGTGCGTAATACGCCCACTCGATCAGCACCAGCGTGAGCACGACGTTCGTCACGCTTTTGCCGAGGAAAGCGAGCAGCATCATGGCGACGAGGATGGACGGGAAGGCGAGCAGCAAGTCCACGAGCCGCATGATGAGGCTATCGACCTTGCCGCCCGCGTAAGCTGCGATCAGGCCGAACACGGTGCCGACCACGCCCGCGATCACCGCCGAGCCGAGGCCTACGGACAAGCTCAGGCGCAGGCCGTAGAGCATTGCCGAATAAAGATCGCGGCCCTGGCCGTCGGTGCCGAGCCAGTACGCATGCGTGCCGGTGCCGTTCATCGAACCGGGTGGGAGGCGGGCGTCGAGGACGTCGAGTTGCAAAAGGTCGTAGGGATTTTGCGGGGTGATATAGGGCGCGAAAATGGCGGCGAGCACGAGCAGTATCGCGACGATCAATGCAGCAAGCGCCGCGGGCGAGCGGCCGAAATCCGCGACCAGTTGACGCCATGGTGATTGACGGCGTTTCGGTGCGGCAGGCACGGGCGTTTCGGGAACGAGAGGCGTCGTGCTCATCGCGCGCCCTCCAGCCGCACGCGCGGATCGAGGAACTTGTAGAGAATATCGACGAACAGGTTCAGCGAGACGAACATGCACACGACCACGATCAGGTACGACAGGATCACCGGACGATCGAGCGCGTTGATGCTGTCGAGAATGAGTTTGCCTGCACCGGGCCAAGAGAACACGGTCTCGGTCACGACCGCGAATGCGATGGTGGAACCGAACTCCAGGCCGATCACCGTGACGAGCGGAATCAGCGTATTGCGCAAGATGTGAACGAGCACGACACGCGTGGGCGACAGACCTTTGGCGCGTGCGAAGCGCACATGTTCCATCGGCATGACTTCACGCACGCCGGCGCTGGTCAGGCGCAGCACAAGCGATACCTTGAAGAGCGACAGGTTGAGCGCAGGCAGGATCAGGTGTCGCAGGCCGTCGAGAGTGAGCCACGACCACTGGACACCGAACAGGTTTGCGGTCGCGCCACGTCCGCTAGCGGGCAGCCAGCCGAGCTTCACGCTGAACAGCATGATCAGCATCAGGCCGACCCAGAAGGTCGGCAGCGAGAAGCCGACAATACTGCCCGTCATCAGCATCTTCGACAGCGGATTGCGCGGATGCAGGCCCGCGAATAGCCCTAGCGGGATGCCGATCACAAGTGCCAGCAGCAGCGCTGAAACGGCGAGTTCGAAGGTCGCGGGAAGGCGCTGCAGGATCAGGCGGATCGCGGGTTCGTTATAGACGAAGCTGTTGCCGAGATCGCCGTGCATTGCGCCCGCGAGGAACGCGAGGTACTGTTTCCAGAGCGGCTGGTCGAGGCCCAGTTGCGCGATGATGCGCACCCGGTCGACCTGATCGACGTCTTGCCCGATAAGGATATCGATGGGATTCCCGATCGCATGCAAACCGATGAACACGATCAGTGTCATCAGCAACACGACGAACGCCGCCTGCGCGATGCGGCGAATGAGCCAGCGGCTCATCGGTCCTCCGCGTACTGGGGCGGTGCTTCGGCGGGTTGCCATTCATCGCCGTTGAGCTCGGGCTCGGCATACGCTTCCAGCGCCGCGTAATGCTCCTCCGCATCCTCTCGATACAGCAAGCTCGCTATGCCCTGGGCGAGTCGCTTTGCACCGGTGCTGATCGCGGGGATGTCGCCGGAGACCGCTCCGTGCGAGAGCGTTGCGGGATAGCAGAAGCAGTGGATGTTCGACAAGCCGGGGCAATCGCCGGGCGATTTCTCGAGGAATTCAAACGCGGGACCGACGTCGGGCGAGTCGGATAACTCGGCGTCTTCATCGCCGGGCGGCGGTGTGTAGCGATCGGCCCAGCTGCGGATAGCCGGTGCAAACGCAGCGAATTCCGGGCGCGCGGTCCAGTCGACTTTGAAGCCTGTGGAGACCACGAGGAAGTCGGCGGTGAAGATACCTTTAGGTGTGTGGATCGAGAGACCGTTCGCCGTGCTTTCCACGGATAACACCGGGCATCCCAGGTTGAAACGCGCATTCGGATGACGCGATACCCGCAATGTACTGCCACGCGGCGGCGGCACTTGCACGGTATTGATGTAGTGGCGAATCTTCCATTTCCATTCGTCGGGTAGAGCATGATGACCATGCGTCAGGCCCGGATTGCCGGCCCCTTTGCCCTTGTTCACTCGTGGCAAATCCGCACGTCTGATCAACAAATCGACACTCGCTGCGCCCGCTTCGAGCGCGGTCGCCGCGCTATCCATAGCCGATGAACCACCGCCTACCACTGCCACGCGCTTACCGGCGAGCGAGGAATAATCGGTGGTGTCCGACGAGTGCGCCCAGCGCGAACGCGGCAATCCTTCGACAAACCCCGGCAACGCAGGTCCGCCCAATCCGTCGCGACCCGTAGCGAGCACGACGCGTCGTGCGTAGACATCGAAGCGTCGGTCACGTGTCCGCACGCTCAGCACGACAAGACCATCGGCACGCGGCGTGACGGCTTCTATCGTATGGCCGTTGCGAACATCGAGCGCGAGCACGCGGCGATACCAGATCAGATAGTCCATCCATTGCAGGCGGTCGATCTTGTCAAGCGCTTGCCATGCGTCCGTGCCGAACTGAGCCTCGAACCACGCGCGAAATGTCAGCGCGGGCAATCCCAATGCGGGACCCGTCAGTTGCTTGGGCGAACGCAGCGTTTCCATGCGAGCGGTCGTGGCCCAAGGGCCTTCCAACCCCTGTGGCGAGCGGTCAAAGATGTGTGCGTGCACGCCCAGCATTTTCAGCGCAGCCGATGCCGCCAACCCCGCCATGCCGCCGCCGATCACCGCAACGTCCAGCACTTCCTGACCCTCATGCGTTTTGCCGATCACCCATTCGCGCGCAGGCAATTCGAGCAGGGACAGGTCTTCGTTAAGCCGCGCTTCGAGCGCCACGAGGCCTGTCGGTTGATTCGATGAAACGGTATTGTCGAGGCTCACGTGGCGTGCTCTTCGGTCGGATTGAGGAGGTCGTCGGATAGGCCGTAGAGCGCCTGAAGGATCGCGCCGTGCTGACTTGCGTCGTGCAGGACGAAGTCGGGAAGGATCTGCGCGGCTGCAAGCGCCAGCGCTTGTGCCGCGGCGAGGGTCGCGGCGCTAGGCGGACGAAATTCGGGCGTGATGACGCCGAACAGGAACGCGATGCGGATATCGAGCGGACGGATCACCACGCCCTCGACGGGCAGTCCAAACGCCGTTACCGGTTCCAGCACGGCAAGCCCGAGTCCTTCGCGCACGGCGCCGAGCGCGTTCAGCGACGAGTTGGTTTCGATCACACCGGCCGTGCGCACGCCCGCTTGCGCGAACGCCGAATCGAGCCGGGGTCGCAGCCGGTAGGGGTTTTGCATCGTGACAAGACGACGGTTTGCGAAGTCGCTCAACGCGATGCGCGGCGCTTGCGCCAGCGGGTCGTCGGCGCGCACGGCGGCGACACACGCCGCTTCGCCGATCCAGTGCACAAGCACGCCGCGGTGTTCGAGCGGCAAGCTCGAAACGCCCATATCGACGATACCGTTCAGCACGGCATCGACTACTTGTTCGGGGGCGGCACTGCGCAAATGGACGGATTCGACCGGATGGCCCTGATCGAGCAAGGCGAGCGCGCGGGGCACGAGGCCGGCGGCAAGCGCCGAGGTTGCAGCGACGGTGAGCGGTGGCGGCGCCTGCCGCGCGATTTGTTCGGCGCGGGATTTGACCTGGCGCAGACTGGCGAGCGTGCGTTCGACGTCCTGGTAAAGCTCGGACGCCTCACGGGTGGGCGCGACGCGCGGCCCGAAACGCTGGAACAGCGGATAACCGATTTCGGCCTCCAGTTCCTGGATCGAGCGCGAAACCGCGGGTTGCGAGCGCCCGAGCAAACGCCCGGCGGCGGTGACGCTCCCGGCGGACATGACAGCGGCAAACGCTTCCAGCTGGCGGATTTCCATGAGGTACGCGAACCTGATCGATTAGATCGATGAATGCATAAAACGCATTCTTGCGCATCTAGCATGTGAAATGCAAATGATCAAAAATGATATGAATAGTGCGGGGAGTGGGAAGGGGCCAAGTGAGCATGGCCCTGGAAGTACGCGCCAGCCCTGAAGCGCCACGTTAGTACGTTTGTTGGGGACTGAGGCGCGCGCCCGCGCAGTGGTTAGCGCACTGCGCGCGAGATGGTGAAGCTATCCTTAAGTTAGGATTACAAATTGATAGATCAGCCAATGCCTACCCTGTCCGGAAGACGATGCCTGGATATCCACCTTCGCAATTACGACAAGGCACCTTGCAAAACAGATTCACCCCAAGTCATGCGGCGGTTCGGGAGCGTCATCGTTAACGTCCGCGGTTAACGCCCGCGAAATTCGCCGTCAGCACAGGCATCGCCATAAGATTCAATCACAGTCTTGGATCGACCTTTTGAGCAAGGAATTCACGTATCAGCGGCACCATCTCGTCCGCCTTGTCTTCCAGCGCGAAATGGCCTGTGTCGAGCAAATGAGTCTGAACATCCGGCAAATCCTCTTTGTACGGATACGCGCCGTCCGCCGGGAAGATGACGTCGTTCTTGCCCCACACGATCAGCATCGGCGGTTTGAACTCCCGGAAATACGTCTGCACCTTCGGGTAGAGCGGCAGATTGGTTCTATAGTCATAGAACAGGTCGAGCTGGATGTCGTTGTTGCCGGGGCGATCGAGCAGCGCCTGGTCGTGGACCCAGTTGTCCGGGGAAACACGCGTGCGGTCGGACACGCCATCGGTATATTGGAAAATGGTCGTCTCGAGCGTGAGGAGCGGCAGCAACGCTTTCCGGCTGGCGTCCGAGCCGTCGGCCCAATAGGCCTTGATCGGATCCCAGAACGCCTTGAGGCCTTCGTCGTAGGCATTACCGTTCTGCACGATGAAGCCCGCCACACGGTCCGGATGCTTGAGAGCGAGTCGCCAGCCGACGGGCGCGCCATAGTCCATGACATACATCGTGTACCGGCGAGCGCCGAGTTGGTCGAGCAGGCCGTCTACCAGTTCGCCATAGCGGTCGAACGTGTAGGCGAATTCCGCGCGATCCGGCATGTCGCTCTGACCATAGCCGGGATAGTCCGGTGCAATCACGTGGTAGCGATCGGCGAGTGCAGGGATCAGGTTCCTGAACATGTGCGACGACGTTGGAAAGCCATGCAGAAGCAGGATAACGGGAGCGTCTGCTGGCCCGGCCTGACGATAAAAAATCTTTAATCCGTCGACGACCGCCGTTCGATGATGCGTAACGGGAATGGCCGGACTGATGAGGTTGGTAGCAGACGAAGTACTCGACGCCGAACTGGTCATTGCGATGCTCCTTGGGTCGGATGGCTGATCCGCGATTACATGTGCTCGAGGCTATCGAGCCGCGGCTCAGCGTTGCGTGCATAAGCTGCACCGAACGGCATGGGGAGTTCGGACGCCAACGAACACAGACTCAAGTCATCGCCGCGATGACGTCGTCAGTGGATACCACGGCGTGCGCGAGAAACGCATAGTTGATCATCGCGGCTTTATAGCCATCACCCCACACGGGATGACGAGGCCCTGCGGTCGCATCGGCTACGACGGAAACTTCGAAGCCCTGCTCGAGCAAGTCCCGCAAATGAGCCTCCACACACATGTTGGCGAGCATGCCGCCGAGCACCACTTTGCTCATGTGGCGTTTGCGCAATTGCAGTACGAGGTCATTAGTTTGCGGACCGAAGACCTTGTGGGGACTTACAACGATGGTTTGACCGTCGTCGATGTAAGGTTTGAATTCTGCCAGCCAGTCTGCGCCTGAGCCTTCAAATCCCTGGAGGTCCAAAGCGCCTTCTCGCGCGAACGTACCGGTTGCGAACTCGTCCGCTTCCAGCGGGCCGTTGAACTTCCACGCGTGATCGGTCGGAAAGAAGTAGTGCGGGGATATGAATACATTGACCTTCGCGGCTTTGGCGGCCTTGAAGATCCTCAACATGTTTTCAACGGTTCTGTTCTCCGTGACGCTAGCGCCCACCGCGCCCCAGTTCTTGCCCTTCGGGCTCAGCACGTCGTTCTGCGGATCGATGAAGACCACGGCCGTATCGGATGGATCACAGTTCATACTGAGGCCTTTTGGGAACAGGAGGGAGGCTCTTTGAGCCTCCGTTTGGATAGCGTGATTGGAAGGTTAGGTTAGGAACCAGCCTTTAGCAATGCAGAATTTCTTTGCTCGTTTGAATATCACGACAGACGCAACGCCGTCACTCCTGACGGCTACATGCGCGCGTTTAGTGGCGTTTTTCAATAGAGGATGTAGTAGGTGGTAGATGAAGTTTCCGACGATCGTCTCTTATGGAATTGTGCAGAGATTAAGCTAACGGTGCACAAGCGATAAAGGGGCCACTGTCCTCCGTCGGGCTATGGTCCAGGGCATCCGATGCTCAACGTCACTTTTCCAAACGGACGGGCTCCATGTTATTGGCGTCAATGATGCGTCCCTAACAAGTCTGGATAGATATGGCGTTCGCGGAACTTCTTAGAAGCGGGTACGGATCCCAACGGTAGCAACGACTTGATTCGCTGTCGACGAGGCGCCACCGGACGTATTGATGAAAGCGACGAACTTGTTTCCAATCGCGTGCTGATACATCGCTTCCGCATACACGTCCGTGCGCTTCGAGAACGAATACACAGCTTGTCCGTTAATCTGATTGAACTTCGGATCGGGGCCAAACGTCGTTGCACCGGAAAGGTGCCCGTCTGTGTACGTATCCGCGATCCCGAGGCTAAGCGCCGGAGTCAAAGCGTATTTGCCGTTCAATTCGAAATTGTCGAAACGCATCGTGCCATTCTTCAGACCGAACGAGTTGGTGCCCGCGTATTGGCTGTGCGTATAAACGAAACCGACCAGTGCCGGACCGTATGCATAGTTCACGGCACCGCCAAATATGCGCGTTCGATTGGAGCCAACCAGAAAACCACCCGTGCCGTTGGCCGTTGACTCAGCCGTGTCAATCGCGCCGCCCGTGTTCGTTGTGCTGTTCGAGCCGTTGGTCTGCAAATAGCCCGCGGCGAAATTCAACGGACCGTAGTTGTAGCTTGCACCGAAGCTGTACGCGCGATTCTGCGAAAAGTTGGTGGAATTGGAGAATGCGTACAACGTGCCGAACTTGAAGCCCGCATAGTTGCTGCTCATATACTTGACCGCGTTGCTCATGCGTACCGAGTGGTTCAAGTTGTCATTGTCGAACGGGTGTGCAAAACCGGTATCACCGAACGTACCCGCCGTTCCCGACAATGGTGCAACAAAGTCAACCAGTGAGTCGTACTGGCGACCCAGCGTGACCGCGCCATATTGACTGCTTGCCAGGCCGACATAGGCTTGACGACCGAACTCGCGACCGTCCTGGCCGAGCTTGCCTGACTGAACGTTGAAACCGTTTTCGAGCACGAAGACAGCCTTCAGGCCGCCACCGAGATCCTCCGCTCCACGAAAGCCAAAGCGGCTACCGTTGATATTTCCGCTTGTAGCCTGGAACAACGGGCCGCTCGTGCCGCTCTTCGATACATTGTTCGTGTACATGAGGCCAGCGTCGATGACGCCGTACAGCGTCACGGAACTTTGTGCGTGAGCTGCCGAGACCGCTGCAAAGCCGAGGGAAGCCAAAGATAAATGGAGGATTTTCTTCATGGCGCGCTCACAGGGTTTAGTTGGAAGGGCTAAAGCTGCCTGGAATTTTAGGGTTTCCGCTTTGGCCCTACTCGTAAGCCCGCGTTTATTTTTTTTGGCACTCCACAATGATTATTCATTTAAGTGTCATTGACCGTGCTCTTCCAAACTGGACGTACCTTTGACGAGACGTGTGACGATCGGCGTGAATCGGTGCCGTGGCAACTATGCGACGGTCTCCTTTGTATTTGCTCCCGTCTTGATTTAAGAATGGTTTTACAACATGCGAACTGACTCAGCTTTTTGCAGGCAACAACCGATCCCCGCGAAAATACCATCAGATGTTTGAGCTGACCAAGATCACCCCAGGAGGTTTGAATCAACTGACTTTAACCGTTCGATAGAATCGTCGAGACCAATGGCAAACATGGCGACAGAAGTTAAGGAAGGTCTGCAAAACTGCTGCAATCGGGGGCGGCGTGTACTACTCTAAACGCAGTGACTGAAACGGGGTAATGCGATGACGCAACTTCATCTTGGATTGAATTTGTCGACGAAGCGCACGCGCAAACGTGAGTTTCTCGACGAGATGAGGGGAGTCGTGCCGTGGTCAAAGTTGATTGCCTTAATCGAGCCACATTACCCGAAAGGTAAGACGGGGCGACCGCCATTTCCTGTGGCGACGATGCTTCAAATCCACTTCATGCAACAGTGGTTCGGGCTGTCGGACCCGGCGATGGAAGAAGCTTTGTACGACGTGCCACTATATCGCGAATTTGCGGGCCTCGATGGTGGCATGGCCCGCTTGCCAGACGAGACCACGATTCTTCGATTTCGGCATCTTCTCGAAACGCATGGAATCGCTGCCCAAATGCTTGCACTGGTCAATGAGATTCTGGTTGATAAGGGGTTGATGCTCAAGGCAGGCTCAGCCGTTGACGCCACCTTGATCGCAGCGCCGAGCTCGACCAAGAACGGCTCGGGCACACGAGATCCCGAGATGCAGCCAACGCAGAAAGGCCGCAACTGGTACTTCGGAATGAAGGCCCATGTTGGCGTGGACGCGGAGTCGGGCCTGGTGCATACCGTCATCGGAACGGCGGCAAACGTGCACGACATCAACGCGGCGCAGGCGTTGTTGCACGGCGAAGAAACGGATGTGTACGCTGACGCGGGTTATCAGGGTATCGAGAAGCGTGAGCACGCACGCCCAGTACGATGGCACGTCGCGATGCGGCCCGGTAAGCGAAGAAAGCTAAACCTGAAGGACCCCATTGATGCGATATACGATCAGATCGAGCGCTTGAAAGCAGGCATTCGCGCGAAGGTGGAACATCCGTTCCGAGTTCTCAAGCGACAGTTCGGCTACATGAAAACGCGATACCGGGGGCTGACCAAAAACACCGCTCAAATCACGACGCTGTTTGCGTTGGGCAATCTGTGGATGGCACGTAAGTCGTTGCGAAAAGCGTGAAAAAATGCAGCATGCGATGAGCTTGGATCAGGACTCGTCGCGGTTACCTGGGCAATGCTCCCCATCCTACCGACCTTCGCCACGACAAACCGTCCTTGAAACAAAATGTCGTGCTTAAAAGCGCGTTGTTCAGACCTTCCTTAACTTCTGTCGCCATGTTTGGTTTGCAGGTGTTGTCTATCGCGCGAAGAACAGCGTTAAGCACTTAAGTGAACGGCATGACCATTACCGTTAATGCAGGGCTTGACTTTGTCACCCGCCCGGCAGTCTGAGTCAAACCGCCATGCACAAATACTTGATCACCAGATAGTCATCGATTCCATACCGCGAACCTTCGCGCCCGAGACCTGACTGCTTGACCCCGCCGAACGGCGCCACCTCGTTCGAGATAAGCCCGGTATTGATCCCGACCATGCCGTATTCCAGTGCTTCAGCCACGCGCCAGACACGCCCGATATCGCGGCTATAAAAATACGCGGCGAGACCGAATTCCGTATCGTTAGCCATCCGTATGACTTCTTCGTCGGATGAAAACCGGAACAACGGCGCGAGCGGCCCGAAGGTTTCCTCCTTCGAAATCTTCATCTCAGGTGTCACGCCTGACAACACCGTCGGTTCGAAGAAGCCGAAACCAAGCGCGTGCCGCTTCCCGCCGATCACAACCTGAGCGCCTTTCTCGAGCGCATCGTGAATATGCGATTCGACCTTTTGCACGGCGGCGTCGTTGATCAGCGGCCCGAGCAAAACGCCGCTCTCGAGCCCATTGCCGACCTTGAGCTTCGCGACGGCCGCACCCAGTTTCCGGGCGAACTCGTCATACACGCGGTCATGAACATAGAACCGGTTTGTACAGACACAAGTCTGCCCGCTGTTCCGGTACTTCGACGCAATTGCGCCTTCAACCGCGGCATCAATATCGGCATCGTCGAAAACGATGAACGGCGCATTGCCGCCCAGTTCCAGCGACACCTTCTTGACCGTCGGCGCGCTTTGCGCCATCAGCAAACGGCCGACTTGCGTCGACCCCGTGAACGACAGCTTCCGGACGACAGGATTACTCGTCAACTCCGCGCCAATCGCTTTCGGATCGCCGGTCACGATATTCAGCACGCCCTTGGGCAGTCCCGCACGCTCAGCCAGCACGGCCATCGCGAACGCTGAAAATGGCGTCGCTTCCGCGGGCTTGACCACGATCGGGCAACCCGCAGCCAACGCCGGACCGACCTTGCGCGTGATCATCGCGGCGGGAAAATTCCACGGCGTAATGGCCGCGCAGACGCCGATAGGTTCCTTCGTCACCACGATGCGTTTATCGGCGGCAGGAGACGCAAGCGTATCACCGGCGACGCGCTTGCTTTCCTCCGCGAACCACTCGATGAACGACGCCGCGTAGACGATCTCACCCTTGGCTTCGGCGAGCGGCTTGCCTTGCTCGCGAGTGAGGATCATCGCGAGATCGTCGGCGTTTTCCAGCATCAGTTCATACCAGCGACGCATGACGGCCGCGCGTTCCTTCGCGGTTTTCTTGCGCCAGAGGGGCCACGCTTTGTTGGCCGCATCGATCGCGCGATGCGTTTCCGCCGCGCCCAGGTTCGGCACGTGGCCGAGCGACTGGCCGTTTGCGGGATCGATGACGTCGAAGCTCGAGGTATCATCGGCGGCTTGCCATTCACCGTCGATGAACGCTTCGTGACGCAGCAGCGTGGGGTCTTTCAATTGCATGGACGAATGCTGCGTGCTCATGCTGTCGCACCCACTTCTGCGGTCAGGACGTGTTCGAGAATACCGAGCGCTTCATCGAACACGGCGTCCTGGATGGTCAGCGGGAACAGGAAGCGGATCACGTTGCCATGCACACCGCAGATCAGCAAAAGCAGGCCGCGTTCAAGCGCCAGGGTCTGGACGCGCTTGGCGAAAGCGGCGTCGGCTTCGCCGGTCCCGGGCTTGCAGAATTCGACTGCGACCATGCCGCCGGGGCCGCGCACATCGGCGATCTGCGGCACGTCTGCTTTAAGCGTTGTCAGCAGCGACTTCAGCTTGTCGCCAAGCAATACGGCCCGCTCGCAGAGCTTCTCTTCATCGATGATCTCGAGCACCGCATGCGCCGAAGCCACGGCCATCGGATTGCCGGCATACGTGCCGCCGAGCCCGCCGGGAGCGACTGCATCCATCACCTCGGCGCGGCCGACTACGCCCGACAGCGGCATGCCGCCCGCCAGACTTTTGGCCATGGTCATCAGGTCCGGCGCAACGTCGTAGTGCTGCATCGCGAACATCTTGCCTGTGCGCGCGAAGCCGGTCTGGACTTCATCGGCGATCAGCAGGATGCCGTGCGTGTCGCAGAGCTTGCGCAAGGCGCGCACGAATTCCACGGGCGCCTGATAGAAACCGCCTTCGCCCTGGACCGGTTCGAAGATGATCGCAGCAACCCGTTTCGCTTCAATATCCGCCGCGAAAAGATGTTCGATAGCCCGCAGCGAGTCCTCGGTGGTGATGCCGCGCAGCGGGTTCGGGAACGGGGCATGGAACACGTCGGACGGGAACGGCCCGAAGCCGATCTTGTACGGCGCGACCTTGCCGGTCAGCGCCATGCCCATGAACGTGCGGCCGTGGAATCCCCCGCTGAACGCGATCACGCCCGGCCGGCCGGTCGCGGCGCGCGCGATCTTGATGGCGTTCTCGACAGCTTCCGCGCCGGTCGTGAAGAATGCTGCCTTCTTTGCATAATCGCCGGGCGCGCGCTCGATGATCTTTTCGGCGAGCGAGACATACGATTCGTAAGGAACGATCTGATAGGCGGTATGCGTGAAGCGCTCGAGTTGTGCGCGCATTGCCGCGACGATCTTCGGGTGCCGGTGCCCCGTGTTACATACCGCGATGCCCGCCGCGAAGTCAATGAAGCGGCGGCCTTCCACGTCCCACAACTCCGCGTTTTCAGCGCGTTCGGCGTAGAAATCGCACATCACGCCGACACCGCGCGGGGTCGCGGCATCCTTGCGGGTCTTGAGGTCGGCGTTGTTCAGGGTCTGGCTCACGGCATCGCTCCTTGGAGGGTTGATCGGTTTTTAGGCGGTACCTCGACTATAGTAAGATTTGGCTCTTTCAATCAGAGCCATTTCCGTATTTTTATAGGAGCCATTTCGGCGATGCGTGCAAGTATGTTGTCCGACTGGCTGGCTCAGCGGATTGAACGGACGGGCGGCCAGCCGATTTACCGACAGTTATATGGCTTGTTGCAGCAGGCCATCCTGTCGCGGGAATTGCCGGCCGGAACCAAGGTGCCGTCGTCCCGGTTGCTCGCGAGCGAGCTGGGCCTCGGCCGCAATACCGTCACGCAGGTGTACGAGCAACTGGCGCTGGAAGGGTATGTGTGGTCGGCGACGGGACAGGGCACGTTCGTCTCGGACAGCGCGCCGGATGAGATCGTGGGGGCGGAATCGGCGGCGCGCAACGCAGCGCCTGCGGAGCCACGTGTGCTGTCCGCGCGCGGCGCACGGTTGTTGCAGGGTGCGGGGGTGTCGCAGCGGCAAGGCGGCGCGTTCATGCCGGGCGTACCCGATGCGTCGCGGTTTCCTGCGGCTGTCTGGAACCGCTTGCAGTCCAAATACTGGCGCCGCCTGAGGCCGGATCTGCTGACCTATGCACCCGGAGGCGGGTTGCCGAAGTTGCGCCAGGTGCTTGCCGATTATCTGCGGACCTCGCGTTCGGTGCATTGCACGCCGGAGCAGATTATCGTGACTACGGGGATTCATCAGTCCATCGATCTCGCCGTGCGCCTGCTGTCGGATTCCGGCGATGTCATCTGGACAGAAGACCCGTGCTACTGGGGCGTGCGCAGCGTGTTGCAAGTGTCCGGGCTATCGCTCAAGGCCATCCCCGTGGATGCAGAGGGCATCAATCCGTCCGCCGACGATCTGGCAGACCCGCCCAAGCTGATGCTGGTTACGCCGTCGCATCAATATCCGCTGGGCATGGTGATGAGTCTCGCACGGCGGCGGATGCTGCTCGAATTCGCGCGGCAAAACGGCTGCTGGATCATCGAGGACGATTACGACAGCGAGTTTAGATACGGCAGCCGGCCGCTCGCGTCGCTGCAAGGACTCGATACAGCGGGTCAGGTGATCTACGTCGGCAGCTTCGGGAAAACGCTTTTTCCGGGGCTGCGGATTGGCTACATCGTTGTTCCGGAAGGGCTGTCGGCGAGCTTTGCGACGGCTTCCGCCGAGTTGTATCGAGAGGGGCAGTTGTTGCAGCAGGCGGTGCTGTCGGAGTTCATCGCGGAGGGGCATTTCACCTCGCACATCCGGCGCATGCGCGGGATCTACGGGCAGCGTCGCCAGATACTGCTGGACACGATCAGGAAGCGTTATGGCGATGCACTGGAGATTGTTGGCGGCGATGCCGGGTTGCATCTCGTGCTGCGTTTGCCCGATGGCGTGGATGACCGGGAAGTGGCGAAGACGGCGCTCGGCGTCAACATTGTCGTGCGGCCGCTGTCGGGCTATTTCCTGCGGCCGGGCAGAGACATGTCGGGTTTGCTGATTGGTTATGGATGCGTGCCGGAGGAGGAGATCGGGCCGGCGTTTGAGAAGCTGGCGGCGGTGCTTGATCCGGCACTGGGGATCAGGGGGTGACGGGCGGTCCGGATACTGAGAAAAGCAAGCTGTCAAGATTAGGTCGGATACCTGATTAATCTCGTCACCTCGTGTCGATAAAAAAAACCTGCTCCCCCAACTAGGGAGAGCAGGCAAGTTCCGGGGTATAAACCTGCCCTGAGAGAGCAAGTGGACAAATGATAACGGCTCGTTAAGGCCAACAAAAACGCTTACGAAAAAAGGAAAGCTTTTGACGCGCATGGACAAGAACGATGCGTTCGTCTGAACGAGTTGTTCCAGAAATCATTACGCCAGTAACTTTCGTGTCAGAAAAGCAACTCGTTTTGACCGATGGCAACCGGTGCTAAGTGAAACAATTCGAATTCTCCAAGCCGCCGGGACAGTGCGGTATCAACTCAGACCAGTTCAAGAACGTTCGACCAATCCCAACCAGCGCACGGGGGTGTGATGCTATCCGGGATCATCTATTTGGCGGGGCTGGTTATTGCCGTCTATGTGGTTGCTTCTTTTGTTTCCGCACTGCGGATGTGCCTGTTTTATGGCGTATACGCACACATTGAATATGGCACGGCCAAGTGGCGCAAGTTCGGGAAGTGGACCCCGCGACGTTTGATGCTTCTTTTAAGGCTGCGCCGGCTAGCGGCTTTGGCGCTTGTAGTCATGCTGGTATGCGCGATCGCAAAAGGGGTTTCCTGAAACCTCACCTATGCGCACTCGTACTTTCGAGGGAACGACAAGCATGAGCACTGAACGCAACACGGAAATCGACATGTTCCGCGGTCTGGGAATCCTGCTGGTGGTCCTGGGACATACGACAGGACTTCCAGGCGAAGTCCACCGCTATGTCTATTCCTTTCATATGCCGGCGTTCTTTTTCCTGTCGGGCTATCTCTTCCAGCTCGACCGCGTGCAGCGTTCGCCGGGGTCGTTTATCAACGGCAAATTTCATCGGCTGATCATTCCTGCCTGGTGCATGGGCGCCGTGTGCGGGCTTGTGTTCGTCGCCAAGCTGCTGCTCCACAGGATCACGCTCGCCGCGTTCCTCGGACTCGCATGGGGTACCGCAGTCGGCTTCCCGCGCGCCGATGGCAATTTCCTTTCCACACCGTTGTGGTCTCTGTTTTGCCTGTTCAGTCTCGAGACGGCGGCAGCGTGCCTCGCGCGCTTTGTCGGTAAAGCGGTCGTGCCTCTGCTGATGGTGACCGGTGTTGCTGGAATAGCGTGGTCGGCGCGTTTGCCGTTCGTTCCATTCGATCTCGACATTGCGACATCAGCCGCATTCTTCTTCGCGATCGGACACATGGTCAGGCAAAGGGACTGGTTCGACTTCCACGAACGCGGCTCGCTTGCGCGTCGCGTGATTTTGCTTTGCAGTGCCGCCGCGGTATGGGGGATGCTGGCGTACAGGTCGGGAGATGCGCTAAACATGTCGGACAGTATTTTCGGCTCTAGTCCGCTGAAACTGACACTCGACGTTGCCGCGGCGCTGGCCGGTACGCTGATGCTCGGTCATCTCGCCGTGGCGCTTCCTGACGTTCGCCTTTTGCACTGGCTCGGGACGCACACGCTGCCCATTCTGGGCTTTAACTATCTGGTGAATGCTGCCGTTGTACACGCGCTCGATGCCGCTCACGCGAACTACTGGCTGCTGTCGTTTGTCGTCCAGGCGATGCTGCTGACGGCGACCGCGTGGGTCATCGACCGCATGGGAGCAATGGGCGATCTCGTCAATGGGCGGCGCCGTTCGGCAAGACCCGTATCAATGCCGCGGGTTTAGCCCGTAATGCAGCGGTTGCGTGCCGCTGCATTACGCCCCTTGTTGAGACACGACACGAGTTCCGTCGGACGCGCCCGGCGCGTTGGTGGACAGGTCTTCCGCCACCGTTGCGTCCGTTGCCGAGGCTACACCGTCCCTATACCCCAGCAACATAAAGACGAAGATGGATGCGCCTAGCGGCTCGATCATCAGCAAGCCGGAAAACACCAGGAAGACAAGCGGCGCCAGACTGCCGAAGTCCTTTCTCACACGCATCCACAAGACGACGCAGTAGAGCAGCGCGACCGGCACTCCGTACTTGTAGACCAGCCACGTCATGGAGTTCGAGATGCCGCTGTCGTCGACCTTGACGTAGCCGAATTCATCGAGGGCGAGTGCGTTGTAGGCGTCCATATCGCCGCTGGGCCTGCCGAGCATCAGGCTGTCCGAGGCGGCGCGCAATCCGAGTGTCAGGTCGTTGACGCGCACCAGGATACTGGAGTCGTCCTGCAGGTTGCGGCCGAAGAGCACCGTGAATGCGTCGCCGAGAATGCTGGGAGCCGACACCGCCATGACCACCAGCACGACGACCGTGCCGGCCAGAAGCTTCGCCACTTTCGGCTGCCTTGCGTACACGTAGCAGAACCCAGCGAACGGCAGCAGGATCGAGAGTGCGCCCGTGGACTGGGTGGTGAGCGCGGCTAGCAGAAATACCGCGCTTGGCCGCTTGCGAAACTTCAGGACGTTATACGTGTACGCGATGGTCAGCATCACCCCATACACACCGGCTTCCCAGAAAAAGCCCTGATTGCGATAGTGATGGAACCGTTCGAGGTCCGACGAGCGTACATACAGCAGACCTAACACGGTACTGTATTCGCCGTCGATGAGCCGGGCGATACCCGGCGCGACATACGCAAGCGGGTAAAGAACCAGCGAAACGATGGCCGTGTAGTACATGACATCGACAAACAGCTCGCGGAAGTCGAGACCTGAGCGTTTGAAATGAATGCACGCAAGGAGCGCTATCAGGGTCTTCAGGATAACAAACAGTTCCTTGTCGTCGATGGTGAAATCCTGTACGAAACTCACCACGAAAATCAACCCGATGAGCAGCGCGAACATGAAGCTGACCCCACGCGGAATGCGCGCCGAACCCAGGAAACCGCAGAACAGGATTAGCGTGATTGCAGCGATCAAGGGTCCGTTGCCTACTCGCACGACCACAATCCAGCCGCCACTCGCCAGCAGGATCGCGAGAAGCAAAAGCCCTTGTATCATGCGGTTATTGAAACGAATTTTCATAACGGAAGAAAGCTCATGCTGATGAAGAGTCCGGTCATCTTTCTGCCACCGTCCATTCTTTTGTGTGTGCGTTCCATCGGCGAATGACCTTGGCGGGCGCGCCCACGGCGACGCAGTAATCCGGAATATCGGTGGTCACCACGGCGTTGGCGCCGATCACGCAGTTGCGTCCGATCGTGCAGCCGATCACCGCGACGTTCTCCCCAATCCACGTGCCGGTTCCTATCCTGACCGGCGCACGAGGCGTCAACGGCTGAAGTTTCACCGGTGTATTAACGTTCCGGTAACCGTGAGCGTAGTCGGCTATATAGACGCGATCCGCGATCAGGACATCCGCTTCGATCACGATCGATTGAGTCGCAATGATATGAGCGCTGTTGCCTATGTAAGCGCCGCGTTGTATTTCGAGCGCCGGTGTTTCCTGAAAGCTGGCGATGGTTTCGAGCCACGCGAAATTGTTGATGAAGACATCGCGCCCGATCGTGATGTTGGCTGAGCCGTTGATCCGCAACGGACGAAGGATTCTCGCACCGCGACCGAAGCTGGCGAAGAAAAGTGGAAACAGCACGCCCTGAAGGGAGGTGCTGATGCGGTTGCGAACCTTGAACCAGATGCCGAGCTCCATGGTTCAGCCGCCTCGCCGTTGTCCGGCATTGTGATTCAGCCAGACCTTGAGGTGCTGCGCGTAGAAGCTCGCCGACGGGAACACCGAGATGCCGAGTTTGCGCCGGGCAATGATTCCTTCGATCACTTTCTCGCCTGCAAGCGCCAGCGACGTGGCAATCGCAGCACCCAGCGGGCCGATCAGCGGGATCAGCACCGCGCACGATATGACACAGAGCAGGGCTGCGCCCATCATCGTATTCCGGATCATTTTTTCATGGGCGTAGACAATCAGCAGGGGCCGTATCGAGCCGCTTGCGACAATGGCGAGCTGACCGAAACTGAGGCAGGCGAGGGCGCCGTATCCTTCGCGGAAATCACCACCGAACAGCTTGAGAATCTCGGAACCGTAAAGCAGGATGACGATAAATACCCCGGTCGCGGAAAGGAAAAGCACCGACGAGATGCTCTGGATCAGGTACTGGATTTCCTCGCGTGTCTTGTCTCCCCGCATGGTCGCGAGCCGGGGGCCGACAAGTGCATCGATAGGCGGGACGAGGAATCCGGACAACGTCAAGGCAACGCGTTGCGCAACCGAATAGGCACCGACTGCGCTCGGCGAGGCGGTCATGCCCACCGCGAACACTGCGATCCACAGCAACGCCATCTGGCAGATGTTGCCCACAAGAAGCGGCATGGCGGGCGTGAGCAAGGCGGGGTCGGGCAGGGTGGAGCCGTGCGCGTTCCGGGCGTCCTTACGCGCAATGAACCTGCGCCATTGAACGAACGCGATCAACGCATTGACCACGCAAGCGGCCAGAAAAACTTGCGCGCCGGCGACGCCGGTGTGCGGCCGAACCAGCAGCAGTGCAGGCAGCGAGAACAACGGTATCCAGAGACTCAGGATGGCGATGCTGCTCTCGGGACGGTCGGCGATCTGCAAGAACGGGACATGGATCAGCGCAAAGGTCAGCGGCACGATGGATATCCCAAACCATGGCATCACGTCGCCGAGTTCCGCCTTGTGAAAGATATGGACAGCGATGAGGCCGTTGAGCGCAAGCATGACGACAGCGATAGCGATGCCGGCGCACAGGGACGTCAACAAGGCGCGCCGGTAGAGACGCCGCAGTGCGTGCCAGTGCGCATCGCGTATCAGCGGTGCGCCTTCGCGAATGACGATCTGTTCCAGCCCGAGGCGCGCCAGTGTGGAGAGCAAGGTGGCCGCGCCGAATCCGATCATGTACAGGCCGGTCTGCGCGGCGCCCAGATACCTGCCCAGATAGATCACCAGCGTGAAATTGACGACTGCGCCCAGTACCCGCGACAGCAGGCTGGACGCAATGCGCCGGAGCATGGCGTTGCGTCTGATCGCCCCGGCGATGTGTACGAACCGCGTCTGACTCATTGAGCGGCCCGCGACGTGGCGGCGATCCGGCTCGCGATAGTGCGGGTGAACGACAGGTCCACGTCCGTGAAGTGTCCCTTGAAGAAGTACTTGTCGATCAATGGCCCCAGCAGCAGCGACGCCGGTCGATCGACTGACGGCTGGTGTTCCCGGATCAGCAACGCCCGCAGCGACGAACCGGACTGGAGGGTCTCGATTCCCGGGAGATGATCATAGAACGACTCCCCCAGCACGATCACGCGATGCCCCCGTGCAAAGGCGTCGAGTCCGGTCAGCGAATTGACCGTAACGGTGGTCCTGCTTCTGTCGAGATCCTGCTGTAGCGATGCCTGGCTCAGGATCACGTTGTCCGACGCCTCGATCAATGCATAGAAGGACGGTGAATACTTGCGCCGATACAGCGGATGCTCGCGGACCACGACGGTCCAGCCGGATTCGACGTTATCGAGCACAAGCCGGAGCAGGCCGACGTCATCGAGGCCGAGCGGGTTGTGGTAGATATTGTTCGCGTCTTCCGGGACCTGCATGGCGATCAGCACGACCTTACGTGTGTCGGGCTGCTGCAGCACCTTCGAACTCAGTCTGGCGTAGAGCGCTTGCGGACACTTGCGCAGGCTATAGGGCATCAGGTCGGGTGGCATCAGGCGCGTGACGCTTGCCTGGGCGAACGTAAGGCGGTCCAGCAAGGTATAGAGCTTGTTGGTCCAACGGCCTGAATTCGTACGAGGCTGAAACGGCGGCCCCGACGCCTCAAGGCGCGCGAGTTCCCGGCGAAACGAACAGTTCGCATTGACGCCCTGACGGTCCAGAACTGTAGTGCGATATGGGCCTTGCTCGAAATACCACGAGACGGTTTGCTGGCCCTTGAGTGCGCGGATCAGCGACTCGGCAGGAAGCCGGGTGTCGCCGCTGATGATCGCGATGTCGGGATTGAACTGCTTCACTAGCGACGCGCAGACGTGCAGCATCTTTCGCGCTTGCCGCTGAAGCCGGGCTACTTGCGAAGGGTCGATGTTCGGGTCCGAAGCGTGAAACCGGATCATCGCCTCGAGCTCGTCACCGGATACGTTCGGGGCAACCGTGCCGCTTAGATACGAACGCCAGGAAAGCGAAACCGTCTTTCGGCGATGCACCGTCAAGTAGGCCCACGCGCTCGGGAATACTGCCAGATGCAGAAACTCGGCATCTGGCTCCAATTGTTTCCACGCGTCTTCAATGCCGCAAAAGAACCGCGCCATCGAATGGTAATAGACCAGCGTTACGATTTTTGTCATGCGCTTGGGAAGAGTGGTCAGGGGAGAGGCGCGCCGCGCTAACAAGCGTTTGTCTCAGTCCGCCACGGCTTGTTGAGGCAATGCGCGTGTCATCTGAAGCGCGTCGCGCATTGCACGGATCTCGATCTTGTTGCGTGCGACGAAATGGAAACCGCTTAGCGCGAGCGCGGACGTGAGCACGGCGTAGTTGCGTCGTTTGAGCCCCCAGTACAGCCAGTTGCGCGTCATGAAATAGCGGGAGAAATCGGATTTCGACCCGCCCGTCGACGAACTGATCTTGTGCCTCAGACGAATGGTCGGCGTGAAGTACATTCTGAACCCAGCCTGATTGAGCTCGTGGCAGAACACGGTGTCGTCGTAATACACGAACAGTTCTTCCCACATGCGAATGCCGGCCTTGCGCAGTTGCCAGGTCTTCACGATCAGCGAACAAGTCGGGGCATAGTCCACGCGATACAGCGCGTCGGTCGTCAACCGGTCCGGCTTGTTGTGGCCAAAGTGCCGGCTTCCCCCCTTCAGGTAGCTGAGCTTGCCACCGGCGTACCAGACCTTGTCCTCGGGCTTGTAATAGAACATCTTCGGCGCCAGTGCATCGACCTCGGGATGCAACTGGAGGATCTGGACGTGCTTCTGCAGGAAGTCCGGATCGACCTCGATGTCGTTGTTCAGGAACAGCAGGTGCGTGTAGGAACGGTCGCATAGAAAGAAGTCGATGCCCTGATTGTTTCCCGCCGCCACGCCGGTGTTTTCGTAGTTGCGAACGAATGTGAAGGGTGTCGTCAGCATCTCGTCAATCACCCGTTCGCAATGAGGATTGGCGACGTCGTTTTCCACGAAAAGGATATGGAAATTCTCGAACGTCTGGGCGTTCATGCTGTCGATAAACCCGTCGATCACGTTGTCCGATTTGAACAGGACGGTCACAATACCAATTTTCATTGTCTCGATCCTTTCGACGCCGGTGAAGCGCGTGCGCGCCTGCCTGTAAGCTGCTTGCTTCACTTCATCAAACCCCGCGCGCGCATTTCGGCGACCGAGCGTTCGTAACCCGCATCTTCAATGGTCTGGCTCTTGACCCACTCGCAAAAACGCGTGGCGCCGTCGCGGAACGAGACGCTCGACTGGAAGCCGAGTTCGTCGCGAATCTTGCTGACGTCGGCGAAGTTGTGACGGATATCGCCGAGCCGGAAGTCTCCCGTGACTTTCAACTGGCCCGTGGCGCCATAAATTCGTTTCAGTGTTTCCGCGACTTCGAGCACGCTTGTCGCCACGCCCGAGCCGACGTTGTAGACCGCTTGCTGCGCGTGCTCTGCGTCCATCGCGAGGACGATGGCCTCAACCACGTCGGCGATATACACGAAGTCGCGTGTCTCCTCACCATCTTCGAAAATATTGATGTCCTTGCCCTGCAGCAGCAGCGTCGAAAAAATTGACAGGATGCCGGTGTAGGGATTGCGCAGCGACTGGCCGGGTCCATACACATTCTGGAAGCGCAACGCCGCCGCACCAATGCCCATCGCGCCGCATGTCATCAGGACCAATTGTTCCTGAACCAGCTTGGTGATGCCGTAGACGGAACTCGGATGGGTTTTCGATGCTTCGTCCGTAGCCACGACCTGCAGCGGTTCACCCGTGTCTGCGCACAGACATTCGAACTGGCCGCGACGCATGTCGTCGGCGTTGCGCATGCCGGGATAGACGTGGCCGGATGGGCCGCGATATTTGCCCTCGCCATAGATCGACCGTGACGACGCAACAACCACGCGCCGGACGGAATGCGGGTGATGGGCGAGATGATCCAGTAACAACGACGTGCCGCGGATATTCGTTTCCACGTAGTGGTCGACCTGATACATCGACTGCCCGGTGCCCGTTTCGGCGGCGAGGTGCACGACTGCTTCTTGCCCTTCCAGCGCCTTGGCCCAGTCGTCCGCACTGCGGACATCGCCTTTGATAAAACGCACGTCGTCGGGAAGTTCGCCAAGAAGCGGCGACTCAGACGGGCTTGCGCCGTGTATCTGCGGCGACAGGTTGTCGAGTACGGTAACCGTGTCGCCGCGAACAACAAGTGCCTTGGCAAGCGAGCTGCCGATAAAACCCGCGCCGCCGGTAATCAATATTTTCATAACGTCAATCCGAGTTGCCAGTCGATCGTCCTGGCGATGCCTGTCTCGAAGTCTTCCGCGGGACCCCAATCCAGTTCATCGCCGATTTTTGCGGTGTCGATTGCGTAGCGGCGGTCGTGGCCGGCGCGGTCTTTCACGAACTCGACAAGCCGCCTATGCGGCGCACGTTCGGGCAGCCTTTCGTCGAGCAGGCGGCAGATCAGCGCGACTACGTCGCTGTTGCGCCATTCATTGCAACCGCCGATGTTGTAGGTCTCGCCGGCCTTGCCCTGCGTCAGCACGCGCTGGAGCGCGTCGCAGTGGTCGTCGACGTAGAGCCAGTCGCGCACGTTCTGACCATCGCCATAGACCGGGATACGCGTGCCGGCGAGGCAGTTGCGGATGACGGTCGGGATGAATTTTTCGGCATGCTGGCGCGGGCCGTAGTTGTTCGAACAATGGGTTGTGACAACCGGCAGCCCGTACGTATGAAAATAGGCGCGCACCAGGTGATCGGACGCGGCCTTGCTGGCCGAGTAGGGCGAGTTCGGCGCGTAGGGTGTGGTCTCGACAAAAGCCGGATCGCCTGGGCGCAGCGAGCCGAACACTTCATCGGTGGAGATGTGATGGAAACGGCATGTGCGAGCGGGGGCCGCACTGTCTTGTTCCGGCCATGCGGCGCGGGCGGCTTCGAGCAGCGTGAAGGTACCCTCCACATTGGTTCGCATGAAGTCGCGCGGATCGGCGATCGAGCGGTCGACATGGCTTTCCGCCGCGAAGTGGACGATGGTATCTATCGCGTGTTCGTGGAGGAGCCGGTCCACCAGCGGCCTGTCGCAAATGTCGCCGTGCACGAACACATGGCGGCTGTGATCGGGCAGGTCCAACAGGTTGTCCAGCGAGCCGGCATACGTGAGCAGGTCGAGATTGACGATCCGCACACGGGTGTCGGCACGCAGCATGTGATGCACGAAGTTCGAGCCGATAAAGCCGGCACCGCCCGTGACAAGGAGAGTAGAGGGTCGATAGCCCATCAATTTTCAGCCCAGTGATTGAGTACTTCGGCAAGCCCTTCCTGCCATGGCCGCGGCTCGAGACCGAGCAGGTTGCGGGTCATTTGCATGTCGAGCGCGGAGTTCTTCGGACGCGCTGCCGGCAGCGGGTAGTCGGCTGTCGTGATCGGCCGCACCGTGGGCGGGTGATCGAGCATGCCGCGCGCCGCCGCCTGGGCAACTGTCGCCTGCGCCAGGCCGCACCACGTGGTCACGGTGCTCCCCGTGTAGTGGTAGGTGCCCCATGGCAGCGACCGGTTGCCGGGAGCCCGCAGATACCTGTCTGCGAGCGACAGCAGCACCTCGGCAATCGCGCCGGCATGTGTCGGCGCGCCGTACTGGTCGCCGACAATCCGCAGCTCGCGGCGCTCGCGCGCAAGACGCACGATTGTCTTCACGAAGTTGTTGCCGTGCGCGCCGAACACCCACGACACCCGCAGGATCAGATGTGACGGAAGCAGCGCGCGAATGGCCTGCTCACCGGCCCATTTGCTGCGGCCGTAGACACCGAGCGGCGATGCAGGATCGCCCGGTGCGTAGGGCGTGCTGCTGCTGCCGTCGAATACATAGTCCGTGGACAGGTGGAACAACGGGATGCCCGCCTGTGCCGACGCGCAAGCCAGGATTTCAACGGCGTCGCGGTTCACGGCGAACGCCTGTTCGACGTTGGTCTCCGCGTGATCGACAGACGTGTACGCCGCGGCATTGATCACCAGCTCGGCCTCGTACTCGTGCATGGCGTGTTCGACCGCGTCGTGATCGGTGATATCGAGCGCTTGCCGGTCGAGTCCGATCAGTTCACGGCCGTGAGAGCGCAACACCAGTTCGCGGCCCACTTGACCGCCGGCTCCAACGACGAGAATCGTCATCGTGCGTGACCCCCTGCAGAATCTCGCGAGCTCATGCAGAGACCTCGTCGAAGAGCGGCAGCTTGTTCGACTTTTGCTCGTACAGCAGCGGCAACGCCAGGTCCTTGGCGGACATCGTGGTGACGCCGGCCGCAAGTGCCGGCCATTCGATGCCGATGGCCGGGTCGTCCCAGCGAACGCCCGCATCGGAATCGGGATCGTAGTAAGTGGTGCATTTGTAGACAAAGTCCGCTTGTTCAGAAACTACGCAAAAGCCATGGGCGAAGCCGGGCGGAATCCACAGCATCTCGTGGCTGACATCGTCCAGCGTTACGCCGACCCAGTCGCCGAAGGTCGGCGAGCCGAGACGGACGTCGACGGCCACGTCGAAGACCGCGCCGCGCGCTACCCGCACGAGCTTGCCCTGCGGATTGCGCCGCTGATAATGAAGTCCGCGCAGGACGCCGCGGGCCGAACGGGACTGGTTGTCCTGAACGAAGCTGACGTTCACGCCGGCATCGGCAAGCCAGGTTTCACGGAAGGTCTCGACGAAAAAACCACGCTCGTCGCCGAATACTTTTGGCTGGAGGATCAGGACGCCGGGAAGACGCGTTTCGACTATGTTCACAGTGCTACCTCGCGACGCAGCAGTTCCACCAGATAGTGTCCATAGCCACTCTTCAGCAACGGCGACGCGAGACGGTGCATGTCCTCGCTGCCGATCCAGCCAAGGCGCCACGCGATCTCTTCAGGGCAGGCGATCTGGAGCCCCTGGCGCACCTGCATCAGATGAACGAAGTTGGCCGCGTCCAGCAGCGATTCGTGGGTGCCCGTGTCGAGCCATGTGTAGCCGCGGCCCATCAGTTCTACCTTGAGATCGCCGCGCTCCAGGTACGCGCGGTTGAGGTCGGTGATCTCCAGTTCGCCACGCGCCGAAGGCCGGATTTCACGTGCCATCGGCACGACGTCCTGGTCGTAGAAATAGAGACCGGTCACGGCGTAGTGGCTTCGCGGGTGGCGTGGTTTTTCTTCCAGGTCGACTGCATTGCCGTGCTGGTCGAGTGTCACGACGCCGTATCGTTCGGGGTCGCGCACGTAGTACCCGAAGATGCTCGCGCCGTCCTTGCGCGCACACGCGCTTTGCAGCAGCCCCGAGAGACCGGTGCCATAGAAGATGTTGTCGCCGAGGATCAATGCGGCCGGGCTGTTGCCGAGGAAATGCTCGCCAATCAGAAACGCCTGGGCGAGTCCTTCTGGCCGCGCCTGCACCGCGTAAGACAGGTTCAAACCCCAGCTCGATCCGTCGCCAAGCAGGTTCACGAAGGCCTCGCTGTCTTGCGGCGTCGTGATGATCAGGATGTCCCGGATGCCCGCCAGCATCAGCGTGGTGAGCGGGTAATAGATCATCGGCTTGTCGTACACCGGCATGAGCTGCTTGCTGACGGAGCGTGTCAGCGGATGCAGGCGCGAGCCGGTGCCGCCGGCCAGGATCAAGCCCTTTCGGGCGACGAGGGTTGAGACTGTCATGTCACTCTCATGCTGGGAGATGTTCTGGGAAAAACGCGCGCTTGCATGTTGTGGCGTGGCTTGGGCGAGATGAATAAATCAGGCATCCTGTGGAACTTGAAAGGATGTTTTTCTGCTGTTCGCGTGCGACCGCATCAGTACGCATGCAGTCCCTTGAATCCGCTCACGACTGTCATCAGCACGATCTTCAGGTCGAGGCCAAAGGTCCAGTTCTCGATGTAGTTGAGATCGAGCGCGACGCGGCCCTGCATCTTGTCGATGGCTTCCGTCTCGCCGCGGTATCCGTTGATCTGCGCCCACCCGGTAATCCCCGGCTTGATCCGGTACCGGCACATATAGCCATGCACGAGGTCTTTGTACTGCTCATCGTGCTGCAGTGCGTGAGGACGGGGCCCGACCACGGACATCTCGCCACGCAGGACGTTCAGGAACTGCGGCAATTCATCCAGGCTGGTGCGGCGCAGGAACGCTCCCACGGTAGTCACACGCGGATCGCGGCGCTTTGCCTGGGTGAGTTTTCCCGGTTCTTCAGCATGCACGACCATGGTCCGGAATTTGTAGATCTGGAACTGTGTCCCGTTGACGCCCTTGCGCCATTGCTTAAAAAATACCGGCCCCGGCGACGACAGCTTGACCGCCAGCGCGATCACCATCATGAGCGGCAGGATGCAGAGGAGCACCAGTGCCGCGAACAGCCGGTCGAAAATTTCCTTAGGCACGAAACGGTGATCCGCGGGCGGCGAAGCAAGCAGGTTGATGGCGGGCACGCCGATGATTCCGTCGCCGGCGTGATTGAACAGCGCGAAGTCGTGGACATTCGGGATGAAGCGGATGTTCACGAACTCGTGCTTGAACTCGCGCAGGATCGCGTGAATCCGCTCCTCTTCCTTGAAGGTCAGGACCAGCCATAACTCGTCGATGGCGCGATGCCGGACGGCTTCGGCGAGTGCGGCAAGCGAAAGGATGACCGGCAGCCCGCAAGAGAAGGTTGCGGCGTCCGGGTGCTCGTCGAACAGGCAGACGGGCCGCAGGCCGCTAGTCGGCGAACGCTGCAATTTTTCGATCAGTTGCATGCTGTACGCGCTGGCGCCGACGATGGCGACGGACTTCGCCCCCGCACGCCGCGAATGCGACACGCCGAACAGGCGATGCCCGCCCGCCCGGGCGGCGATCAACAGCGCCAGGGAGATCAGGAACCACGCTCCGGCCCATAACCGGGAAATTAAAGACATTTGCTGGACCGACAACATGAATGCAATGCCGAGCGTGAATACCGTTGTCCATCCCGCTGTCACGCGCATTGCGATCTTGAATAAAGAATCGCGGCGAAATACGCGATAAAATCCAAGTGACGGAAATAAACTGGCGACCATTAGGGAATTAAATGCGACGAGAATGACAATAGGCTCGGTCCACGAATGAAAGTCGTCGAAACGCAGCGCAAAGGCAATAGCCGCGCCAATCAGAATCATGCAGGCGTCTACTGTGCGTGATAAAAAACCAAGCCGGTACGTAACACCGTCCGTTTCGAGAAGTCGGGCCGAATGCATGATATTCCCCAATGAATGTCGATACTGGTCTTCACCCGTGTTTTATTTTCTGGTCGCTATCGTCTAAACACGCCGGATGCTTCTCCAGATAAGGAAGAGCGGCGCGAATTCCCATATAAAAACATCTGAATAATGTTTCGATGAACAAGCAAGCAATGCCTCTTTTGCGTTGCATCATACATAGGCGAAAAGCGGACGAAAGCTGTCTGGCGTAAAAGAACACGATGTTGACGGAACGGGTCAATAAATCGAATCAAGGCGTGCAGCTATTGATCAGACTACATTCACACCAATTCAATAACGCTTTCCCATTAGCGTCAAAGTCTTGCCGTTTGAAGTCACGGGCAGTCACTGCGATGCAGCAAATGTACTATCCGCCTTGAATTTAGCCAGCTTCATTAGTTGTGGTTCTCCGTTGTGATTCGTGTCGATTCTCAAGAGCAGATCGCCCATTGCCTCAGGTTGTGCCCGAGGCATCAGGACAGGTCTTGCGTCTTTTCATGCGGCTAGCGCCGCGCTCCAACGAGGTGGTGTATGAAAGCTCTTCCTGTTTTGATGACGGTCGCAGCACTAGCAATGCCTTCGCTGTCGCATGCGCAGGGTGAAGAGGGCGCCGCCGCTGCGGTTGCCGCTGCGACTGCCGGTGGTATCAGTACCACCGCGCTCGTGGTGGGCGGAGTCATTGTGACCGCGGTCGTGGTGGCGGCGGTGTCGGGCGGCGGCGGCAACGGACTGGCCTCGACGGGGACCACCGGTACGACCGGGACCACCGGCACGGTCCGCTAAGTTTTGCGCGCGCTCGAATCCGTGTTCCGTGCCCACTCGCATCATGACGGCCATCGTGGCCGTGCGCCGCACCGCCGGTTTTCACCGGTGCTCGCACGTTGCCTCGCCTGCGCCGCGATGACCCTGCTGGGCGCTTGCTCGGAACCGATGCGCGCGCTCTCCAACGGCTATTCCTTTTTACGCCAGAACAGCGATTCGCAAATCGAGCGTACCGTTCCCGCCAAAGGACATCAGTACCTGAAGGTGTCGTTACTGGGACGCTCGGCACTGCTTGTGCTGGGTAACGTCGAGCAGAATGCGGCCGGGCCGGTCGAGGTGTGGTACTCGGGCGCGGGCGAGGTGTTGCGGATCCAGGGCGGCCGTCTCATCGGCGCGACCGGACTTTCGACCGAGTGGCTGAACGTGCGTCTGTCGGCTCCTCCGGACTGGCTCTCGATCGAGGAGCCGATGTCCTATGCACGCCGCCGCGACGTGATGCCGGCCTATGACTTCGGCGAGGTGGACGTCGTTACCGTGACGCCGATCGACATGCCCGTGAATACGCATTACACCGGGCCGAAAGTGCCGGGCTTGCGCTGGTTCGCGGAGCGCACGCGGGGGCGCATCGCCTTGCGCGATTCCCGTTATGGCGTCGCGCAAAGGGATGGCCATGCGGTAGTCGTGTACGGCGAACAATGTCTCGATGAGCGGCTCTGTCTGAGCTGGCAGCGTTGGCCGGCCGAAGTCTGACGTTATGGCGACTGCAGTTAAAGACGCGCTCGATCGCGGAAGAAGCTATGCGCTCTATTGCTTGCTGTCGTGCACGCCGGTGCAGGTCTTGGGAGCACAGGCCGTGACCATCGGAGCACCTGTGCGCCTGGGCGACTGGCTTGCCGGCCAGTTGGGGGCGCCTGCCCAGCGTGAACGGGACGTCTATGTCACCGGCATCCAGTGGCAGTCGGCGCGCGAGCGTACGTTGCAACAGGGCGCCCGGCAGACGCTGCTCGACCAGATTCGGTATCTGTCTGGTCCGGCTGCGCCGGCGACGCCGGATCGCGAGGGTTTGAGCGCGCTGATCGCCGCGCACCCGGCGACGGGACGCGTGGTGCTCAAGGAGGCAGATCCGCGCTGGCTGCAGGCGAATCCCGCAGACGATCCGGTGCTGAATGCGGGCGATGACGTTGTGATTCCCGAGCGGCCGTCGAGTGTTACCGTGATCCACCGAGATGGTTCGCTATGCAAAGTAACTCACGTAGCCCAGGCGGAAGCGAGCTACTACATCCGGGCCTGCGATCCGCAAGCAGCGCCTGAGGAGGCGTGGGTCGTGCAGCCCGACGGTGTCGTGCAGAAAGTGAAGGTCGGGTTGTGGGACCGGATGGCGCAACAGCCGCCCGCACCCGGTGCATGGATCTGGGCGCCGGAAAGAGGAGCGGGATGGCCTGAGTCATTGTCAGCGCGTCTTGCCAGTTTCTTCGCGACGCAGGGTCCGTCGGGACTCGACGACCAAGGGCACGACGCACCGCTCAAACCGTCCGTGCAACAAGGGCAAGAGCAGGAGCGGGATCAGAAGCAGGCGGCCGCATCGGCGCAATTCCATGCCCGAGACTTGCCGGTCACCGCGAGCGACTGGGGCACGGTGGGCTTGTTGCAGACACCGACCGCGCGCATGGGCGAGGCGGGCGAAGCGTCGATCGGCATCTCGACTACGTCGCCGTACACGCGGCTGAACGTGATGCTGCAGCCGCTCGACTGGCTGGAATTCGGTTTTCGTTATACGGACATCAGTTCGGAGAAGTACGGGCCGGCATCGTTAAGCGGCACGCAGAGCTACAAGGACAAGAGCATCGACTTCAAGGTCCGGCTGTTGTCCGAGACGGCGACGTTGCCGGCGGTTGCGCTGGGGATGAGGGATATAGGCGGCACGGGGCTTTTTTCAGGCGAGTACCTGGTAGCGAACAAACGCACCGGCGACTTCGACTGGAGCCTCGGCCTGGGCTGGGGTTATCTGGGCGCGCGCGGCAACATCTCGAATCCTTTGTCCATCATCAGCGACAAATTCAAGAACCGGCCTGCATCGGATTCGAACGTGGTCAATGCAGGGACGTTTTCCAAGGCGTACTTCCGGGGGCCGATGTCGCTGTTTGGCGGCGTGCAGTACCAGACGCCCTGGACACCGCTCATCCTGAAGCTCGAGTACGACGGCAACAACTACCAGAACGAACCGCTTCACCAGCACTTCACGACCCGATCGAGTTTCAACATTGGCGCGGTGTATCGAGTGTCGTCTCACGTCGACGTTAGCGCCGCGCTGGAACGCGGCAACCGGGCGATGCTGGGCATTACGTTGCATGGAAAGCTAGGTGATATCGCAACGCCGAAGGTCAGCGATCCGGCGCCGCTGCCGGCCTTGATGCCGCCCGTTGTACAGCCCGTCCTGCAGCCCGTGGCGTCACCTGTCACGCAACAGGCAGCACCCGTCGCAACTGCGATGGACTGGAGCCGGACCACGCAAGACTTGCAGCAACAAACGGGCTTCCGGGTGCAGAGCATCTATCGTAATGGCTCGCAGCTCGTGGTCGCTTTCGACGAGACCAACGCGTTTTATCTCGGCGGCAAGATCGACCGCATTGCCGCTGTGTTGAATCGCGATGCACCGCCGGAGGTTCGCGTGTTTCGCGTGACCCTGGTGTCGCGGGGGCTGCCCGTGACGGGTTATGCGATCGAGCGCGATACCTGGGTGCGCAACCATGCGACCCTGCTGGCGCCTATCGATCGCCAGCAGGCAGTGTTCACCATGCCGCCCGCCGCCGCGCCGGACAGCGTGCCGGGCAAGGACGGGGATACGGACATCTACCGGCAGGCGCCGGAACGCTTCACGTTGTCGGTGGGACCGGCGTATCAGCAGACGCTCGGCGGGCCGAACGCCTTTGTGCTTTACCAGTTGTCAGTGAACGCGTATGCCGAAGCGCGTCTGCGCCGCGATACATGGCTTGCCGGCGACCTGAATCTCGGCCTCGTCGACAACTACGACAAGTTCACCTACACGGCGCCGAGTTCGCTGCCGCGCGTGCGGACTTATCTTCGCGAGTATCTGACGACGTCGCGCTTCACCATGCCGCTGCTGCAATTGACGCACGTGGGCGCGCTCGGCCGCGATCAGTACTACAGCGTCTACGGCGGGTATCTGGAGAGCATGTTTGCGGGGGTGGGCGGCGAGTGGCTGTATCGGCCATGGTCGAGTCCGCTTGCGCTCGGCGTCGATGTGAACCGGGTCCGTCAGCGCGGTTTCCGGCAGGACTTTGCGCTGCGGGATTATTCGGTCACCACGGGCAACGTAACGCTCTATTGGGACACCGGCTGGCACGGCGTGCAGGTCGACCTGAGCGTTGGACAGTATCTCGCGAAGGACCGCGGCGCAACGCTCGATGTCAGCCGCGTGTTCCGCAACGGTGTGCGCATCGGCGCCTATGCAACCAAGACCAATGTATCGGCCAGCCAGTTCGGCGAAGGGAGTTTCGACAAAGGCATCTACGTGACGATTCCATTCGATGCACTGTTCACGCATTCGACGGCGGGTGTCGCGGCCATCCGCTGGTCGCCTCTTACCCGCGACGGCGGCGCCAAGCTGGCGCGCCAGTTTCCGCTCTACGACCTCACGGACGAGAGCAACCCACGCAACCTGTGGTTTTCACCGCCAACGCCCGCGACCGCTGGTCCGGAATGAACGCACGGGGTCCTTGTCGCCGATGCAGGCCCGGCCGACCGGCCGCGTGCATCGGTTGCACCATCCAATCTGTTGACTATGAAAAAAATTGCTGTGTCGTCGAAACTGATCGCGGTCCTGTCGTCCACCTGCCTGTTACTAGGCGGGTGCATGTTTGCACCCGGCATGAAGTTCGACGCGTCCCGCCCGGTCGATCCGGGCGATCCAAACTCCGTGCCGGTCGTGACGCCGATCACCTACGCGCTGATCCAGCGCGACCTGCTGGACCGGCGCGACCGGCTCGCGGCCGATAGCCGCTATGCACCGCTCCTCGGCAAACCCAAGCCTTACCGGATCGGCCGTCACGACGTGCTGTCGATCATCGTATGGGACCACCCGGAACTGGTCATGCCGAACCTGACCTACGACATCGATCGCACCACTGGCGCCATGCCCGGCAGCGCCGGCATGGCATCGCAGAGCGTGCCGGGGTTTGTCGTCGACGAACATGGGCTGCTGCAGTTTCCCTACGTCAAGGGCATGCGTGCCGAAGGGCTCAGCGAGCAGGAGCTGCAGCAAGCGGTGACGCGCAAGCTGACCGGCGTGATCGCCGATCCGCAGGTCACGGTGCGGGTGGTCGGCTATCGCAGCCAGAAAGCGTACGTCGAGGGTGAAGTCCGCACGCCTGGCGTGAAGCCGATCACCGACGTGCCCGCCACGCTTGCCGAGATGCTGAACCAGGCGGACGGTATCGTGCCGACCGGCGACCCGTCGCGGATTCAGTTGACGCGCGGCGCGGCGACCTATGACATCGACCTGGCCGAGATGCGCGCGAAAGGCCTGAGCCCGACCGCCATCGCGATCCAGAACGACGACGTGATCCGCGTGCCGCCGCTGCTCGAACACAACGTGGTCGTGATGGGCGAAGTAGGCAAGCCGAGTCCCGTGCCGTTTCGAAGCGACGGCCACCTCTCGTTGAGCGACGCCCTGGGCGACGCTGGCGGCGTGAGTCAGGTCACCGCCGACGCAAGCGAGATCTACGTGATCCGGCGTCGAGTGGATGGCGCGCTGCCGGTTGTGTACCACCTCGACAGCAAGTCGCCTTCGGCTATGTCGCTCGCGAGCAGTTTCCAGCTTCGGAGCGACGACGTGGTGTATGTCGACGCACCGGGTGTGATCCGCTGGGATCGCTTCATCACGCCGCTTGTGGGCAGCACCACGGGGGCCTATTACCTGCAACGTACCGCACGAGGCAACTGACGCATGATCCGTTCGATCCTGACCGTTTGCATTGGCAACATCTGCCGCAGTCCGATGGCCGCGGGACTACTGCGCACGCGCCTGCCCGAGTACCAGGTGCTCTCGGCGGGCCTGGGGGCGCTCTCGGGCAAGCCGGCGGACCCGCTTGGCCGCCAGTTGATGCTCGAGCGCGGCATCGACATTGCAGCGCACCGGGCGATCCAGCTCAGCGCGTCGCATTGTTCCGGCGTCGACATGATCCTTGTCATGGAAGCGGACCAGAAGCGCGTGATCGAGGAAACCTACCGGGCGACGCGCGGCAAGGTGTTTCGTCTCGGCGAGTTTCAGGATCGCGACATCTTCGATCCCTACGGCGGTAATCGCGTGGACTTCGAGCAATGCCTGGCGTTGATCGAAGTGGGCGTCGACGAATGGGCGCAACGCATCGCCCTCACGGCCTGACTGATGCAGGCACTTTTTCTTTGCTGGCGCATTGCTTACCTTGGCGCAATTGAATGAATCTAATGACACGTCCTCCATCGCCTCCGGTCGATAAAGAAGAAGATCTCGATCTCGTCACGATCCTGGATGTCATGATCGAAAGCCGTTGGCTGATCGCTTTGGTGACCGGCGCCTTCCTGGCGCTCGGCCTCCTGTACGCGTTCGCTACCGAGCCCGTCTATCAGACGGACATCATGATCCAGGTAGAAGAAAGTCCCGACTCGTCGGCGGCCAAGAGCATGCTGGGCGACGTGTCGTCCCTCTTCGACGTGAAGTCGACGGCCGCCGCGGAGAGCCAGATCCTGGCCTCCCGCCTCGTTGTCACGCGGGCGGTGGAGCAGCTGCGGACCTACATAGAAGCCGGCCCCAGGCGCTTTCCGGTCATCGGCAACTGGCTGGCGCGGCAGAACGACAATCTGTCCACACCCGGCCTGTTCGGGTTCGGTGGTTATGGATGGGGCAATGAACGCATCGACGTGCAACGCTTCGACGTGCCGCAGGATCTCGAGAGCAAACGATTCACGCTGGCTGTCACCGACGCTACCCACTACCGTTTGTCGGGCAGCGATCTGGACCAGCCGTTCACGGGCCAGGTCGGCCGGCTCGAAACGATTCCCTCGTCCTACGGGAACCTGAGCCTGCTGGTCAACAGCTTGCACGGCAACGCCGGCGCGGAGTTCGTCCTGAGGCGTTATTCGAAGCTCAAGACCATCGAAAAACTGCAGGACAACCTCGACGTGCAGGAGAAGGTCAAGCAGTCGGGCATCCTGATCGCGAGCCTGCAGGACACCAAGCCGCGGCGCGTAGCCGACCTGCTGAACGCGATCGCCACGCTGTACGTGGCTCAGAACGTGGCGCGCAAGTCCGCTGAAGCGGCGCAGTCGCTCCAGTTCCTCGATACCCAGTTGCCTGAAATAAAGTCGCGGCTTGAAGTGGCGCAGGCGCGCTACACCGCCATGCGCGACCGGCGCGGATCGATCGACATGACCGAGGAAGCCAAGCTTGCGCTGGCCCAATCCGCCGATGCCAAGACGCGGCTGCTCGAGTTGCAGCAGCGGCGCGACGAACTGATCCTGCGCTTCAACCCGACGCATCCGGCCATTCGTGCAATCGACGAGCAGCTTGCCAGCCTGCGCCGCTTCACTGACACTTCCGCAGCCCAGATCAAGCTGCTGCCCGATGCGCAACAGGACATTGTCAGGTCGATGCTCGATGTCCAGGTGAATACCGATCTTTATACCTCGCTCCTGAACAACTTCCAGCAATTGCAGCTGGTCAAGGCGGGCAAGACCGGCAACGTGCGGCTGGTCGACACGGCCGTCACGCCCGAAGATCCGGTAAAACCGAAACGTTTGCTCGTCGTGCTCGGTTCGCTGCTGGCGGGCGGATTTCTCGGTGTAGTCGTGGCGTTCGTCAGAAACATGCTGTTTCGCGGCATCAGTGATCCTAATGAAATAGAGCGGCGCAGCGGCCTGCATGTTTATTCGACCATCCCGTTGAGCGAACGGCAGCAGGCGCTATCCAAGCGGATCCGCGCCAAGGCGCCGGGCGTGAAGATGCTGGCGCTGGATGCGCCGGAAGACCCGTCCATCGAAAGCTTCCGCAGCCTTCGGACCGCGCTTCAGTTCACGATGTTCAACGCGAAGAATAACGTCGTGCTGATCACGGGGCCGGCGCCTTCAGTCGGCAAATCGTTCGTCTCGGCGAACTTCGCTACGGTGCTGAGCACCGCCGGAAAACGTGTGCTGCTGATCGACGCCGACTTGCGGAAAGGGTATCTCCACCAGTATTTCGGTCTGGAACGCGGTGTCGGGCTGTCGGAGGTCATCTCGGGCCAAAGCAGCGTGGAGGCGGCGTTGCACCGGGGTGTCGTGCCGGATCTGGACTTCATTTCCACGGGCGCGCAACCGCGCAACCCGGCCGAACTACTGCTTAACGACCGGCTGCTCAAGCTGGTGCAAGAGGTTTCGGAGGCGTACGACATCGTCGTGATCGATACGGCGCCGGTACTGGTCGCCGCCGATGCCGGCATTCTCGCGCCCGCTGCGGGCACCGTGTTCCTGGTCGCCTGGGCGAGCGTGACCAAGATGGGCGAGATTACGGAGTCGGTGAAGCGGCTGGCGCAGAGTGGGGTCGAGCCGACCGGCGTGCTGTTCAATGGCCTGAACCTGATGCATGTGAAGTACGGCTATGGTTCGAAGTACGGCGCCTACCGGTACGCGGCTTACGCGTATGAAAGCGACGCGAAAAAGTAGGCGTGTGAGTGCAGTGGCCCATGTTGTAGTCTTGAGCGCGTGATGCCGTTGAACCAATCCTGCCCGTCAAGGTGACGGGTCCCGATGTATTGCTACCTGGACAATAGACATGACTGCCAGTCAACAAATGTTGGTGATTTCAGACGACATTTTCGTATCCAATCAAGCGCCGTTCGTGTTGTTCGGCGGTATCAACGTACTCGAAGATCTCGACTCGACGCTGGCTGCCTGCGCGCGATACGTCGACGTCACGGAACGCCTGGGCATTCCATTCGTTTTCAAGGCATCGTTCGACAAGGCCAACCGCTCGTCCATGCATTCATACCGCGGAGTCGGGCTGGAAGAAGGCTTGCGGATTTTCGAAGCAGTCAAGCTGCGCTTCGGCGTCCCGGTGCTGACCGACGTTCACGAGATTGCACAGGCCAAGCCGGTTGCCGAAGTGGTCGACGTGCTGCAGATCCCCGCGTTCCTCGCGCGTCAGACGGATCTGGTCGTTGCGATCGCGCAGACCGGCCGGACCGTCAACATCAAGAAGCCGCAGTTCATGAGCCCGGCCCAGGTCAGGCACGTGGTCAACAAGTGCCACGAGGCGGGCAACCAGAACGTCATCCTGTGCGAACGCGGCAGTTCGTTCGGTTATGACAATCTCGTCGTCGACATGCTCGGTTTCCGGACCATGCGCGAAGCGTCGGGCGGCTGCCCGGTGATCTTCGATGTCACGCACAGCCTGCAACGCCGCGACGCCGGCAGCGAAGCGTCCGGCGGCCGCCGCGAACAAGTGTTCGAACTCGCGCGCGCAGGTCTTGCCGCCGGCGTGGCGGGGCTCTTTCTCGAAGCGCATGAGAACCCGGATCAGGCACGCTGCGACGGTCCAAGTGCACTGCCGCTTGCGCTGCTCGAACCGTTTCTTGTCCAGATGAAAGCGGTCGACGATCTGGTCAAGTCGTTCACGCCTGTCGAGGAAGGCCTGTTGTGAAGAGCGGCTATCGCGGGGCGATCCGGCTCGTTCTGTTCGATGTCGACGGCGTGTTGACGGACGGGTCGATCTATCTGGACGGCGAGGGCGAATGCATCAAGCCGTTCAACGTGAAAGATGGCGTGGCGGTAGCGTTGCTGCGCGCGCATGGCATTGCGACGGGCGTCGTGTCCGCGCGCTCGAGCCCCGCGCTGACGCTACGCGCGAGGCAACTCAAGTTCGATGTCGTCGTCACCGGCTGCGACAACAAGCTGTCGGCGTACGAACGTATCAGGGCGCAGCATGCGCTGCAGGACGCGCAGATTGCATTCGTAGGCGACGACGTGATCGACCTCGCGGCCATGGCGATCGCCGGATATTCGTGCGCACCGGCGGACGCACATCCGCTCGTGCTGCGGGCTGCCGCGTACGTGACTCAATGCGACGGCGGCCACGGTGTCGCCCGCGACGTAGCCGACCATCTTCTCGCGCTCGGCGGCCTGACGCTCGACACCGCGTACGCGCCTCTTATCAAGAAATGGAGCCGACATGACGTCAGGCAATGACCGGCCGCGGGTTCATGTGGTCATCCCCGCTCGCTACGGATCGACACGGCTGCCTGCCAAGCCGCTGATCGAACTCGCGGGCGTGCCGATGATCGTGCGCGTCTACCGGCGCGTCAGGGCCGCGCTGGATGCGCTCGACGCAGACACGAACGTGATCGTGGCGATCGACGACGAGCGGATTGCCGCCGTGCTCGACGCCTATAACGTTCCGGCGCTGCTGACCGATCCTGAGCATCGCTCGGGTACGGATCGAAGCGCCGAAGTGGCGGAGCGTCTCGGCTGGCATGCCGACGATCTCATCGTCAATGTGCAGGGCGACGAGCCTCTGCTGCCGTCCGCGCTGCTCACGGCGTTCATTGCGTTCTGTAACGACGATCCGCAATTGCGCATGGCGACGGTCGCCGCTCTTGTCACGGATGCGGCCCACCTGCACGATCCGAACATCGTGAAGCTTGTTGTCAATGCAGCCGGCGACGCCGCGCTGTTCTCCCGCTCGCCCATCCCCTTTTGCCGCGATGTTCCCACCGGCCAATGGCCGTTGCCGGCGTTCCTGCGTCATATCGGGATCTATGCGTATCGCCGCTCGGTGATCGGCACGCTGGCGCAGGAACCCATGTGCGAACTCGAGCAGCGGGAAAAACTCGAGCAGTTGCGGGCGATCTGGCTCGGCATTCCGATCAAGGTCATGACCTGGCCAGAAGCGCCGCCGCACGGCGTCGATACGTGGGACGACGTGAAGCGGGTGTCCGATTTTCTAATCGCCAGTAACGGAGCGTGTTCATGAACGATTCCCCTTTTATCGCGTCTGCCGGGCGCGTGTTCGACATCGAAGCCCGCGCTGTGGCTGCACTTGCGGCGCGGCTGGACGAGGACTATTCGCGCGCGGTGCGGACCATCCTGGAGTCGACGGGGCGGGTGATCGTGTGCGGCATGGGCAAGTCCGGCATTGTCGGGCGAAAGATTGCCGCGACGCTGGCAAGCACCGGCACGCCCGCCTTTTTCATGCATCCCGGTGAGGCTTATCACGGCGATCTCGGCATGGTGAAGGGTAACGACGTCTTCATAGCCATTTCGAATTCGGGCGAGACGCATGAGGTCATCCAGCTCTTGCCATTCCTCAAGCAGAACGGTAACGCCGTGATCGCGATGACCGGCAAGCCCGGCTCGACATTGGCGAACGCAGCGTTTTGCCACCTCAATGTCGCAGTCGAACGCGAGGCGTGCCCGTTGCAACTCGCGCCGACCGCGTCCACCACGGCGACGCTCGCAATGGGCGATGCATTAGCCGTCACGCTCATGGAAGCCCGCGATTTCCGGCCCGAGAGCTTCGCCCGGTTTCACCCCGGCGGCTCGCTTGGCCGACGGCTGCTGCGGATGGTCGAGGACGAAATGGTCAGCGACGCGCTACCGTTTGTAGAGGGCGCGGCGAAGGTGATGGAAGTCGTGTCAGTGATGACAAAAAGCAACCTGGGCATCGCGATCGTCAGAACCGGGGACGGTCATGGTCTCGTGACCGACGGCGATATTCGACGTGTGATCGAGGTGCATGGACAGGATGCCTTCGGCAAGTCGGCAAGCGAATTCATGTCGCATAACCCGGTTACCACCCGGATCGGCACACGAGTGGAAGATGCACTGGCGCTGCTGGAGCGGCACAAGATCACTTCGCTGCTCGTGGTTGATCACGCGGGCATTGTTGGTGTGTTCAAGAAGTAACGGGCAATTAGGATAGTGAATATCCATCGAGACACGTATTAAGCATTGCGAAGTTATTCGTGGATCGACGAGTTTTCAGCTCTTTCGTCCCTGGCACCTTCTGTTTCTCTATCCAGAGCTGACAAAAGCGTGTCGCAGTCGGACACGCGGGCCGCATCGCTTTTAGCCGCGTGTACAGTGATTTTACGTCGACAAGACGCCGCTATTTTCAACTCACTCCAGTCATACCGCCGTCTTGAACGCCTGGACTTTCAAGGACGAAGCGTAACCGGTATCGATTATTTGACCAGGGATGAGGGTAATGAGCATTTTTCCGGTGATCCTGTGCGGCGGCAGCGGAACCCGTCTATGGCCGATGTCTCGCGGCGGATATCCGAAGCAGTATCTCCGGCTCGCAGGGGACCACTCGCTGATTCAGGAAACACTGCTGCGTTTGCGCGGCATGGCGGACATGACGGCGCCGATCATTGTGTCGAACAAGGAGCAGCGGTTCTTGATCGCCGAACAACTGCGTCAGGTGGGGGAGAACGCCGCAACGATCGTGCTCGAACCGGCAGCTCGTAATACTGCGCCGGCAATCGCGGTGGCGGCTTTGCTGGCGATGCACAAGTCTCCTGAAGCGCTTCTACTGGTCTTGCCATCCGATCACGTGATCAAGCATCAGGCGCCTTTTGAGCGACTGATCGAGGATGCCGCTGATATCGCTAGCGACAACTATCTGGTCACCTTCGGTATCAGCCCGACCGAGGCGCATACGGGCTACGGCTACATCCGCAGGGGTGCGCGGCTTGTCAACACCGTGGGCACTTTTGCGGTCGAGGCCTTCGTCGAGAAGCCGGATGCCGCTACAGCGACGCGTTTTGTCGAACATGGTGGTTATTACTGGAACAGCGGCATGTTGATGCTGAAGGCATCAACCTATATGGAAGAGTTGAGCCGCCATGAACCGGAGATCGCACAGCTCGCAGAGCTGTCGCTCAAAGCGGCCACTCGCAGCGGCGATTTCGTGAACCTCGACGAGGCTGCTTTCGCCGGGTGCCCAGGTATCTCCGTCGATTATGCGGTGCTGGAGAAGACGGATCGTGCGGCGGTGATCGCCGCGGTGGATCTCGGCTGGAGCGACATAGGCTCGTGGGCCGCACTTGCTGACATTGCGCAAGCCAATGCGAATGGCAACGTTCTTCTCGGCGATGTACTGCAGGAGGATATGTCGAACTCATACGTCCGCGCGGAACACCGGATGGTCGCCGCTATCGGCCTGGACAACGTCGTGATTGTGGAAACGGCCGACGCCGTCCTGATCGTGCATCGCGATAAGACGCAGAGCGTAAAGAGGATCGTTGAACAGCTTAACGGATCGGGGCGTCAGGAATCGGTTACGCATCGGCGAGTGGTGAGGCCATGGGGGTCGTATGAATCTATCGACCAGGGCGAGCGCTTCCAGGTTAAACGAATTGTGGTGAATCCGGGCGCGCAGTTGAGCTTGCAGATGCATCACCATCGCGCGGAGCACTGGATCGTCGTGAAAGGGACCGCGCTGGTTACGAACGGCGACAAGCAAATCATGCTGACGGAAAACCAGTCGACCTACATTCCGCTTGGTGTGACACATCGCCTTCTTAACCCTGGAAAGATTCCCCTGGAACTTATTGAAGTCCAGTCCGGCTCCTATCTTGCGGAAGACGACATCGTTCGCTTCGACGACAGCTACGGCCGGGTTCACATATGACCGAAACGGCATGCACGCGTTGGCGTGTCGTGACCCGGTGAGCCATAGGGGACTCAGTGGCGCGCGCTAGAAGAATGTAAGCGCGAATGCGCGTCCGTTTGCAAGCATCTCGTGACCCATGTCGATTACAAATTGATTCGGACTACTACGTCAGTAACGTCTCTCATGACGAAATCCTCTTGACCACCATGGCGACAACAAAGATGAAGAAAGTACACACGATATTCGGAATCGACATCGACGCTATTCCAATGGAGGTCGCCGTCGGCAGACTCGTTGAGTGGCTTGAATCGCCATTGGTGGCGTGCCGGTATGTGGTTACGCCAAACGTCGATCACATTGTCAAACTGAAAAAGCTTGCGCTTTTCCGCGACGCCTACAAGGCGGCTTCCATGGTCGTGGCGGATGGAAAACCGCTGGTCCTGGCTTCTCGGTTGCTGGGTCGCCCGCTTCCAGAAACGGTGCCGGGCAGTGACCTGGTGCCGCGTCTGCTTGAGAAAGCGAGCGTGATGCAGCAGCCCGTGAAGGTATTCCTGCTTGGTGCAGCGCCAGGCGTAGCCGACCGGGCGGGATCGATCATTGCGCGTCGATGGCCTCACGTTATGGTTGCCGGTACTCATAGCCCGCCCTTCGGTTTCGAACACGTACCCGAGGAATGCGATCGTATCGTCGCGCAGATTTCGGCCTGTCAACCTGATCTTTTGATCGTTGGTTTGGGGGCGCCTAAACAGGAGTTGTGGGTTCACGCGCATAAAGAGCGGATTGAAGCGAAGGTCGTTATTTGCGCCGGCGCGACGATCGACTTTATCGCGGGATCAAAAGCGCGGGCGCCGGTATGGATGCGTCAGGCGGGGCTCGAATGGCTGCATCGGATCGTGTGCGAGCCAAGGCGTCTTCTGGGCAGATATGTTCACGACGCGCTAGTCTTTCCGACTGTTCTGCTGCGTGAAATATTCAGCAGCGGCGTCAATGAAAAAGGCTGAAATTTCTCGTCTTCGAATTCCCATGGCAGTCGCTTCGGCTTGCCTTAGAACTGGCAGACGGAACAACGCGACGGTGCGCGGCATTTCCGTCCGCAATTACCTGGCCACTATGGGGTCTTGCAGTGTCTAATAGACGTTACGCGATCAAAACTTTCCTGGCGGCCAGCTTGCTTGGAACAGGAGGAGGGACGTTGCGATCGCAAGAGCGGCAAGAGCCGAGCTTGCGTCCGCACAAACAACTCAAGGACCTGGACCTGGCAGGAACCCTCGCGAACGATGACCTGATATACGCGGCGCAGGACGGCGCCGAAAAAAAACTGTCGATCGCCCAACTGGCAAGCTATGTCCAGGCTCCCATGGCGAAAGGCATCTCACCCGACGCGGGCAAGCTGACGGGTACGGAAACGCTGCCCGCGAGCCGGGGAGCAGGGCTGTTGCAAACGGAGGTCGGTTCGATAGCGGCATTCGCCCGCGAAGCCTTGGCGGCGCCCGGCGGATCGTCGCTCGTCGGATTCAAATCGTTGCCCGCGTCGAGCGTGGTCAGAACGGTCGCCGACGAGCTAAACGATGCCGACATCAATCCGAAACGCTTCGGTGCGAAGGGCAATGACAGCGCGGACGACTCCGCCGCGATCCAGACCGCGATCGATCTTCTCGAAGCGCGCGGCGGAGGTGTCGTGCGTTTTCCAGCCGGTAATTACCGGTGCAATGTAGTGCTCAAGGATGGCGTGTCCCTGGTATCCGGCAGTGAAATGTTTGGATACCTTCCGGGGCGCGTATCCGGTGTCACCCTGTCTCAGGCGAAGCCCGGTTTCGTGGTTGATTCGCCCAGAACCCTGATCCGGGGCACGGCGGTGAACGGTATCAATTTTGCGGGTCTGGGCGCGAGTTATGAGGGCGGCGGTGTCCGGTTGCGAAACGCAAAGTGGGGAGCGGTAAAACGATGCACGGCCAACAACTTTGCCGATCAGGGTTTCCAGCACATCGCAGGATTCGGGATTGTCTTTGAGGACATTCTCACGACGAACGTTTTGCTGAACCGTCACCGCACGCAGATTTCGGGGTGTGTCGAGACATTCGGCACCGATGACTTCCTGAACCGGATCGAAGCCAATCCGTCGCTGATTGCATCCGACGGTGTGGTGAGCAACGACCTGTATATCTGCGGGATCCTGGTCGGCGGTGCGAACAACTTTCTGTCCAACTGCATTGGCGAGGACGCCGAGCGAGGGATCTACGTCGCGCCGCTGAGAGGGTCGCAGCACCGGATCTCGCTGTGTCGCGGGGACTCCAATGTCGGCCATGGTTTTTACGTCGATGGCAGTGCGTTGTGGGCTGCATGCTTCGCGTACTTCAATAGCTCGGGAAACGTAGGGCAGTACAGCGGCTTCTACATGTCGGCATTGTCGAGAGAGAACTTGCTTACCGGGTGCCGCTCGCAGGGAACGTCCGACCGCCTGCAAAAATATGGCTTTGAAGATCACGTAAGCCGCTCGGACCCTTACCTCCGTAATACTTATACCGGTTGCAGCGGCGCGTATAACCAGTCCGGTTTGTTTCTTACTCAGCAGCGAGGCGGTTCCGGCGTATTGGCGGCGCCGCAGGCAATCCGTCCCGCCGACGGCACAGCCGTGGTCGATATAACCGGAAATAGCCTGATCGTGCTCGAAGGCTACAGCGCGCCCGCCAACATTAGAAATTTCACCGGCGGCGTAGACGGCGCAAGCATTCGCGTACTTGGCAATTCTCAGGTAACGATCGTACCCGGCGCAGGGATTGTCACGTCGACCGGCAAGAGTGTCGTGCTGGCGAATCACACCGTGTACGCCTTCACGCAATACGGTGGAAACTGGTATATGGGTTGACCTTTGTTTCCCGGCGAAGGGCTCGGCAGGCTTACTGACGCCACGACACGTTACGACACACCTGGATATACCGCGTGTCTCCCGGCGCGGCATTCCTTAACCTGATCTTATTTTGCTGATATTTACTTCAGGTATTGCTGAAGTCGGCACGTGCGCAGTTACGGTAGTCGCTGGCGGAAATGCCCAAGCGTCGTTTGAAGATCTTCGCCAGCCGGGTGCCGCTGCGCATGCCACACCGGCGCGCCACTTTATCGATAGGCAGGGTCGTGGTGATCAATAACCTGCACGCAATGTCGAGGCGGGTACGCAATAGATACTCGGACGGTGGCATGCCCGTTTCGGCCTTGAAATGCCGGAGAAATGTGCGCTCGCCCATAGACACGCTCTGGGCAATATCATCTACCGTGATCGGACGGGCGCAATGTTCTTCGATCCAGCGAGTCGCTTCCTTGATCGTGGAGGCAACGTTCGCGTTGGGCGGATCGCCGAGAAGCGGCTCGAGCCAGCGGCCGGAAAAGGGCATGAGGCGCTCGGCAATGCTCTCCGCGGTTTCGTAATCGAAGTCGCTCTTGATGAGCGAGAGGGCGGTGATGACTGGCGAACCCGCGTTGACGTCGATAACCACATCGTTGCTCGGCGCCTGGCTGTGCTGCTTACCGGACGGCCGTATCGGGATGATCATGCCGCGCGCGTTGGGCAGGTCGGCGCCCTTGAGCAGAAGCGTGCCGTTGCCCGCCGCCTGTACCACGCGGACAGTCTGGAACACGCGCTTGAGCCAGTCCGTGTTCCTGCTGTCGTGAGCTGCCGCTGCGGCGCCTTCACCCCCTGCAATGAACAGCGCGTCGTACCCGGACGATGACGAAGCGTCCAGCGGATGGGTGTCCATGCTGATGGCGTTGGAACACTGCACACGACCGCCCCTGCTCGACAGTAAGGAAATCGAATAATGTGGGGCCTGACCGTACTCGGTCGTCGCGGCCAAATTGGCGAGGTCGAAGGTCTCTACAATCAATGCGACCTCCACGAAAGAGCAGTTCTCGTAGACCAGGATCGCGATTCGTTTCTTGGTCGCGTGTCCGTGCCGGCGGTTCCCTTGCTCGATCGAGACCACTCGCCTCGAGTTAGTCCAGGATCTTGCACCCTCTAAGTTCATTTTTTTCTCGTTTGTGTGTGCCCTAAAAATCATTCTAGCCAACAATGAAAAGCTCCTTTGCCGGCTGTCTCAAAAGGGATATGTATTGTCTGAATTGGTTAAGGAGACGTATCTATAATGATAAAAAATGCTTAAATAATTGCTACTTAATGGGTCACAACTTGACAATAAGAAAATCGACTAAAGATGTTGTTTATCAAGGCGTAAAGCAACATTCGATATGGTTCTAATATCCTCATACTAATTGGGATGGCATTGCATTCGTCTATCGTTTTGTTAACGCCGGTAACACAGCCAGAATCGATAAAAATCATTGTCGACTCAGTAAATGGCATTCGCTCGCTTTCGAGCGTGGCGATAAAGGTGGTCGCACCCTTGAGCAGGTCGATGGCGCTATGGCGGGGCGTGCGGGCCGACACGTTTGCGAACGTCGAGTTCATCGATGTCGAGCCGCGCGGGGGCTCGCAAAAGGCAACGGCCATTAGCTCGGCCTATCTGCTTGCGATGGTGCAGCGGGCGCATGCGGGTAGCCCGGCGGGCGCTGCCGGCAATTTCTATGTCTTCGTGGGTGTCGAGGCTTATGGCGATGCCTTCGCCGAGTGTGCGTTCGCGCTGAGACGATGGTTCGGGCCTGCATCGGTCTTTGCGTTGGACCTGCGCCCCGAGAACCCCGCCGCGTTTCCCGTCGATAGCGAATGGAGTGCCCGTCGCTCTCTCGCGTCGCGTGCGACCCTGCTTACGTTCGATTCGCGCTTCGACGCCGGGACGGTTGGCGGTGCACCGGTCAAGGTCTTGCCGGATCCGCGGCGTGGTGAAGTCTCGCTCGCAGCAAGGCAGCGCGCTCGCGCCAGGATGAATGTGTCGGACCACGACTTCGCACTGGCGGTGATCAGTGACGACGTTTCATCGGCTGGCAGTGTCCGGCAGGCTGCGCTGATTCGCGCACTGATGCAGGCGCAAAGCTCGCGGCTGCTCATAGCAGGCATCGGGCACGAACCGGCAGCGTCATGGCTCGCCGATTTGTCGGCAACGTTTCCCGGCCGGGTGCGGATCATGGGTGCGTGCGCGGCCGGTGCGTGCGACACCGACGCCGCGGATGTATTGCTCATGCCGGGAGGCGAGCACGGCACAGCGCCTTCGCTGCCTTGCGCCGCAAGCGCTGAGGAAGCAACGATGCCTGCTGAGCAAGGACATCGAAGGATCGTGCTGGAGGAATACATGGGTACGCACGATGTGGACGACTTCATCCTGGCGGTGGGTCTTCTGCCTTCGCGGGCGAGCCGGGAGGTAGAGATGCTTCGGGGTTCGTTGATCAAGACCCTGCAAGCCAAGATGGATTTGCGGTTCGGAAGAAGTTTGTACTACGCAGTTAAGCAGGTCAGTGAGCAGGTTGAATAAGCGAGTTAGATAAGCAGGCTAGTTAAGCGCGATTGTCCGGCCGCGGCCGGGTGGTCCAACCCACCGGTGCTTTCTCCATCCGGTCCTGTCGAGTGCGTCCCTTGTATCGCCGATGCAGTCCTGCCAACGTCGAGTCTGGCTGACGGGGCACGCCATCGCCGATGGCGGCCCTTGTTCGGGTGATCGACGCTTGCTTCAACCCGCGTGAATTGCTCCCGCTCCCTTGTGAGCTTGTATGTATAAAAGGAATCCATGAACTCGCAGTTCCGTTTGTTGGGCGTTGCGTGGTACAGGCAGGAGGACTATGACCGATGCCGTGCCATGTTCATCGATGGGGAGGTGTTGCCGTTTTCGTATATGGACTGGAAGAATCAGGTGGAACGCTTTCGCGAACGGTGTGTCAGCCAGGGCATTGGCGTAATCCAGGCGTATATCGATCCGGATCTGTTCCCCGACTGGTGCGTCGCGAACGGCTGCAATGCGGACGCGGATGGACGCGACACCTTCGCCTCCGATCTGGCGGGCCGCGTCATGATGGAAAGAAGCCGGCTTCGCGACTAGGCGCGTGGGAGCCGGGCTCAGCGGCCGGCTGACTGGAGGGAAGACAGGGTAGGGTATAGCAAGCGCCAAGGCCGTCCGGCGCTTCGCAAGACCGCGGAGGGCACGCTGCGGACTATGATAAAAAGGGAAGCACGGTAGGACTGAGGAACGCGGTGCGTGACCGTAATCGAAGCATAATAGAACGTGTACCCTACAATTCTTCCCATGCCCAAAAAGCCATCCCACCCTCCGGTTGATCCCGGCAGCGAGGAGTATCACTTCTCCGAACAGATCGGCCACCTGCTGCGGCGGGCATACCAGCGCCACGTCGCCATCTTCCAGGCGGCCATACCGGACTCGGATCTGACCGCGGCGCAATTCGTCACGCTGTGCGCGGTCAAGCAGCAGCAGTCCTGCTCGCTCAACGACATCGTCAAGGCCACGGCAATCGACCAGGCCACCATCCGCGGCGTGGTCGAGCGCTTGAAAGCACGCTCGCTGATCGTGGTCTCGCCCGACCCGCTCGACGGTCGCAAGCTGCTGGTGCGCACAACACCGGAAGGCCTGGCGTTGATCGACCAGACCGTGCCGTTTGCGCGGCAGGTCAGCGAGCAGACTTACGCGGGGCTGAATCCGGCCGAGCGCGTCGCCATCGTTTATCTTCTACGCGCGATGACGCGCGCGGAAGATAGCTGATTCAAAGCGCGTATAGGCCGATGGCGACGCTGCTACGCGGTCATCGGTGCTCGGCGGGCGTCAACGTCGCAACGGCCTGTAGCGTGGCCCTGACCGCGTCCGGCGTGAATGGCGGTGAGCGGAATCGCACACCGGTTGCATCGAATAACGCATTGGCGATGGCGGCCGCACCGGGAAGCGACGCGGACTCGCCGGAGCCAAGCGGCGGTTCTCCTTGCCGGTCCACCAGCACCACGTCGACGGGAGGCAATTCGGGGAACGTCAGGATCGGATAGCTGCCCCATTCCCTGCTTGCCACCAGACCGTCAGTAAAGCGCACACGCTCTTTCAACGTGCGGCTCAGGGTCTGGATGGCATTGCCGTGGATCTGATGGCGCACGCCGTCAGGATTGATCACGGTGCCGGTGTCCTGGCCGACCGTCACTCGCCTGATGCGGATTTCTCCACTGACTTTATCGACGTCAAGATCGACGATCCACGCCGACCATGCTGCGCCGAAACCAGGGAAGCGGCTATGCACATATCGTGCGTACGCAACGCCGCGCCCTTGAAGCACCCGTTCGCCGGTATCGCGAGCTGTGCGGCTGCCAGCAGCGCGGGCTTGCCAGCCTGCGCGTTCCGCTACCGCCTTTAGCAACTCCACCGCCCGCTCGTCCTTGAGATGCCGCAGCCGGAATGCGAGCGGATCGGCGCCGGTCTCGAACGCGAGTTCATCGATGAATACGTCATGAGCGAACGAGTTCGGCAGCGCCGACACGCCTCTGAACCACGACGCCCGGACCAGCGGCGCGAGGTCGTGGCAGACGAAGCGGCGATTCGCGAATGTGTAGGGCGTGACGGCGGTCCGGTCGCCCATTTCGAAGACGCGCGGCTCGGCCGGCGTCGTGCCGGTGAGCAGAAGGGCAAGCATGGGCGCGTCGTTCGATGGATAGCGGGAAGCGAACGTATAACCCAGCGTGTCGCCGCTGCTGGACACGGTGCCGGTCACATCGACGACCTGCGCGGTGCCCTTGGGCTCCCATTGATGTTCGTCGGCGCGCGATAGCTGGACCCGCACCGGCTGCCTCATTGCACGCGAGAGCAGGAGCGCGTCGCCGGCGACATCGTCGGCGCAATTGCGGCCGTAGCATCCGGAGGCTTCCATGCGGACCACATCGATATCCGCTTCAGCGCGCTCGATCAGGCGCGACAAGTCGTAGCGCAAGGTCTGCGGGTTCTGCGTGCCGGACCATACCGTAATGCGCCCGTCCCGATAGTCCGCGAGGGCGCAGGACGGCCCGATCGATCCGTGCATCTGATACGGCCAGACATAGCTGCGTGTCAGCGTGGTCGTGCCCACCTGTCCCTGCACGCTCTCGACGTCGCCTTCCTCCAGCAGAAGGCGACGCCGAGCCGGAGCGTTAGAAATAGCTTCGGCGGGGTTATCGAGGGACGGCAGCGGCGGCAGGGGGCGCCACCGGACGCGTAGCGCACGCGCCGCGCGGATTGCCTGTTCCTCACGCTCGGCCACCACGCCAACGAAGTCGCCGATGACGACCACGCCGCGCACGCCCGGTAGCCTCTCGACCGATGACCGGTCCACGTCGATCAGTGTTTTGCCGACGAACGCGCCGCAATCATGCCCGGCATACGGCGGCCGCACGACACGGCCGTGCAGCATGCCGGGCACGCGCATGTCGTGAACGAAGGTCAGCGTGCCGGTGGCTTTGGCGGGCAGATCGACGCGCGGTGTCGCCCGGCCGACGATCCGGTAGGTCGACGGGTCCTTCACTGCAACGGAATGGTCGATGGGAAGCGAGAGACGCCGCTCTTTAAGCAGGCTGCCGAAGGTGAGTCGGGTGTTGTCGGGGGCAATGACGCAGCCGTCGTCGGTCGTGAGGCGAGAGGCTTCCAACCCCCAGCGCTCTGCAGCGAGCCCGATCAATGCAAGCCGCGCTTGCGCCGCGGCGAACCTGAGCGGCACGGCCGAAATCTGGATGGTCGCGCTCGCGATGGTCGGCCCCTGGTTGGGCACGTCGGCCGAGTCGCCGAGGATCATCTGGACGCGCGCGGCCGGTACGTCGAGTTCCTCAGCCACGATCTGCGCGAGCGAGGTGCGGATGCCGGTGCCGAGATCGACGTGGCCGTTGAACGCGAGGATGCGGCCATCGTCCAGCACCGCGACGAAAATCTCCGGCGTGTCCTGAACGTAAGAAGACCCGCTGCCCGGTTGACCGGGCGCGGGCTTTACCGGCGCGAGCGGTTGCCTGAAGATGGTCAGGCAGCCGTTGCGCGCGAGCAGTTCATTTCGGGTGAGCGCTGCTGCGGTAGGCATGACGATTCCTGAAAATGCCGCTTTGTTCGACTAAACCGCTTCAACCATTGACGATACGCTTCGGCATCGCCAATACCAAGAGGCAGCCCGCCAGCATGCAGATGCCGAAGGTGATCAGGCCTGGCGTTTTTCGATCGTCGAAAGCGCTTCGTCGAGCGTCATGACAGCGGCGTATTTCTGTTGCATGTCGAAGAGATTTGCATCGTGCGGTCCGATCGCCCGGTCGCCGACGCAATCCGAAACAACCAGTGGACGAAAGCCGTGCGACATCGAATCGACTACGCTTGCACGCACGCATCCGCTCGTGACGGCACCCGCCACAATCAACGTCTGCACGGCACGCTGCGATAACCACGGCGCGAGTTGCGTGCCGAAGAACGCCGAAGGCACGGTCTTGCGCACAACGAGCTCACCGCGTGCAGGTGTCAGCTCCGGCACGATCGCGCTGTTCGGATGGTCTTCGGTGAGTGTCGCCATGCCCGGCACTTTCAGCGAAAATACGTTGTCGTCGCTGCCATCGGCTGCATACACAATGCGACTATGTGCAACCGGCCAGCCATGCCGGCGCGCGGCGGCGAGCAGATGCACCGTGCGTTCAATAGCCGGTGCAATGTTGCCGCCGCCGAAGGTCTTGGGGTCCGCGAAGCCGACAACGAAGTCGACAATCAGCAAGCCGATATTGCCTTGCACCGGTAACGGCGTGCCGAATCCCTGCTGCTTGTACACGCCCGATTCGGCGTGGCTCTGGATGTCGCTCATTCAGATTGCTCCAAGGGGTCAATAGCTATCGGTCCATCACCACGCCATCGCGGACCACGGCTTCGCCATCGAGCATCACGTCGCAATGACGTAGCGGGATGTCGATATGACACGTAGTCGTGCGCTTGCCGCCCGCTTCGTTGTTGGGCCCAAGCGAGAACAGGAAGTTGCCTTCGAACGCGCGGGCATCCATGCCGATAGTCGCCTCGCGGTCATACAGGCCGAGCGTCGACCAGCGCGCGCGAGGTTGCAGCCCCCAGCCGATATGCGAGATCGCATAACCTTCGGGATCGTTGAACGAGGCCATGTAGTCGCTCAGCAAGGCCGCGTCGACACCGCCATCGATGCGTGTTGCATAACCATTCTCTACCGTCAGCGTGATCGGGTCATTCACGTACTTTTTCTGCGGCAGCAAGATGTCGCCGCGGTCGATCATGATCTGACCGCTTGCTTGCCCCTCGTTCGGGAACGTCAGCACGAAGCCGCTCGGCCAGTGATCCCAGCGACCGGGTTCATCGACGAAACCGTACTCGGAGATAGCGGGAAACTCTCCCAGCGGACATACGAGTTCCGTGCCTGCCTTCGATGTCACGCGCATCTCCCGCGACGCCACGATCCGCGCAGCCGCAGCCCGCACGCGGGTGCGATCGGCTTCGGTCGGCACGAGCCGCGCGAGCACTTCGGGTGGTTCGACGGCCAGCAGGATCTTCGTGCCGGTCGCGAGGATCTCGTGCTGCTCGGGTGAGAACAACAGGGTCATCAGGTCGAGCACGAGATCGCTCGCTTTCAACGCAGCAATGGCGGCCTGATTGCCGGTCAGCGGCGTGGTGCCGAGATACGCGAGCGAGTCGCGGCTCAGAGCCTTTTCGCCGTTCACCGGCAACAGGTCGAGCCGGTTGACGATCGCACCCATCGACTGCGTGGCGATCAAAGCGCTTGAAAGTGTTTGCGGATGCGTGGACGCGCTGGTGAGGATGGTGACGGTCTGGCCGGCCTGCAGCTTCGACAACGTCAGTACCTGCTTCCATGCGGCGATCATTTCGTAATCGCTGATTGGCATGTTGACTCCTGAAGAGTGAGTGTCGGCTCGTCTTGGGTCGTGCTTGGCTTTAGACGAGCTTTGCACCGAGGAAATCGCCGAATGCTTCATAGAAGCCGGCTTCGTTGTCCCACGGAATCATGTGGCCGGCATCGGGCACGCGGGTATGCAGCATGCCGGGTGCCAGGGTCTGCATTTCCTGCACGTCTTCGTCCAGCACCACGTCGCCGCGAGCGGCCGTGATGAGCAGCGAAGGCACGCGAAGCAGAGGCAGGTCGGCGTGGATGTCGTCGGTATGGAACCCTTCGAACGATGTGAGCATGCCGCGTTCATCGCAGGTATGCAGCCATTGCGCGCGCAAACGCAACTGGTCTTCGGTCCAGGTCGGACAGAAAGCTCGCATGCCGTCGGCGTCAATACCTTTCAAAGCCAAGCGGATCGAATCGACGTACCACGGCAGCTTCGCAGGATACGCGCGGCGGCCCGGACCGGACACCGGCGGGTCGACTAGCACCGTGCGCGTCAGGCCCTTCGGCGCGCTGCGTGCAGAACGGATCGCGATTCGCGCACCCATCGAATGGCCGACGAGCGCATAGTGTTCGAGGCCGAGCGCTTTCGCGAGCGCGATGACATCGGCGGCTTGGGCGTCGAGGCTGTAGTCGAGCGTGGCCGACGCTTCCGATAAACCGCGGCCGCGGACGTCGAGCACGTAGGTATCGAACTGGCGGCCGAGCGTCTCGCCGACAAAACCCCACGTGACCGCCGGGCTGGTGATGCCCGGAATCAGGATCACGGCGGGACGGCCGGCGCGCACGCCATCCGTGCCGCCGTAGCGCAGGTAATGCTGGCGGATGCCGTTGGCGTTGACGTTCGCGCCGTAGAGAAAAGTTGAGTTCATCGCGGAGTCCGTTGATGAGTCGAAAGCTATCAGTAAAGCTTTGTGGCAAACGATGCGGCAGATTGATTCGATCAAGTCTAGTGTACACGTTTGAATTTAACAAGATTCCGAAAACATTTTTTAATGGTGCAAGTGTGCTTTAGATTGGTGAAAACCCTTATAAAATGCACATATAAAGGGATTAATCGCACCTCATTCGACTCAATGCAAATTTTCTTTACTCAAAAAAATTCAATGTGTACACTCGATATAGGTTCATTTAACAGGCTCGGCTGAACGACTTTCGGCGAGCGCCAGACATGGAGAGGTCATCATGAGCAAACCCCGTATCGCGATCGTTGGCGCGGGCCTTGGAGGAACGGCAGCGGCGGCGCTGATGCAGCGCGCCGGTTATTCGGTTCGTCTGTACGAGCAGGCTCCCGCGTTTTCGCGTCTCGGCGCGGGGATTCACCTTGGTCCCAACGTGATGAAGATCATGCGCCGTATGGACTGCGAAGACGCGCTGAATGTCATGGGCTCGCACCCGGACTACTGGTACAGCCGCGACTGGAAAACGGGCGAAGCCATCGCGCAGATTCCGTTCGGGGATTTCGCTTTGAAAGAATACGGCGCGTCGTACCTGACTGTGCATCGCGGCGACTTCCATGCGCTGATGACCGAGGCCGTCGCGCCCGGCACGATCGAGTTCAACAAGTGCCTGAGCGGGATTGAAGAGGTCGACAACGAAGTGCGCCTGACGTTTGCCGACGGCAGCGTCGAGACCGCGGATATCGTGATTGGCGCGGACGGCGTGAACTCGAAGATCCGCGACCATCTGCTGGGTGCGGAACCGCCGCGTTACACGGGTTATGTTGCGCATCGCGCGGTGTTTCCCGCGTCGCTGCTCGGCACCGATCCTTTCGATCTGTGTGTAAAGTGGTGGTCGGAAGACCGCCACATGATGGTGTATTACGTGACCTCCAAGCGCGATGAAATCTACTACGTGACCGGCGTTCCGCAGGCTGAGTGGCCGGCCGGGCAGTCGGTTGCGCCGAGCAGCCGCGACGAAATGTGCGAGGCGTTCGCGGGCTATCATCCGTCGGTGCAGAAGCTGATCGACGCCACGCCCGAAGTCACGAAGTGGCCGTTGCTGGAGCGCGATCCGCTGCCGTTGTGGAGCCGTGGCCGCCTGGTCCTGCTCGGCGACGCCTGTCATCCGATGAAACCGCACATGGCGCAGGGCGCGGCCATGGCGATTGAAGATGCAGCCATGCTTACGCGTTGCCTGGACGAGGTCGGCGCGACCGATTACGCCAACGCGTTCGCGCTGTACGAGGCGAACCGCGCTGAGCGTGCTTCGAAGGTGCAACTGGTCTCGCACAACAACACGTGGCTGCGCACCAACGAAGATCCGGCGTGGGTGTTCGCTTACGACGTATTCAACGAGCCGTTGAAGTCGCCGTTGGCGAAGCAGGCTTCGGCAACGGCGGCTTGATATTTCGACCCGATCGCGCGCGGCGGTGCCTGGATGGTTGCCCCGTGCGGTCTTGATTCGATGACTGAAAAATGAGCGTGTCCGCATCCGCAGCACAGGCTTCCGAACCGTTGACGCTGACCGTCAACGGCTGTACACGCACGATCACGGGCGTGACCCGCGACACCCCCTTGCTCTATGTGTTACGCAACGACTTCGAGCTGAACGGGCCGAAATACGGTTGTGGCCTGGGCCAGTGCGGGGCCTGCACGGTGTTGCTGGATGGTGGTCCCGCACGTTCCTGTGTCGTGCCGGTTGCGGCGGCGGTAGGACGGGAAACGCTCACGCTGGAGGGGCTTGGAACGCTGGACGCGCTGCATCCTATCCAGCGGGCTTTTATCGACGAACAAGCGGCGCAATGCGGCTACTGTCTCAACGGCATGATCATGAGCACGAAAGCGCTGCTCGATCGCAACCCTGCGCCTGATGACGACAATATCCGCGACGCGCTGCGCTTCAACCTGTGCCGTTGCGGCACGCACATTGAAATCATGAAGGCAGTGCATCGCGCTGCCGACTATCTGAAACGCGAACAATAACGCTGATTCAATGGACGCCATGCGCGAAGGAAGTTCCGACGGACCCGTGCTGATGCCCGAGTCGATGCTTCACGCATGCGTTCTGGGAGATTCCGGCGCTGCGTTGCTCGCGCGCGGGCATGCGCTTGAGGTCGAGGCGGGCGTGCGCTGGGTGGTCGCGGGGAACGTGGCTGCATTCGTTGCAGAGCGCTTCGAGCTTGCACGCGATGCTGCTTGCCGGCTGATGCTGTCGGCCCGCGTGGAGTCATCCGGCGATACGCTTGCGTTACCCGTGCACCCCTCCGGTTTGCAGCAGGAAGCGCAATACGTCTGGCCTATTCCGACGGAAAGGTTCTTGCCGTGCGAGGCCATTGCGCGTGATGACAACGGCAGCATCGCGGTATGGAGCGGTGCTCCTGTGACCGCCGATCTGCTGGCGAAGCTTGTGAGCATGACGGGCCTCCCGGCCGATCGTTTCACGCTGCATTCACTCGATGACCCCACCGATCCGTTGATCGCCCCACGCGCCGCGCTCGCCGCGGTCGCGTTGATGGCGGCGACCGGCCGTGCTGTGTGCGTTGACGGTTATATGGCGGTATCACCGGTTAGGGAAGCTACGGTTTCCGTCGCTGCATCGTTGGACGATGAAGGCGCGCTGCTCGACTGGCGCTATGTCGCGCGAACGCCCGGCTTTACGGCCGGTGAAGCAGTCACGCAAGATCCGAGCCCCTATTCGTCATCCCATTCGACGTCGCTGGTCGACGATGCCGCCGCGTTGATTCCCGGCGCGGCGCATACCTTCGCGCGCGAATCTTTCGTCGACGAAATTGCGCGCGGGAACCATCGCGATCCGGTTTCGTTTCGTCTCGATCATCTCGACCCGGTGGAGTACGCCGGCGCGAGGGAGTTGATCGGCACGGTGGCGGAGCGGGCAGCGTGGGACTCGCATGAGCAGACTCGCAAGACGCGCCGCGCTAACGGAGACGTCACCCATGGCCGCGGGTTTGCGTTCGACAAACACGACACAGCATCCGGCGATAACCCGACGCCCGACTATTCGGCGTGGATCGTCGATCTCGATGTGAACCGCCTGACCGGCGACGTTGAGCTCAAGCGCGTGGTAGCGGGGCGAGCAAGCGGACGGCGCAGGATTGGGCGCATCAGTGGAGTGTCGGCCCGGCAGATCGCTGCTGCGGCTTCGCGTGCCCTGGGCTTGCCACTCACCGCGCGGCCCTCGCACGACGAGACGCAGGACGCCCAGGCGGTGTCTCATGAGCTTGCGCCCACGGCGGCCGCGAGTAGCGAAGTTGCTACGCAAGGCGCGGCCACGGAGCGTTTGGAAATCGACGTCTCTCCGGCCGCTGCGGCTATCGCCAATGCGCTTTACGATGCGACCGGCGTGCGTTTTCGAGCGCCGCCGTTCACGCCGGAGCGCGTGCTTGCGGCGCTTGAAGGGACGAAGGGGTCGGCTGCGGGCGCGCCAAGGCGCACCAAACGTTCTCTCTGGACCGCGCTCGCCGCCGGCGGCACACTTAGCCTGATCGGGCTGGCGTGCTCGCTGTGGCCCATGCGTGCCCCGATTGAACCGATCGCCCGGCCGGCTGCATCGACGTGGTCCGACGCCACCATCGCACGCGGCCGCCAGATCGCCGAGTTCGGCGATTGCGCGGTTTGCCATACCGCTCCCGGCGGCATGATCAATGCCGGCGGCCTCGGCCTTGAAACGCCTTTCGGCATGGTCTACACGACCAATCTCACACCTGATCCGAAGACCGGCATCGGCAACTGGTCGTTCGCTGCATTCGATCGGGCCATGCGCCAAGGCATCTCGCGCGACGGCCATCATCTCTATCCCGCGTTCCCGTACACCGCGTTCACGAAGATGAGCGATGCCGACATGACCGCGCTGTACGCGTATCTGATGTCGCAACCGGCGGTCGAGAATACGCCGCCGGCCACGCGCCTGCCGTTTCCGCTGAATCAGCGCGGGCTGGTCGCGGGATGGAACGCGCTGTATCTGAAGCAGGGCGAGTTCAAGCCGGACCCGACGCGCTCGGCGTTGTGGAATCGCGGCGCGTATCTCGTAGATGGCGTAGGGCATTGCAGCGCCTGTCATTCGCCGCGCAATGCACTCGGGGCGGAGAAGGGTGGGCGCTTGTACCTGACTGGCGGGAGTGCGGAGGGGTGGGTGGCGCCGTCGCTCGTCGCCAATTCGAAAGCGCCGGTGAAGTGGACCGAACAGGCGCTCTTCGACTATCTCAAGACCGGTTTCTCGCATGAGCATGGCGTCGCGGCCGGTCCTATGGCGCCTGTCGTCGCAAGCTTGTCGACGCTGCCGCAAGAGGATGTGCGCGCGATGGCGCACTACGTGGCGTCGCTGTCACCGCAGCCTGGGTTGGTCAAGCCGGCCGAGCCGCTGCCGGTGCATGAACATGACGCAGTGACGCTGCAAGGACTCGACAGCGGCCGTCGGATTTTCGAAGGCGCATGCGCGGTATGTCATGCCGCGACCGGCGGTGTCGGCAACTTCGGGGTACGTCCGCTGCTCGCGCTAAACACGAGCGTGAGCGAAGCCACACCGGATAATCTGCTGAAGGTGATTCAGAACGGTATCGACGCCCCAGCCACCGATGCGCTCGGCTACATGCCGGGCTTCAAGGATTCGTTCGACGACCGTCAGATTGCCGACCTTGTGTCTTATATCCGCTCGAACTTCGCACCGAACGAAGCGCCGTGGAAAGACCTTGAGCAAGCATCGGCGCGAATTCGAAAACACGCGCATTAGCGGCTACTCCGGGCGACGCCCGTTCCCATTCCACCAACACCAACATTCGAACTATCATGGCGCCGTCGAAGCTTCCTTCCGATTCATCGCAAGCTGCACAGGACGCCGTGTCCCGCTATGAGGTGTCGGAGCAGATCGGGCATCTTCTTCGCAAGGCTTATCAGCGCCATCTCGCCATCTTCAGCCAGACCATCGCGGATCCTCAACTGACCGCCGTGCAGTTTGCGGTCTTGAGCGCCAGCCGGCGGCTCGGGCCGTCTTCCATGAGCGACCTGGGCAAAGCGACCGCGATAGATGCGGCGACGGTGCGCGGCATCATTGAACGCTTGCGAGCGCGCGAGTTGATTGAGTTGCAGACGAATCCCGACGATCGCAGAAAGGTGACGGTTCAACTGACGCAAGCGGGCGAAAGCCTGGTCGAACAAGTGACGCCAACCGCTTTGCGCATCAGCGAGTTGACCATGGGTGAGCTGAATGAAGCGGAGCGCGTGGCCGTGCTGTATTTGCTGCGTAAGCTAAGTGCGACCGAGCCTGAGTAAGCGCGGCTCGCGCGATGCGCCTCTTGTTAATTAGCCACTCCGTCTGACGCACCTGATTGCGTTGCACCAATAGCGGGACCATCGCACCGGAAAAGCGATTATGGTGTGTACGCTGATTTTATAAGGTGCAGTCGAGCAAGTGTTATTGCACGGTCGTTAGCTTTGAGTAAGCAGAAAGGCCGGATAAAACAAGGGTTAAACACCATGATACCTAGTACAAGTCTCTATCTGTAAAGTGGGCATGGTCATTGCATAGAAGACTAGAATTAGAGTGTGTACATTTTGTCTCGGTAGACAGAGACGGCGCGGCGGACAGAAACCTTGTCGGCGCGAACACCTTGATGAAACCCGAGCTATAGAGGCATCGATGCTTTCGAATCTGGCTGTGCAACTTATCAACGGACTAGCGGACGCGTGCGCGATGTTTCTTGTCGCGTCCGGCTTGTCGTTGATCTTCGGCGTGACGCGGATCGTCAACTTCGCGCACGGCTCGTTCTATATGCTTGGCGTGTATGTGGCCTACAGCATCGCCAGCCGGTTCGGTTCGACCGTCGCGGGCTTCTGGCTTTCGATGCTTGCAGCAGCGCTCGTCGTCGCCGTGCTTGGTGCACTGGTCGAAATGATCGTGCTCAGGCGGATCTATCAGGCACCTGAGTTATTCCACTTGCTGGCAACCTTCGCGCTGGTGCTGATTTTTCGCGATGCCGCGCTGTACATCTGGGGCCCGGAAGATCTGTTCGGGCCGCGTGCACCCCTTCTCGGCGGCGCAGTCAATCTGCTCGGTCATGCGCTGCCCACCTATGACATTGCATTGATCGTGATCGGTCCCATCGTGCTTGCCGTGCTCTGGTTCGGTCTGACAAAAACGCGCTGGGGGACGCTGGTGCGCGCGGCGACCGGCGATCGCGAAATGCTCGGCGCGCTTGGCATCAACCAGGCGTGGCTATTCACGGGCGTGTTTTTTATCGGCGCGTTCCTCGCGGGTCTCGGCGGCGCGCTGCAGGTGCCGCGCATGTCGGCGAATCTGTCGCTGGATATAGACACCATTGGCAATGCGTTTGTCGTAGTGGTGGTTGGTGGCATGGGCTCGATTCCGGGTGCGTTCGTGGCGGCGTTGCTGATCGCGGAGATCAAGGCGCTGTGCATCGGCATAGGCGACGTAACCATTGGCGGCGTGGTGTTTTCGCTGAGCAAGTTCACGCTGGTGGCCGAGTTCGTGGTGATGGCGATCGTGCTCGTCGTGCGGCCCTGGGGATTGCTTGGCCGTGCCCAGGCTGCCGTTCGCACGATGGCGGCCGCAGAAACGCCGCTGCGTCCCGCCGATACACGGCTGAAGATATTCGCGGGCGTTGTTCTCGCCGTGCTTGTGCTCGCACCGCTGCTGTCAGGCGTGTTCCCGTATATGCCTGTGCTGCTCGTTGAAATCCTGATTGCGGTTTTGTTTGCAACGAGCCTGCATTTCATCATGGGTCCGGGCGGCATGCATTCGTTTGGTCACGCCGCGTATTTCGGCTTGGGCGCCTATGGCGCAGCGCTGTTCCTGAAGGTCCTGAACCTGCCGATGGAAGCGGCGCTCGTACTTGGCCCCTTGCTTGCGGGCGTGGGCGCGCTCGTGTTCGGATGGTTCTGCGTGCGTTTGTCGGGCGTCTATCTCGCGATGCTGACGCTGGCCTTCGCGCAGATCGTCTGGTCGATCGTGTTCCAGTGGGACGCCGTGACCGGCGGCAGTAACGGTATTCTCAACTTGTGGCCATCGACCTGGCTTAGTTCGACCGTCGCGTATTACTACGTGACCTTGCTGTTCGCGGTTTTGGGCGTCTGGCTTTTGCGGCGAATGTTGTTCTCGCCGCTCGGTTATGCCATGCGTGCCTCGCGGGATTCGACGCTGCGTGCCGAGGCAATCGGTATCGATGTGAAGCGCGTCCAGTGGGTCGCTTTCATCATCGCGTCATTGTTCTGCGGCCTTGCCGGATCGCTGTATGCGTTCTCGAAGGGGTCGATATCGCCTGAAGCGATCAGCGTAGGGCGCTCGGTCGATGGTCTCGTGATGGTGCTGCTCGGCGGCTTGCAGACGCTCACCGGGCCGATAGTCGGCGCTGCGGTGTTCACATGGCTGCAAGATACGGTTGCACGTCAGACCGACTACTGGGAAGCACTGCTGGGTGCGGCAATCCTGCTGCTGGTGATTGCGTTCCCGCAGGGGATTGTAGGGTTCGTGCAGGACAAGTTCGGGTCGCATAAAACCGCGGATACAGGCGTGGCCTCACAACCTGCGAAGGAGGCCCTGTGACTCTTCTGCGCGTATCCCATCTTGCGAAGTCGTTCGGCGGCGTCAAGGCAGTCGACGACGTGTCCTTCGACCTGAACGCGGGCCAGTTGCTGGCGCTGATTGGCCCGAACGGCGCCGGCAAGTCGACCTGCTTTAACATGCTCAACGGACAGTTGAAACCAAGCTCCGGCTCGATTCTTTTCGATGGCCACGAGATCGCCGGCAAACGTCCGCGCGATATCTGGCGTCTTGGCGTCGGCCGCACCTTCCAGATTGCCGCGACTTTCAACTCGATGACGGTGATTGAAAACGTGCAGATGGCGCTCGTTTCGCGGGACCGTCAGCTATTCAACTTGTGGAAACCGGCATCGTCCATTCACGCCGATGAAGCGATCGCGCTGCTCGAACAGGTCGGCATGGCAGCGCATGCCAAGCGTGCTTGCGGCGTGCTGGCTTATGGCGATGTGAAGCGCGTCGAACTGGCCATTGCACTGGCCAACAAACCGAAACTGCTGCTGATGGACGAACCGACGGCGGGCATGGCGCCCAAGGAACGCAACGACCTGATGGCGCTGACAAAACAACTGGTGGTCGACCACAAGCTTGGCGTGCTGTTCACCGAGCACAGCATGGACGTGGTGTTCGCGTATGCCGACAAGCTGATCGTGCTCGCGCGCGGCAAGCTGATAGGCGAGGGCGATGCGGAAACGGTTCGCAACGATCCACGCGTGCGCGAAGTGTATTTCGGCACGGGCAAATCCTTCACGCCGCGTGCATCGCTTGCTGCCGATGGAGTGGCCCCATGAGGCTCGACAACACAATGCTGAAAGTCTCCGGCCTGAACGCGTTCTACGGTCGAGCGCAGATCCTCTACGACGTTGAACTCGAAGTAGGGCGTGGCGAAGTCGTCGCGTTGATGGGCCGCAACGGCGCGGGTAAATCGACCACGATGAAAGCGCTGATGGGCATGCTGCCGTCGCGGCACGGAGCGATCAATTTCTGCGGGCACGATATCGCCAAGCTGCCGCCGTACCGTATCGCGCGACTTGGCATGGGATTCGTGCCGGAGGACCGGCGCGTGTTCGGCGATCTGTCGGTGATGGAAAATCTCGATACCGGCCGCCAGCCGCCGCGTGAGAACGCGCCCCGGTGGACACCTGAAAAACTGTTCCGCTTGTTCCCGAACCTTGGCGAGATGCCGAATCGCCCAGGCAGTCAGATGAGCGGCGGTGAGCAGCAGATGCTGACGGTGTCGCGTACGCTGATGGGGAACCCTACGCTCGTCCTGCTCGATGAACCGTCGGAGGGTGTGGCGCCGATCATTGTTGAGCAGATGGCGAACATGATTCTCGAGTTAAAGCGCGAAGGGCTGTCGATCCTGCTGTCCGAGCAGAACATGCATTTCGCCGAGCTCGTCAGTGACCGCGCCTATGTGCTCGAAAAAGGACAGATTCGTTTTAGCGGCACCATAGACGAACTCTCCCGCGACGAAGCCGTGAGGCGCGCTTACCTGAGTGTTTAAGCGCGTTCTGTTCAGTCAGGGAAGATCGACCAGGGGTATCCTTCCATCAACCTTAGCCATGCCAATTAGCATTCAACCTAGCCGCTTTATCCGGAGAGAAAAACTATGACCACGCGTGTTGGATCGTTGCTGCGCTTAACCGTCTTCATGGTTGCGCCCCTGGCCGCCGCCTTGGTGTCGATGGGCGCTTCTGCACAGACCATCAAGATAGGCGAAATCAACAGTTATAAAGCGCAGCCGGCGTTCCTTGGCCCGTATAAGAACGGCTGGAACATGGCGCTCGACGAAGTCAACGCGGCGGGCGGTATCAATGGCAAGAAGCTCGAAGTGGTCTCGCGCGACGACAACGGGAACCCGGGCGATACGGTTCGCGTGGCGCAGGAGCTGATGACCGGCGAACAGGTTTCGATGTTGTTCGGCGGTTTCCTGTCGAACACCGGTCTGGCGCTTGCCGATTACGCGAAGCAGCGCAAGGTTTTCTTCCTTGCCGCCGAACCGCTGACCGACAAGATCGTCTGGCAGGATGGCAACAAATACACGTACCGTCTGCGTCCGTCGACGTATATGCAGGTCGCGATGCTCGTGCCCGAAGCCGCCAAGCTGAACAAGAAGCGCTGGGCGGTGGTGTATCCGAACTATGAATACGGTCAGTCCGCCGTGGCTACGTTCAAGCGTTTGCTGAAGGCGGCCCAGCCTGATGTCGAGTTCGTTGCCGACCAGGCTGCGCCGCTCGGTAAGCTCGACGCCGGCGCGGTTACGCAAGCGCTTGCCGATGCGAAGCCCGATGCAATCTTCAACGTCGAGTTCGGCGCCGATCTTGGCAAGTTCGTGCGTGAGGGCAACACGCGTGGCTTGTTCAAGGATCGTTCAGTGGTGTCGTTGCTGACGGGCGAACCGGAATACCTCGATCCGCTGGGAGCCGAGGCGCCGGTTGGCTGGATCGTGACGGGGTATCCGTGGTACTCGATCGATACACCCGCTAACCGTAAATTTGTCGCGGCCTACGAGACGAAGTATCACGACTATCCGCGCGTTGGATCGGTGGTGGGGTATTCCGCGTTGATGTCGATTGCGGATGGTCTGAAGAAGGCCAAGTCGACCGATCCGGACAAGCTTGCCGCGGCCTTCAAGGGCCTGTCCGTCGACACGCCTTTTGGTCCGATCACGTATCGCGCGCAAGACAATCAGTCGACGATGGGCGCCTATGTCGGCACGACCGCGCTGAAGGACGGCAAGGGCATCATGACGAACTATCGATACATCGATGGCGCGAGCGTCCAGCCTTCCGACGCGGAAGTGGCGAAGCTGCGGGCAGTGGATTAAGCTGTCGCGCTAAAAATGACAACGGCCCGCATTAGCGGGCCGTTTTTTTATTGGGGTGTCCGACGAGGGACTTTATTTCGAAAGTTTCTGGCATCGTGGGTCCTCGCCGCCTGGCGGCGGTCGTCGGCGAAGGTGCGGCCACACAAGATAGAGGCTCATCCTTGGACCAGTCAGATCCAGATACCCGTGCGCCGAGCGAACCTTAACCATTCGCTCAAGCCAAACGCAGTTTTATTCAATAGACCGGCGCCGACGTGCTGTCAAAATTTCAGTGCGTTACAAACAAACGAAAAACGTGGTTCACACCGGGACGGCGACTGTCTCGAGCTCGCTACCAGGGCAAATCGTGGACACACTACAGGAGACAGCGACGATCATGAATTACAAGACCGCAGTTTGTGCCTGCGCCGCGTTGATATGCATTGCACCAGCGTGGGCGCAGGATGAAGACGAGGGCGCGGCCCCCAGTAAGGCCGCAGGTCCTAGCATGGTCACTATATATGGCTTGATCGATCAAGGGGTGGAGTACGTCAACAACGTAGCCAAGGGTAAAACCGCTACCACCAATGTTTTTCGCACGGGGGACGGGACTGCAACCTCCTATTTCGGAATTCGCGGTAGCGAGGATCTTGGCGGGGGCACGAAGGCCATATTTGACTTGCAAGGCGGCTTTATGCCAAACAACGGAACCTCGAGGCAAGGCGGGCGTCTGTTTGGGCGGCAATCCTACGTTGGTCTCGATGGAACATTCGGTCGTCTGACGTTCGGCCGCCAATACACCATGCGGTTTTTTGCCACCTCGTTCATTAATCCATTCGGTACGGGCGCGCAAGGTCTCACCACGCTCGATAACGGAATTGCTAATGCTCGGGCTGATAATTCCATCAGCTACCGCTATTTCCTTGGCGATTTCGAAACGGGAGTGAACTATAGTTTCGGCCGCGATGCTGTCAATGGAAATAGCGCCGCCGCGTCGAATTGCCCAGGCGACACGTCACCCTCGAACCAATGCCGGGAATATTCTGCAATGGTCAAATACGAGGGACACACCTGGGGCGTGGCCAGCTCCTACGAGCGCAATTATGGCGGCACCTCCGCAACATTTGGCGGTCTCACCTCACCGAAGCTCACTGACAGCCGGTTCACCTTGGGCGGCTACTTCAAGATAAGCAAAGCCAAGGTCGGCGTGGGTTGGATCAGGCGCGATGACGAAGGCATCTCGACACCGAAGAGCAACCTGTTCTGGCTGACAAGCACAGTGCCCGTGACCCCGTTCATCTATTTCGACAGCATGCTGGCGCAGCTTAAATACGACCATTCGCCCAACAAGGCGCTGATTGTCGTATTGCGCGGCGAATACCTGCTGTCCAAGCGCACATTTCTCTACCTGACGGGTGAGCACATTCACAACTACGGCAAACTCGCTCTTTCAGCGACCACCATTACGCCCGTCCCGACCCCCACTGCCGGCGGATCGCAGATCTCCATCATTGCCGGTATCAGGCATACATTCTGATTCCCGCGCGAGCGTTCGTGCACGGCTCCGGTGAACTTGCACCCCAAACGTTGGACACCAAGCCTTGGGGTGATTTACATGGCCGAGGCTCTTCTCAGTGTTGGATATCGCCTCGACACGGCTTTGGCAGGGAAGTCCGGGCTTACCCGGGCGAGCGCTCAGATGGTCAGCTTCGCCGCGGCTTTCGCCGCCGACATGTCGGCCACCGCGGCGAAGGGTTGTTTCTGCTTCAGGCTACCGAGACCAATGAACATATCTTGCAGATAGCCGATGTCACCACCGGTGAGCGACAGGTCCCTGGAATAGGGCCGCTGCACCTGATTGAAATCCCAGGTTGCCTGAGCCGAAGCCTTGTCGAATTTCTTCTGGGCCCGCCTACGTGCTTCGAAGAATGCGTCGTGCGCTGCGGGCGACATCAGGTAGTCGTAGAGTGCGCCATATGCGGCCATCACCGCGACCATCCCCTCATGCTTGCCCCTGATCGCGGAATCGGAGGCATAGGCGGTCTGGAAGATGCATTTTGGTAAGGCCTGCCACATGTTGGCCTCGCTGATTACTACAAGCCCGTCCTTGTCGTTCAGATGCGAGATGCTTGAGCAGCAGGCGTCGGCCTCGCCCTTTACGACCGCCTCATGGCACTGATCGTTGCTTCCCTTGTCGACGAAAGTCACCTGCGAAGCGTCGATGCCTTTTTCTCTCATGAGCTGCAGCATCAGGGTATGGAGCAAACCTAGACTCGGGCCGACCGCGACCGTCTTGCCCTTCAGATCGGCGAGCGTCTTCATCCCATCGGGCCTTGCAAAGACCGTCAGCGCGCACTTTTTCATACCGGCGCCGACGATCTTGACGTCGGCGCCTTGCGCAATTCGCGATAACACCATGTTGTAACCCGATACCATGCAGACATCCGCGGCTCCGGCGGAGATGGCATCGAAGGGGCCAGTGGCACCGGGCACCTGGACAATCACCGCATCAACGCCGAATTGCTTGAAATAGCCCTGCTCGTCCATGAGCGCGTTCAGCGTGGCGTTCTCCAGCCCCGGGTTGCTGACGATCCGAATCTGGGCGGCGGCGGCTCGCGCGAGATACGGCGCGGCGAGTCCGCCCGCAGCAACACTCAGCCCGAGAAGCCCGGCGCTGCGCAGGAAGCGGCGGCGGTCGAAGGTGTGGGTCATCGGCTGTCTCCGTACGCCGGTCGAACCGGCAAGTTGTAGTGAATGCAAAAGTCCTGTGTGAAAGCCCTCGCAGCGAGTGGCCCCGCGCGGCTGATCAAGAGGTAGTTGCGCGCCGGAGTGCTAAATGACGGTGGGATTGCGTGCAGCCGAGCGGCGATGGCGCCCTTGCCAGGGTTTACGCGTTGCGGCGGGAGCGGCCCGCTGAGGCGGTTTCCAGATGCTGAGCGAGGCAAGTGCCAATTGCGTGCGTGCAAGGCTCGAAACTGTCAGGTGCGAAACCGCACTGGCGCATGTTTCGGCGCATCGCTCGACGCGCGCATCCAGAGTTTGCCTGCGCGTTGCCCTCCGGTCGATTGAGTAAAATTGCCTTAGACTTAACGAATTGGTAAAACCCCGGGGAGGCACACGACGTGTCAGCGCTTGACTGGTACCTTCAGATCAACCTGAAGGCGCGGCACTTGCGCCTGCTTGTGACGATCGACACGTACCGTAATTTGAGCCAGGTGGCCGAGGTCACCCATGTGACCGTGCCGGCCGTGTCGAAGTCACTGGCCGAACTCGAACGGGGACTCGGACTCACGTTGTTTTCGCGCACTGCACAAGGCCTGGTCCCGACGCCGTATGGTGATTGCCTCATTCGTCACGCGCGAGCGATGTTGACGATCCTGCACCAGGCCCGCGACGAGTTGAAGGCCCTGAGTTCGGGGACGGAGGGCAAGGTTCACATCGGCATGTTGCCTGCTTCGGCCTCCGTGCTGCTGCCGCAGGCGCTGAGCTTGCTGAAGCAACGGTCGCCGGGTACCAACGTGGTGGTGATCGAGGGCACGACGGCCACGCTGCTGCCTGAACTCTGGCAAGGTCGCCTCGACCTGGTGGTGGGCCGGCTGCCACCACCGCCAGATACGCTCGGCAGCTTCGAGGAGAAGGAGCTTCTCGAGGAACCGGTGACGCTGGTAACAGGCCGTCATCATCCGTTGGCGCGCAGGAAAACCCTGGCATGGTCGGACCTGCACCCCTATCCGTGGATCTTGCCGCCGCCCGGTTCGATCCTGCGCGATCCCCTGGAGCGGGCACTCGAAGCGCACGACGTGCCGCTGACCAACAACTACATCGAAACGCTCTCGATTCACGTCGTGCGTGCACACCTGCAAGTCTCGGATTGCATTGCCGTAATGGCCGACACGTCCGCCAACGACACCGCGCAGCCCCTTCATACGCTTCCGTTAAGCCTGCCTCGACTGCTCCGCCCAGCCGGCGTGCTGTGGAATCGCAACCGCGGCCTGACGCCCAGCGCGCAACTCATGGTTTCGTGCCTGGAAGAGGCGGCTCAACGTCTGCTGAAGGGCCACGGCACCACGTCACGCGTGGTGTCCTCCCCGGCCAAAGCGAACCGGGTCCATCAAACCCCGGACGCGCAGTGAGGGGCGGCGTGGCGCAGCACTGAGTGCCGATGACGCGGTCCGGCGCTCCCGCTGGCTCATCAATGGTTTTACCAATTGGTTAAGGCATCCGCTGCTTATTTCAATAGACGGAAAGCGATGGCGGAAAGATCATGTAGTCAACGAAATCACCTGAACAGCCGCGCAACTTGTCGCACTCGACATTGAAGTGGTGAACAGAAGCAGGTTGATCAGTTTGTCTAGTTCAAAGGAGACTAAGTTGACCGAAAAAGTGCACCTCAAGATCGCAATTGCCGAGCATCCGCACACCTCTGCGATCCGTGACGGCTCCATCCCTATCGAAGGCGTTGACGCCGAGTTCATCACAGTTCATCCGCAGATCGGCGCCTTTCGCCGCATGGTTCGCGACGTCGAGTTCGACGTGTGCGAACTGGCGCCGACGACCTACATCATTGCCCGCGCATATGGCGCGCCTTTCGTCGCGCTTCCCATCTTTGTCGTACGGCGCTTCCACCATGCCGGGCTGTTGGTACGCCCAGACGCGGGGATCAGGACCCCCAAGGATCTTGAGGGCAAGAAGGTAGGGGTGCGCGCCTATTCGGTCACGACTGGCGCATGGACGCGTCAGGTCCTGATGGACGAATTCGGCCTCGATTCGTCGAAGGTGACCTGGGTGGTGGATGACGAGGAGCATGTCACGCAGCTCAAGCTGCCGCCGAACGTAATCCATGCTCCCGCTGGCAGCTCGCTGGCAGAGATGATGGAGAAGGGCGAACTGGCGGCGGGCTTTGGCGCCAACGCCGGCATTGGCCGCACCGGCGCGCCGACGGGTGGTTGGAAGGAAGTCGAAGCCGACTATCCCGATCTCTTCCCGAATGCGGCCGAACTGGAGGCCGAGTACTACGCCCGCACTGGTGTGTACCCGATGCACGGCACTATCGTCGTCAAGGATTCGGTGCTCGCCGAGCATCCCTGGGTGGCCAAGTCTATTTACGACGCTTTCGATCGCGCCAAGAAGGAGTGGCTGGCCCGTCTCGATGCGGGTGAGCTCACCGACAAGAAAAATACGAAGTATCTCGAGTTGCGCAAGATCGTCGGCCACGACCCGCTGCCCTACGGCATTGAGGAGAACCGCAAGACTATCGAGGCGCTCGAAGCCACCGCCTTCAAGCAAGGCTTGACGCCGCGGCGCATGTCCATGAGCGAGCTGTTTGTCGATCCCCGCGTCTGAATCCCGCATGGAAGAAAGAAATATGATCATCGATTGCCACGGCCACTTCACGACCGTCCCTGCTTCTTTCCGCGACTGGCGCGCCAAGCAGATCGAGTTTGCCAACGACCCGGCCAATGCGCCGTCGATCTCGGGTGCGCAGGTCACCGATGATGAGATCCGCGAGGGCGTCGGCAACGGCCAGCTTCGCCTGCAGAAGGAGCGCGGCGGCGACCTCACGCTGTTCTCGCCAATCGCCGGCCTGATGAGCCACCACCTCGGCAACGAGCGCACGAGCCTTGAGTGGGCGGAGGTTTCGAATAATCTCGTGCGCCGCGTCTGCGACATCTACCCTGACAATTTTGTACCCGTCTGCCAGCTGCCGCAGTCGCCGCTGGCGCCGCCCGGAAACTGCGTTGCTGAACTGCGCCGCTGCGTCGAGGAGATGGGCTTCGTCGGCTGCAACCTGAATCCCGACCCGAGCGGCGGCTACTGGACCGGCAAGCCGATGACCGACCGCGAGTGGTACCCGCTCTACGAGGCGCTGGTCGATCTGGACGTGCCGGCCATGATCCATGTAGCGGCCTCGTGCAACCCGTGCCATCACGGCACTGGCGCGCATTACCTGAACGCCGACACGTCCGTCTTCATGCAGTTGCTGCAGGGCGATCTGTTCAAGGACTTCCCCACGCTGCGCTTGATCATCCCGCACGGCGGCGGCGCGGTGCCTTACCACTGGGGCCGCTACCGGGGCATGTCGCTGGAGATCGCCAAGCGCCCGCTCGAAGGCCTCTTGAACAACATCTTCTTCGACACCTGCGTCTACCACCACCCGGGCGTGGAACTGCTGACCAAGGTTGTGCCGGCGAGCAACGTGCTGTTCGGCTCCGAAATGGTCGGCGCCGTGCGCGGCCGCGATCCGGACACCGGCGAGTACTTCGACGATACCAAGCGCTACATCGACGCCTGTGCGGCGCTGAGCGAGGCCGAGCGGCATGCCATCTTCGAGGGCAATGCGCGCCGCGTCTATCCGCGCCTGGACAAGCACCTCAAGGCCCCGGGGCCTGTAAGTAAGCCGATAGCTGGACGGACACCATGAACATCATCGATATTCATCCCCATATCATCTCGGACGACGAGAAGCGCTACCCGCCCGCGCCGCTGTTCGGCAAGCGCTCGGACTGGTCGCAGGAGCGGCCCAACACGGTCGAGGCGCTGATCATGGCCATGGATGAGGCTGGCGTCGCCAAGGCCGCCGTCGTGCATTCATCGACGACCTACGGCTTCGACAATAGCTATGTCGTGGACGGCTGCGACCAATACAAGGACCGGCTCATCGCCGTCGGTTCCGTGGATATGCTGGCCGACGACGTGCCGGCAGTGATCAAGGGCTGGGTCGGCAAGGGCCTCGCCGGCTTGCGCATCTTCACCGGCGGCTCGACCAAGGACTTTGACCCTGGTGAGCTCGACAACCCCAAGTCCTTTAAGGCTTGGGAGATGCTGGCCGAACTGAAGTTGCCCATGTGCATACAGACCGGGCCGATTGGCCTGCCGCAGGTGCGTATGCTGGCCGGGAAGTTCCCGGCCGTGAACATCATCCTCGACCACCTCGGCCGCCCTGACGTGCTCGACGGCCCACCCTATGCCAACGCCGCCAGCTTGTTCGCTCTGGCGGACCTGCCCAACGTCTACCTCAAACTCACGCCACGCATTTTCGGCGACGTGAAGAAGGAGAGGGCCAGTGCCGAGACCTTCTTCCCGCGCGTCGTCGAGTTGTTTGGCGCGCAGCGCATGGCTTGGGGCTCGAACTTCCCGACCTCGCCCGGCGCACTCAAGGAGATCCTGGCGACGGCTGAGAAAGGGCTGGCCTGCCTCGGCGAGGAAGATCGCGCCTGGATCTTCGGCAAGACTGCGCAGAAGCTGTACCCGGCCTTGAGCTGAGGTTCGAATTTTGCCAACCGCGTGTGCCGCCGGCTGAAGCGGCGCCGCAACGAGAAAGAGAGATTCCTATGTCGACCATCCGCCTCAATAGCATCATTCGCGCCTTCGAATCGGGCAAGGCCGCGCATACCGCCTTCGCCAAGCTCGATAAGCAGACCGCCATCGAGATGAGCGATTCGCCCTATGACGGCATCGTCTTCGAGATGGAGCACAACCCGTATGACGTGAGCGCGCTCGGCGACGCTCTGCAGTACATGCTCAGCCGCAAGCAGATCGCCGAGTCCGCATCGGTGGCGGCCAAGGTGACGCCGCTGGCGCGTATCCCGGCTAACGGCGTCGAGATGAACCAGAGCTTTGCCAAGCAGGTGCTGGACCGCGGCGCTTACGGCGTGATCTGGCCGCATGTGGCGACCGTCGAGCAGGCCTACAACGCTGTCGCGTCCTGCCGTTATGCGCGGCCGAAGAACGCGCCGCTGTACGAGCCCAAGGGCGTGCGCGGCGACGGCCCGGCCAATGCGGCGCGCTACTGGGGGCTTTCGATGCAGGAGTACTACGAAAAGGCTGACGTTTGGCCGCTGGCGCCGCAGGGCGAGATCCTCGCCGGGCTGATGTGCGAAAGCACGCTGGCTATTGAGAATCTCGATGACATCCTCGCCAACGTACCCGGCATCGGCTTCATCCTGATCGGCGAGGGCGACCTCAGTCAGGAGTTGGGCTTCCCGCGCCAGTATGAGCACCCCGAGGTCGTCGATGCGATGCGCCAGATTGTCGAGACCTGCCACAAGCACAAGGTTGTCGTCGGCAATCCGCACGTCACGGCCAAGAATCATCGCCGCCTGATCGACGAGGGCTACCGCCTTCTTCTGTCGGCGCCGCAGCGGACCTATGGCGTGGTCGGTCTCGCTCGCGAAATGGCGGGTTACTGATGAACGGCGCGGAAAGTCTCGTCGCGACCCTGGTCGACCAGGGCGTGGACATCTGTTTTGCCAACCCGGGCACTTCCGAGATGCATTTCCTTGCGGCGCTAGGTGACAACCCGAAAATGCGCAGCGTGCTGTGCCTGTTCGAGGGCGTGGCCACAGGCGCCGCCGACGGATGGTACCGGATGAAGGACAAGCCGGCCTCGACGCTGCTGCACCTGGGGCCGGGCCTGGCCAATGGTCTCGCGAACATCCACAACGCAAAGCGCGCTTCGTCGGGCATGGTCAACGTCGTCGGCGAGCATTCGGTGTCGCACCTCAAGTATGACCCGCCGCTGACCTCGGACATCGAGGGGCTGGCGCGGCCGCTGAGCCACTGGGTGCGCCGCGCCGAATCGTCGAACGCCATCGCCTGGGACGCCGCCCAGGCTGTAGCCAGGGCCAGCGAGCATCCGGGCCAGATCGCCACGCTGATTCTGTCCGGCGATACCTCCTGGCAGAAGGTCACCGGTGCCCCGGTGCTGCCGCCACCCATTGCGACCACGCGCAAGACCCCGAGCGCCGCGCGCATCGAGCACGTCGCCCGC
>NZ_AEJF01000145.1 GCF_001028175.1 Caballeronia mineralivorans PML1(12)
AAAAGGCCGGCCGCGTGGCCGCTGCCACCGGCGCGCAGCTGGGCTCGCAGTTCTTCTCTGCACGCATCGAGCGCGGCGCAGGCCGCGTGCCGATGGCGCGCATTCCCTATGCGGTCGCGCAGGCCACGGCTTTCCTCAACGGCTTCAGGCACATCGTCACGGTCGAGACCAGGGAGCCCGTGGCCTTCTTCGCCTATCCGGACAAGCCGAGTCTGCTCAAGGTCGAGGGCACACTGGTACATGCACTCGTTGAGGCTGACGAGGACAGCGAACTCGCCTTCGACATGCTGCTGCAGGCGCTCGGCGCCGACGGCGCCACACCGCGCGTGCAGCAGCGCATCGAGACGCCGGTGCCGACCGGTGCGCTCAACCCCACGAGCATTGCCCACGCGCTGGCCGCGGCCTTGCCCGAACACTGCATCGTCGTGGACGAATCGCTGACGACGGGCCGCGAGTCCATGAGCCTGACCATGGGCGCGCTGCCGCACGACCTCATCAACAATATGGGCGGCTCCATCGGTTACGCCACGCCCGTGGCCACCGGCGCGGCGCTGGCCTGTCCCGATCGACGGGTGTTCTGCATGGTCGGCGACGGCAGCGCGATGTACACGATCCAGTCGCTATGGACCCAGGCGCGCGAAGGCCTGAATGTAACGACAATCATCTTCGCAAATAACAGCTACGCGATTCTCAAGGCCGAGTACGCCAATATGGGCGCGGGCACGCCCGGCGAACGCGCACTGTCCATGATCGACATCGACAAGCCGCGCATCGACTGGCTGGCCATGGCCAAGAGCATGGGCGTGCCGGCGGCAGCGGTGGACACGGCAGAGAGCTTCCACAAGGCGATGCTGGACTCGGTGCGCGAGCCGGGTCCCTGCCTCATCGAGGTCCGGCTGTAGTTCGACCCAGAAGATCCAGGCAAAAGGAGTATCTATGACAACGACGCTGACCGGGGCGCCGGCGCTGCGCACCAATCTGGCCGAATACGCGGTGACGAAGGCGATGCGGGACGGGCGGGTGAAGTCGGACCTCGTGACGCTCGACTACTGCGGACCGACGCCGGCGCACAACGGCTTCAAGGCCATGGTGCGCGAGAACAAGTTCGACGCCGGCGAGCTCGCAATCGTCACGTTCCTGCAGGCCAAGGCCTACGGCAAGCCATACGTTTTGCTGCCGACGCCGATTTCAGGGCGCTTCCAGCACCATTGCGCCGGTTACAACATCGATTTCGGGCACCTCGATCCAAAAGATATCGAGGGCAAAAAGGTCGGCGTGCGGACTTACACGCAGACGACCGCGCTGTGGATTCGCGGCGTCCTGCGCCACGAATACGCTGTCGACCTCGACAAGGTGACGTGGATGACGCTGGGCGACGGGCACCTTGCCGAGTACAGCGATCCTCAAAATTGCCAACGCCTGCCGGCGGGCTCGTCGATTCCGCAGATGATGCTCGACGGTGAACTTGCTGCAGCGTTGCTCGGCGAAGACATGCCGAAGGACGAACGCGTGCGCACGTTGGTACCCGACGCTCATGCAGCCGCGAAGGACTGGTTTGCACGCACCGGGGTAGTCCCGATTAACCACATGTTTGTGGTGCACGAGAATGTGTCGAAGCAGCGTCCTGACGTCGTTCGTGAGCTTTATCGAATGATCGTGGAAAGCCGGTCGCTCGCCGAAGGGGTGCCGGCCGTGTTCCCGCCGATCGGGCTGGAAGCGAACCGAAAGGGGCTGCAACTAGCGATCGACTGGGCGCTCGATCAGAAGATCATTCCGCGCCGCCTGTCCGTCGATGAGCTGTTCGACGATGTGACCGGCAGCCTTGGGTGAGTGATAAGTGACCGTCGGGAGCATCCGCGCTGGCCGGATGTACCTCGCGGCGGCGGTTGGTGCCAAGCCCGGCCACGTTTGGTTACCGCGTCAAGAGCTCTGCAGAAAAGCGTGCATCGAGTAGAACAGAGAAGCCATTGGAGACGGAGTGACAGAGACAACGCGACGGCAAGAGGCGAGGCCCGAGAATCGCTGGGTCATTCTGGTGCTGCTTGCGCTCGGGCTGATGATCTCCTTCGTGGACCGCACGAGCATGTCCGCTGCTCTCGCCGACCATCATTTCGTGCGCGAGTATGCGCTGACACACGTCGAGCGCGGCTGGCTCGGCTCCGCGATGTTCTGGTCCTACGGCCTGCTTCAGATGCCCATGGGCTGGCTGGTCGATCGCTATGGCGTGAAATGGCCTTACTCGATCTGCTTCCTGCTTTGGTGTCTGGCGGCAGCTGCAACCGGCATCGTCACGACGCTTTCCGCCCTGATCCTCGTGCGCCTGTTGATTGGCGCCGCTGAAGCCGTGGTGGTCCCCGCCACCTATCGATATCTCGCCAACAACTTCGATGAAACCCGGAAGGGCACTGCTCTCGGGATCTACTCCGTCGGAGGGAAGATGGGGCCGGCGCTTGGCGCGCCGATCGCTGCGTGGCTGATCGCGATCAGTTCGTGGAAAGCAATGTTCGTTGTCACCGGCCTGGCTGGGCTGATCTGGCTGATGCCGTGGCTGCTGATGCTCAACAACGATTTTCCGTCCAAGGCCGAACTGGCGGCGGCCAAGCGGCGGGCGGCCTCGGTGCCGCTTACCAAGCTTCTGGCGAGTCCAGTGGTGTGGGGCGGTTTGATTACCAATTTTTGCTACAGCTATTTCGCGTTCTACTGCATGACGTGGATGCCGGCGTATCTCGTCGAACAACGCGGCCTTTCTCTGGAGCAATCCGGGCTTTACACCTTCTTTAGCTTCGCTGGCATCGCGATTGTGGCGGCGTTCGCCGGATGGGTAGCGGACCGGCTAATCGCGCGTGGCCACGATGCCGTGGCGGTACGCAAATCGTTCATCGTGGCCGGTTTCATCGGTGGCACGACAGTTCTCCTTGGCGCTTACGCGCGCACGCCGCAAATGGCCATATTCTGGAATGTCGTTTCTCTTTCCCTGCTGGGTCTGGTCACGGCAAACAATCTTGCCCTGGTCAAGCTCACGCTAATTCCCAAACAAGCGGTGGGGCTGAATACCGGTTTGCAGCAAGTGGCGACCAGCCTCGCAGGCGGCGTTTCAGCCAGCCTGTCGGGATGGTTGCTCCATGTGGGGGGGCAGCTATACGCTGCCCATGCTCGCGATCTTCGTGTTTCTGCTGCTTGGGGCTACCAGTACTTGGGTGTTGCTGCAGTGGAAATGGGCGCCGAAAGTCAATGAGAGCGGACACGGAGAGCAGCAGAGCGCAGACATGGCGGCAGAAACCTTGCTGAGCGCCAACACGCTGAGCTCAAAAGACCGGTCGATACCACACTGATTCGTAAGTGTCCTAAGCGGGCCGTTCCTTCGCGTCGATCTGCATGCCCCTTCTAACCGGACGGTTAACGCATTCGCGTTTTAATTCAATGGACGGCAAGTGAGCACGTGACGATGATGGGCACATCAACCCACTCCGCCTGCGCCGTTGATTTTATGCTAACGAGAATTTTTGATATTCACCTGCACGTCTACAACGCGGAAGGCGGGCAGTTGTCGCCGCGCGATCTGAATGGCAAGGACATTGGCGTGTCGCAACTGATCGAATATTGCTCGATGTTCCACGCGCTGTCGAAAGAATGGACTCCGGCATGACGCGCGTCCACGATACGTCGTCGTCGTCGCCGGCGCTTGAGGCGCGCGAGGGCGTGGCAGCCTTGCTGCAGCATTCGGCAATGACGCGCTTCCTGATAGCTCGAGCCGGTTCCATCACTGCCCAGCAGATGCTAATGCTGGCGATCAGCTGGCATATGTATGAGCTGACGTCTAGCGCCTGGTATCTCGGACTCGTCGGCCTGTTCCAGTTCATTCCCGGGCTCGCCACGATGTTTGTCGCCGGCCATTGCGCTGATCGCATGCATCGAGGCCAGATCGTTGCAGTCTGCCTCGCGGCCCAGGCAGTCACGGCCACGCTGCTTGCCGTATCCACCATGACGCACATCGTGACCCGCGACCTGCTGCTGGGACTCTCGCTTATTCTCGGCGCGATCCGGCCGTTTCAGATGTCAGGGCAGCAGGCGCTACTACCGATGCTCGTTCCGCAGACACTGCTGGCGCGGTCGATGGCGCTCAGCACGGTGGTACAGCAGGTATGCGTGATTGCCGGACCGGCATTGGGCGGTTTGCTGTTCGAGATCGGCATCAACGCCCTCTATTTGACCTGCGCCGCGCTGTTCTGCGTGAGCGCTGTGATGTACGCGCTTATACAGTATGACTACGTTCCGCCGCCACGCGAACCCATCACGGCCGAGACAATTCTTGCTGGCTTGCGCTTCGTCTGGAGCAACCCTCCGTTGCTAGGCGGCATCTCTCTCGACCTGTTCGCTGTCTTGTTCGGCGGCGCCACTGCGCTGCTGCCTGTCTACGCGAAAGAGATTTTGCATGTAGGCCCGCAAGGACTGGGCTTGCTGCGCTCCGCTCCGGCTGTGGGCGCGCTTTGCGTTGGCCTCATGCTCTCCCGGGGCGCCATCGGCAGCGGAGTCGGCAAGAAACTGCTGATTGCTGTCGCCGTCTATGGAATGTGTATTGTTGCCTTCGGGCTTTCACGATCGTTTCCCTTATCACTGTTGCTGCTGGCGATCTCGGGCGGTGCTGACACTATCAGCGTGGTAGTGCGGCAGACACTTGTTCAACTGGAAACGCCGGATCGCATGCGCGGACGGGTCGCTGCCGTGAACACGCTCTTCATTGGTGCCAGTAATCAACTGGGGGAATTCGAATCTGGGGTGACTGCCACGGCGTTTGGCGTCATTGGCTCGGTCGTATGGGTGGATGCGCGACGATCCTCGTCAGCGTTGCATGGAGTCGTCTGTTCAAGCCGCTCGCCAGGCGCGAAGCTTTGCACTGACTGAAAGGCTCGCGCGTCGCAGGGCGAGAGAAAGGGGGGGGCGCAAAACGGCGTGCAAGAAGGTGTCACGAAAAGGGTTAACGCTTTGGTTAAGCCGTCCCCCTTTAACTTCAATGGACGGCAACGACCAAGGACACGATGATATTGACACCGCCTCGACTTCCCTGAATGAGGAGCAGGTCCAGCAGGTTCAATACGCCGCGGAATCGCAACGAAATGGCCTGATGACCGGGAAACAGGCAAGCGAGTCTTACCGAGTATTTTGATGCTATAAAGGATGCCTAAGGATTGGCGATGCGGGCAGTTAGGGGGCTGGTCGTGTTGTGTTACCACACGAACCAATTTGTTGGTGCGGCCGTCTCGATTTGTCAGTTCGGCCGTGGAGCACGGAGATGCGTATGAGCGGTCAGTGCAAATCCCTTCGGGTCCTTGTAAATGACTGGTTTGGAAGCGACGAGAATTTTCGAGTCACCCGACCAGATCGTTCGAGGACAATGCCATGGCGAGTTGTAAGAGTCGAAGTAACTCGTTCGGCTGGAACTTTTGCGCTTGTCTTCTTTCGACATAGCGATGGCTCATGGTGCGTCTACCCACCCCCAACTGTTCAACCAACAATGAATTGGCTTCGAAACTAGCTGCGCCGTCGGATGCTTCCGGTAAAAGCATACCGACTGGCACGGCTTGCTGACTTCTATACAGAACCCTTGGCCAATGATTGCGGCGCGCGTCGGATGGAAGAATGCCCAAGATGGCCGGCTCTTTGAATCATCCGACGACACTGCATTCGCGCATGACTTCAATTATGTAGTCGATGCAGCGGGATGGATGCGTCGTCGTATTGGCCGGTCGTCGTCCCGAATCTCCCCAGCAAGAACCCACATTTTCTTCCAACGCGGACAGCTGAAAATTAGCAATCTAGTATTTTCCCTAATATTGCAATATGTTAAAATATGATCCAAATCCGCACACGTCTACGTGTGGTCCTGAAAAGCAATGCTCGGAGAGGTGGGTCACCATGGAATCGCTGATTAAAGCTGCCGCTGTCGTCCTTGTTCTTGCCGCGCCGCTTGCTTCGTTCGCGCAACCGGCCCAGCAGTCCGTTACTCTTACGCGCGCGCAGGTTCGCGCCGACCTCATCCAGGCCGAGAGGGCCGGGTACAGCCCGCTCGACTGGGCGGATTACCCGTACGGCGAAATCCAGGCGGCGGAGTTTCGCGCGGCGCAAAAGTTATCTACAACTGACACATCCGGTTACGGCTCGAGTCGGAGCGGCACTTCGCAGTCTGGTGACATAGCCAGGTGATGTCTGGTTCATACTTTGGTCAACCAAGCCGGTCGATTGGGTTGACCCGGCACGGACGCCGACTCTTGAAGCAGGGGCGTCCGCGATCTGCAATCGACGATGGGCGCGTATGTCGGCACGACCGCGCTGAAGGACGGCAAGGGCATCATGACGAACTATCGATACATCGATGGCGCAAGTGTCCAGCCGTCCGATGCGGAAGTGGCGAAGCTGCGGGCGGTGGATTAAGTTGGGCGGGGGTTTTCGCTCGCGCTCGTTAGGCTGGGTCTATGCCGGGTTGCTACTGCTCAGGCTTGCGGTCGGTTTAAGTTAGTTATTCTATTTATCGCTATTAGCCACTGCGCGTGGCGACGCGTCATTTTTGCAAACGCGCAAAGAAACGAAGCAAAGAAACGCTTTCCAACCATCGGCGAGTTAGTGTCCCTAGCGTGCAGGCTAGAAGTTTTTGGCACCTGATAGCACGGTGCTCGCAAGACTGAAGGATGTTTGAACCCCTCCTTCTCGCGAATCCTGACACGAACACGCTTCGCCCCCAACGCTCTCGGGCTAGCACGATGACCCACGAACCATAACGGCCTGACGTGTGCTGGTTGCCTCATTTCGTGGTGGGTTGGCTACGTGGACTGCGAGGTTATTTCTTGAGGGGGTTGTACGCGGATAGCGCGGGGTGTCCCTGTGGCAGGTTCAGTCACTGGTGGCGAAGCGTGTGAGTATCTGTGTTCGGAGAGGTCGGGCTTCAAACATCCTTCAGTCTGGCGAGCACCGTGCTATCAGGTGCCAGAAACTTCTAGCCTGCACGCTAGGGACACTAACTAGCCGATTGTTTGAAAGCGCTTTCTTTGCTTCGTTTCTTTGCGTTTGCAGAAATGACGTGCCGCCACGCACAGTGGCTAATAGTGGTAAAGAAATCAGCTAACTTAAACCGACCGCTAACCTGAGCAGCAGCAACCCGGCATTGACCCCGACCACTACCCCCGAAAACCCCGTGCAACCCAGCCCCACCCCAGCCCCACCCCGGCATCAACCCTGACCGTCTCCAGACACTGCCACCAGCCCCTTAGCCGCATCGTCGCCATCTTCATCGTGAAGAGGCTTGTCCGCCGGGTCGCGCATTCCGTGTGCAACCATCAGCCGATACAGAGTGACGCGCGAGATGCGGAGCTCCGCCGCCGCCCGGCCGATCCGGTGATCGTGGTGCAGCAATGCGGTTTCGATCGCGCTCCGCTCCGCCATGTCGCGCATATGGTCAAGCGATGTCACCTCCACGCGGACGAAGGATTCGAGATCGAGATCCTCGGGCGAGAGCAGCCTGCCTTCGGTCATCACGATCGCGCGGCGCACTCGATTGATCAGCTCGCGGACATTGCCGGGCCAGGAGTAGTCGTTCATCGCTTGGATCGCCGACGTCGTGAAGCCGCGAATCGTGTGCGTGCTGTCCTTCTTGAACTTGTGCAGGATGTGATGCGCGAGAATTTCGATGTCCTTGCCGCGCGCGCGCAGCGGCGGCTCGTCGACGCGCAGCACGCACAGGCGGTGGAACAGGTCGGCACGGAAACGTCCGGCGCAGATTGCTGCTTCGAGGTCGACGTGGGTCGCCGAAATCACGCGGACGTCGACACGGAGCGATTCGTGGCCGCCTAGCCGTTCGATCTTGCCCTCCTGCAGGAAACGCAACAGGCTTACCTGCGCTTCGAGCGGCATGTCGCCGATTTCATCGAGAAAGAGGGTGCCGCCGTTCGCTGCTTCGATGCGCCCGATTTTGCGCTGGTCCGCGCCCGTGAACGCGCCGCGTTCGTAGCCGAACAGTTCCGACTGCAGCAGGTGCTGCGGAATCGCACCGCAATTGATCGCAACGAACGGCGCCTTGCGGCGCGGCGAGTGCTCGTGGATAGCAAGGGCAGTGAGCTCCTTGCCGGTACCCGACTCGCCGCAGATGAACACGCTGGCGTTCGTGTTCGCGACCTTGCGGATGGTGCTGAAAAGGCATTGCATCGCATCGCAGGTGCCAACCATCTCATGGTTGCCTGTGGCGGCAGTTTCGGCTGGGGTATCGACATAATTCAACGCCGCCATCCCGCGAGCGTGCCCTAGCACATGGGAGATCGATTCATAGGACAACGGCATGGTGACGTAATCAAAACAATAATTCCGGATCAGATCGCGCACCGCATGGCTTGCCGATTGGCCGGCGGCCGTGATGGCGACCCAGCCGATGGTCGGGTGGTTCAGGCATGCCCTGAAGGCCGTAAAGTCGCGGGGCGTGAAGCCGTCGAAATCGATGAGACCCGCGGCAACGCGAGCTTCCTTTGCCGCGGCCTCCGCGCCGGGAGCCGTCCTCGCAACGGTGACTTCCCAGCCAGCTGCGCGCACATGAGCCAGGAGCAGATCATTCGGTGCGCGGGCAACGCAGATCAGACGGCGCTGGGTGTCCGGCTGGGGTCGCATGGCGCACTGCGCTGAATCGGCAGTCCCGCAGGAGTCCGTTTGAAAACGTCCAAGTGATTGCGGCACGATATTTCCCCCGTTTTTACGTCGTTGCGCCTGAATGGCAGGTACACAACGACATTCTTATGTTGATGTCTTATGTTGATGCGATTAGCTGCGGCCGTCACTGCACGTTCCACAGAGAGTCAATACAGGTTATCTGCTTGATTCGTCTGCCGATATATCAGTACTTTCCCCGGGAGCTGTGAATGGATGTGCGGCGCATAACAGAGGTGTGCGATGCCATACCCCGGAGCAATCAGGCGGAAGAACGATCCATCGCACACGTATCCGCTCCTTAAGACCGTGCGACAGGATGGACCTTCAAATCATTCGTGAAGACCCTTAGTTCGATCGGATTCGGAACATTCGCGAGGAGCCATGTTTCAACAATGAGACGTTTCTTTACCCGCTGGCTTGAGAGAAGCAGTGAAATTCCAGGAAATCCATCCTTGACGCTATCCACGTCAAATCTCCGGTTGCTTGCCGTATCCAATGCGCATGGCGGATCCGCCCGGTTCGCCAGCCTGCGAAGATATGCGACGAGATGTACCAGCATCGCAACCGATATGCGACCGGCCAACTTCTTCGGAAACGGAGCAATTGGACGAAACCGCTTGATCCTTCATGTTTGGGCCAGCTGGCCCGCTCCTTGCAATGACCCCCTCACATAGTCGACGACATGGCGGCGAGTGCAAAGCGGCAACGGAGAGTTTTGGCTGCGTCGCACTCGACATCAATGTCATCGGGGGTTCTTCTTCGACACGTACCACGCGCTCCGGCGCTCAGGGAACGGCGAGAAGAACAAGTCGACAGCGAGAGAAGCAGGCGGGGGAGAAATAAAACATGGAGTCCTTAATTTTTTATCGGACGGGGTCGCGATGCACCACACGCGTCGCATCCCGCTTGCCGACGCCCCATATCTCAATCGGACGCGATTGTCGCTGGTGGACCCGGAGCATAACCGGTGAGTACCACGAGACTGCCCCGAGACATGACCGCCACCGAGCCGCCCGAGACTGTCCGACCGTTCGCTCACACAGCCGACGGGTCATATTTCCTGTAGCACCCGCAGCACGTTGTAACAAACCGCAGTTGTTCGATGTCTTTTAATTTAGTAATCCAAAAGGAGAATCAATCATGCAATCGATCATTAACAGCACCAAGGCATTTTTTCGCGACGAAGACGGCGTGACCGCCATCGAGTATGGCTTGATCGCCACACTGATTGCAGTGGCAATCATCGTGGGAGTGACGGCCGTCGGCACAAACCTCGAGGCGAAGTTCAATTACATCGCAGGGAAACTGGTGTAATCCTGAGAGAGGTCGCGACGGACGAGCCGCGCTCATCGATTCGTCCGCTGCACCATTGCCTTTCGTAGTCCTATTCTCATACAGGTGAGACCTTGTCCTATTTAAAGGGGAATCAATCGTGCAATCGATCATCAACAGAACCAGGGCATTTATTCGCGATGAAGGCGGCGTGACTGCCATCGAGTATGGCCTGATCGCCACACTGATCGCAGTGGCAATCATCGTGGGGGTGACGGCCATCGGCACAAACCTCGAGGCGAAGTTCAACGTGATCGCCGGGTATCTGACGTAATCCTGAGAGAGGGTGCGACGGACGAACCGCGCTGTCGATTCGTCCTCGCAACACCGCTTTCCGTGTCCGATGCCCATATCGACGAGGCCTTGTCATGTTCATTACCGTGTATGCACCACCACCACCGGTCATACCGTGCGTCATTGCACTGGTGATCGCTGCCGCAAGCACTGACAGCCAGTGCCGGCGTATCCCGAACATCCTGGTCGCGACTGGTTTGACCGGCGCGTTGTTCGTGCAGTGCTGGCTGCGCGGAATCCCGGCAGGCGCCGCGGCGTGGCTGGCCGGAGCTGTAGTCGGATTGGGACTGTTCCTGCCGTTTTATTTACTGCGCGGTATGGCCGCAGGCGACGTCAAGCTGCTCGCGATGATCGGCGCATGGACCGGGCCGCTGCTGGTTTTTTACGTCGCCCTCGCGACGTCTGTAATAGGCGGCGTGTGGATGCTGGCGGTGACAGCGCGACGCGGTCAGCTGACCAGGTTGTTCGTCAATGTTTTCACCCTCATCCGTCCCGCATGGCGCGGCAGCAGCATCGTTGCGCGCGGCGCCCGAGCCGATTCGATCGAGTCGGTGGGGTCTGTGCCATACGGCGTGGCGATTGCGGCAGGAACCGTATTCGTGCTGCTGGCGGCAGCGGCATAGCTGAGAACCGAAAGTAAGCCGGACGACGATCCGGCTATCCGAATCACATACTGTGCGGCGCCGGACTCGACGGGTCCGCACCCGGGGAAGCAACAAATGGACGATCACGACACAGAGACAGGTCATGCCGCGAGCATCAGGTGCTTCCATGAGACCCCTGCAGCGGGCGCCCGCTACGCACACCCGCCCGCAGTCCTGCTACGCGCACCTCGCTGTCTCGCGGACACAGGGCTGCCCCCCATGTTCATAGTGCAACTGCTCCTCAAGTCGATGTTGCTCAACGGCAAATCGTCTCTCGGCGACCTGATCGGACGGCACTGCCTGACTGCCCCTGTGCTCGACGAGACGATAGGCTTTCTCGTGCACGAGCACCTGATCGAGATCGCGTACCGCGGTGCAACGGACCTCGAAGTCCATCTTCGCCTGACCGACGCCGGGCGCACGCTCGCCGCTGCCGAAGCGGTGCGCTGTGCCTATTGCGGGCCGGCGCCGGTCTCCATCGAGAGCTATCTGGATGTGGTTCGCGCCTATTCGGTAAGGCGGATTCGCGTCACGCAGCACGATGTGCATGCGGCATTTGCCGGCATCGTCGTCGACGCGTCTTTGCTCGATTCAGCGGTGGCTGCGCTGAACGCCGGACGGCCGCTGATGCTCTACGGTCCGGCAGGCAGCGGCAAGACCTACCTTGCCGAACGCCTCGGCAAACTGCTGCAGGGCGCCGTGCCGGTCCCTTACGCCATTCATGTTGGCGGGGAAGTCGTCCAGCTCCATGACCCGTTCGTCCATCACGACGCGCGCTCTGACGACCTGCCCGATATGACGGACCGGCGCTGGCGCGTGTGCAAGCGCCCGGTGGTCATTTCCGGCGGCGATCTGACACTGGCGATGCTTGATCTTCAATACAACCCGAACAACGGTCTCTACCAGGCACCGCCGCATATGAAGGCCAATATGGGCCTGTATGTTGTCGACGACCTGGGCCGTCAGCGCGTCGCGCCAGCCGATCTGCTGAACCGCTGGATCACCCCGCTCGATCGCGGCGTCGATCAGTTCGCACTTCAGTCCGGCGCCCGCTTCATCGCCCCATTCGATGTATGGCCCGTGTTCTCGAGCAACCTCGCGCCCGCCGAACTCAACGACGACGCGTTCCTGCGCAGGCTTGGCTCAAAGCTCCATGTAGGTCCGCTCTGCATTGAAGACTACCGCCGCGTGTTCGACGAAAGATGCGCGGCGCTGCAACTCGAAGCGGACGCTGGCGTATCCGATTACCTGCTTCACGAACTGCATGTGCGGACCGGAACACCGTTCCTAGCCTGCTATCCCGATGACCTGCTAGCCGTGCTTCGTGCGTTCGCGCTCTATCGCGGCGACTCGCCCGTCGTCACCGTGCACGGACTGGCGCACGCGTGGCGCAGCTACTTCGGCACTGGCCCCGAATACGAGCACGCACATCCACCCGCCGCCCAGCGGACGAGCAGACAGTACGCCGGGTCTTGACCCAGACGTCCACAAGAACTCACGAACTCAAGAAGGAGTATCACCATGAAAACTAGCCGCGCTGTTGTGATGCTGGGTATGGCCCTGCTGGCTGGGGTCGCTGCCGTGGGATTCGCGTCACGGTGGCTGTTGCAAACGTCGTCGTCGGCCGTCACGCCGGTGGCCGTGGCCGCTGCCGATGTGAGCCTTGGCCAGCCGCTGAGTCCGAACCTGGTTCGCATGGTGAACTGGCCCACCGGGAGCATTCCGCCGGGCACATTCAAGGACACGAAGGCGCTGGAAGGCCGTGTCGTACGCACGAGCCTCGAACGCGGCGAGCTTGTGGTCGAGTCCAAGCTCGCGCCACAGGGCACGAAGGGCGGGCTGTCGGCGGTAATTGGCGAAGGCAAGCGGGCGATCACGGTGCGCGTGAACGACGTGGTCGGTGTCGCAGGCTTCGCGTTGCCGGGTAACTATGTCGATGTGATCGTCAACACGCAGGAGCCAGAGGTCAAGGGCGACTCACAGCAAAGCATCTCGAAGATCGTCCTCGAAAAGATCCTCGTGCTGGCGGTAGCCCAGCAGGTGAACCGGGATGACACGCAACCCAAGGTCGTGAATGCGGTGACGCTCGAAGTCACGCCAGAGCAGGCGGAAAAGCTCGACCTGGCGCGCAGCGTCGGCAGTTTGTCGCTGGTGCTGCGCAACCAGGTCGACAATCGCGCGCTGCCCACTGGCGGCGCGACCAAGATCACGCTGCTCGGGAAGCCCGCCGCCGCAATTCCGGCACCCGTAATCCCGGTAGCCCCGGCACGCGTGAAATACACCGCCCGCCCAACCGCCAGACGCGACTGTATCGGCGTGCTGTCGGGCACGCAGGGCAGTCAGGAATGCTTTTAAAAATGCTACGCAACCATGCGATCCGGGGAGATTGCCGCGCCGCAGGACGTCCGCTACGGCAGCGTCCAGCAAACGCGTCAGTTCACTCGCAGCGAGCAACGGGGAGATAACCAAATGAAACCGAATCAAATAAAGACGACGAGCCGCAGCGCACTGCGCACCGTACTGGCGACCACGACGGTATGCGCGTCGCTACTGGGCGCCCAGGGCGTGCTCGCACAGGAAGCGGTCGAGAACGGCATATCCGGCAAAGCCGGCATGGTGCCGCTGCCGCAAGGCCATGGCCCGCTGCAAATGACCATCAGCATGAGTTCGGCTCCGGCCCAGCCAGCCGGGGCGATGCAGGGCGCCGTCGTGCGCGGCCCGGCCTGCACCCGCACGCAGCCCGAAGAAAGCACGGTGATCGTGCCGGTCGGCAAGTCGACGCTGATGCACACCGCCGAGCCGGTGCGCAATCGCACGCTCGGCAATCCGCAGGTCGCACAGGCGACCATGGTGTCGCCGCAAACGCTCTACGTCGTAGGTCTTGCTGTTGGATCCACGAACATGATCGTGCAAGGCAGGAGCGGCGCATGCGAAGTGATCAATGTCGTAGTGAATGCCGACTCCGGCGGCCTGCAGACATCGTTGTCCCAGCTGATGCCCGACGAACCGAACATCCGTGTCGCGACTGTCGCCGGCGACCTGGTGCTGGCTGGGCGCGTATCCAGTGCGCAGGCGGCGGGACAGGCACAGGAGATCGCCAAGGCCTACGCGCGCAGCGCAGCGCCCAGCAGTGGCAATGGTAATGGCAACGGCAATAGCAACGGCAAGATCGCAAGCGTATTGAACATGATGAGCGTCGATTCACCGCAACAAGTGATGCTGGAGGTCAAGGTCGCCGAAGTCTCGAAAACCTTGCTCAACCAGATGGGCGCGGCGCTGAACATCCAGGGTGGCTTCGGCTCGTGGAGCGGTTCACTCATCAGCAGCCTGCTCGCTGGCGTATCGAGCCTCATCGATGTCAACAAGGCGAACAACCGGCCGTTCAACATAGCAATCGATGCACAACACGGGGACAACCTCGTGAAGATTCTCGCGGAACCGAATCTTGTCACGTTGAGCGGCCAGGAGGCGACCTTCCTCGCCGGTGGCAAGGTCTTCATTCCGATTCCTCAAAGCAACCTCAACGGCGTCGCGACGATCATTCTGCAAGAAGAGGAATTCGGTGTCGGCCTGAAGTTCACGCCGACCGTGCTCGCAGGAGGGCGCATCAATCTGAAGGTCGCGCCCGAAGTATCGGAACTTTCCTCGACGGGTGTCACGGTGGGAGCGACCAATACCAACAATCTCACGATCCTGCCGCTGATCACGACGCGCCGCGCATCGACCACGGTCCAGATGAACGACGGCGAGAGCTTCGCAATCGGCGGCCTGATCAAGAGCAACGCCAGCGGCACGCTGAAAGCGCTGCCGGGTGTCGGCGAAGTGCCGGTGCTCGGTGCGCTGTTCAGAAGCACGTCGTTCCAGCAGGACCTGACCGAGCTCGTGTTCATCATCACGCCGCATCTGGTCAAGCCGCTACCAACGGTGTCGAACTATGCGCTGCCGACCGACAACTTCAAGACGCCGAGCGAAGCGGACGTCTATCTGATGGGAAACATGGAAGGTCGTGGAGCCGCCCTTAACGCGAAGCCCGCCCAGCCGGCTCAAACGCCTGACGCACCTGCTCAAAAGGCCCCGGCTCCGGCTCCGGTTCCTGCCGCGGCACCGGCTTCGGCTCCGCCGCGCGAGCC
>NZ_AEJF01000146.1 GCF_001028175.1 Caballeronia mineralivorans PML1(12)
ACCGGGGCAGCTCCAGTGCCGGTCACGGTGACAAGGCAGCTACCGGAACCACAGGCCAGTGCGCCGGCCGCGCCCGCCGATGAGCTTGCCACGCACGTCGCACGCGTCGAAGCGGCGGCTGCCCAGATCGACGCAGGCCAGCGTCAGCAGTACGAAAAGCCGCGCTCGTCGTCCGTTCCGGTCCAAAACTGAAGCTTCACCAGGAGAACATCATGATCATCCGCCCCATTCTCTTCTTACGCTGGACAGTACTGATCGCACCGGCCTGCGGCGCACTGAGCGGTTGCCTGTCGACGACGCCCGTCTGGGACAGTCACTTTGGCCAGTCCGTCAGGGCCATCAGCCAGGCGCAGATCATCGATCCCGATGCGGCGATCCACCATCCGTCCACGAGCGGGATCGACGGCAAGGCCGCGGTCGCAGCGATGTCGAATTACAACGCGTCGTTCCAGCAGCCCGCGCCGAGCGCCAACGCGTTCGTGATCGGCGTGGGTGGCAGCGGCAACGGTGGTGCTATGGCTGCCCCGTCGAGCGGTCAGTAGACACATTGAGCCGAGGGCATCATGGATCGCCAAATTCAAGCAGGGAGGCGCCGCCGGGCGGCTCATCGCGAGCGCGGCGTGGTATCGGTCATCGTTGCGCTGTCGCTTGCCGCGCTGATCGGCTTCGTCGGCCTGGCGCTCGACCTCGGCAAACTGTATGTCGCCAAGAGCGAGTTGCAGAACAGTGCGGACGCATGCGCGCTGGCCGCTGCGCGCGACTTGACGGGGGCGTCGCCGTTGTCCGTGTCGGAGGCGGCCGGTATCGCCGCCGCCAGTGCGAATTCGGCATTGTTCCAGAGCACGCCCGTTGCGATGACGGTCGACAGCAACATCAAGTACAGCGATTCGCTTAGCGACGCGTTTGAGAGCAAGGACGGGATCACCTATTCGCTCGCGAACGTCCGCTACGCCCAGTGCACCACCAATCTGTCGGGCATCGTCAACTGGTTCATCCAGGCCCTCGACGTCATACCTGGCGTGAATATCGCGAACGCAGCGGTCTCCGCGCGGGCGGTGGCCACCACCGGAGCTTCGCAGACGACCTGCGCGATTCCCGTGTTCGTATGCACGCCGACGACTGCGACCCCGTCATCGGCCTCCTACGCTATCGGCCAGTGGCTGACTTCGAAAATCGATTCATCGAAGCAGGGTAAGGGGATCTACGGCGGAGGCAACTTCGGTTGGGCGAACCTGAGCGGCGGCACCGGCGCGTCAGCGCTGGCGAGCCAGCTCACAGGCGCTGGACAGTGCAGCCTGACCATCAACCAGCCGATCGGCAATCCGGGCAATATTGCGTCCATCGACACGGCCTGGAACACGCGCTTCGGAATCTACAAGAACGGCAACGGCAACGCTACCGGCGTGACCGATTTCACCGGCTATGCCTACACGTCGACATCGTGGTCCAAGCAGTCCGGCGCGTACAGCGATTTCATCACGAGGCGCCGGTCTTTCACGCCTTATCAGGGCGATGGCCCGGCGGGCCTGAGCACAAACGGCAGCGCCGCGTCGCAAGCGACCTACCAGGCGGGCGCGGACCGGCGGCTGGCGCTGGTGCCGATGGTCGATTGTTCGTCCCTCGCCAATGCCAACGGTACGCACACGACGACCGCGCAATCATTCGGGTGCGTGCTAATGCTCGATCCGATGCAAAAGGGCGGCAACGCCGATGCGGTAACCCTTGAATACCTCGGCGCGTCTGATCTCGCGAGCAGCCCGTGCGCGACACAAGGCATTCCCGGGGCCGGCACCGGCGTGGGTCCCAAGGTACCGGTACTGGTGCGATAGGAGCGACCATGATCAAGCGTCCACACTCACGCCGCCGCATGCCCGGAGCCAGGCATATGCGCGGAACCGCCGCGGTCGAATTCGCGATTCTGCTGATTCCGTTGTTGACACTGGTTATGGGTGTCGCGGAATTAGGCCGCGCGATCTACCAGTATGAAGCGCTGACCAAAGCAACCCGCAACGCCGCACGCTATTTGTCCGAGTTCTCGCCAAGCGATGTGGCGTATCCGGTGGCTGACGCGAAGTGTCTCGCCGTGACCGGTCAGTTGACGAGTTCATCGGGATGCTCGGGGACCCCGCTCGTGCCAGGGCTGACCGCGTCGATGGTCGTCGTTTGCGACCGTGTCTCGTCGCCGGGTTGCCCGGGCATGAGCTTCGGCAACGTCGCCACCTACGACACGAACAACGGCGCGAATTCCGGTTCGCCGGCGGGCACGATCAACCTGGTCGCGGTGAAGATCACCGGCTTCACGTACATACCAATCGAGTCGTTCCTTTTGAGTTTGACGAGCTTGCCGTTCAACAACATCGCCACGGTAATGAGGCAAGTGCTATGACTACGAAGAGGCGTCGATTCATCGCAGCAAGGAGCAGGCAGCGAGGCGTCGCAGCCGTTGAATTCGCACTGGTCGCGGGCGTTTTCTGCACGCTGCTGATCGGCATCTGCGAGTTCGCGCGCGTGCTGTTCTACTGGAACACCGCAAGCGAAGCGATGCGCGAGGGCGCACGGGTCGCTGTTGTGTGCGACCTGAACGCAGCCGGCATCGCGAATAACGTCACTGGCCTGATGCCGACGATTCCCGCATCGAGCGTGTCGGTTTCGTACGCCCCCTCGGGGTGCACAGCCAGCACGTGCAGCACAGTCACGGTCAGCATCAGCAACGTGCCGGTGAATACGGTGATTCCATTTGTGCCGCTGACTCTGATGATGCCGGCATTCACCACCACGTTGCCGCGCGAGAGCCTTACCAGCTCGAGCGGCGGCAGCGCATGCAACTAAAGCTTCCAGCGGGTGACCACATCATGATCAATATTCTCATCAGCTCGGAACACACTGGCCGGATGTCCGAGATCGTCCGCCTCGTCACCGATTCCGGCAGCTACACGACTACACGGATGCAGGGAGCGCCATCGACATTGCTCGAGCGCGGCGACAGCCTCGACGTCTTCGATGTGCTGATCATCGACGCGTCGTCGCTCGAGCACGCCGAACTGCCCGCCGTCGACATGCTGATTCACCGCTATCCGCGCCTGACCTGCATCCTGCTGTTGCCCGAAGCGTCGCCGGACGTGTTGATCGCGGCAATGCGCGCGGGTTTTCGCGACGTGCTGAACTGGCCGCTCGATCCGCGCGCGCTCGGCGACGCGCTGAAGCGCGCGATTGCGCAGCGTGTGATGGACCAGCGGCACGAAACGCATTTCGTGTCCTTCATTTCGTGCAAAGGCGGCGCGGGGACCAGTTTTATCGCGGCGAATGTCGGCCATGCGATCTCCACGTTGCACGACAAGCGCGTGCTGCTCGTTGACCTGACCCAGCAGTTCGGCGATGCGGCATTCCTGGTCAGCGACCAGACGCCGCCATCAACGTTGCCGCAGATGTGTGCGCAGATCGGCCGCATGGATGCCGCGTTTCTTGAGGCATCCCTCACGCACGTGAGTCCCCGCTTTCATGTGCTCGCGGGCGCGGGTGATCCGCTCAAGGCGCTCGACATTCATGAGGAGCAACTCGAGTGGATTCTCGGCGTCGCCGCGCCACGCTATGACGTTGTGCTGTTCGATCTGGGGCAGAGCATCAACGCGCTATCGATCGTTGCGCTCGACCGCAGCGCCGAAATCCATATGGTGCTTCAGGCGAGCATGCCCTACGTGCGGGCGGCGCGCCGCCTGCAGGAAATTCTTGTGTCCCTTGCGTACCCGGCCGACCAGCTCCGCGTGCTGGTCAATCGGCACCGCCGCCAGGACGAGCGGGTCAGGAGCGTGCTCGAGCAGGTGTTGGGAAAGCGCCCGTCCCATTTGATCCCCGACGATCCGCAGGTAGCGTATGACGCGGTCAATCTCGGTGAGCCCGTGTTGAAGACGGCCCGCAACAGCCCGTTGGCACATAGCCTGCAAACGCTAGCGCAAAACATCGCGAACCATTCCGCGGGCGTCGCTACTGCGGACAAGCGCGGCGAACCGATGCTTGCAAAGCTGTTTGGGCATATTGGTGCATCCCGGCAGCCCAAGGTCTCTTAACGTTCGGTCAGATTCGACCAGGAGAGTCTCATGTCATTACGTGAACAAATGTCGTCCCAGACGATCCACGCGCTGCCAGAGCGTCATTCCGGCAACCGGGCATCGCTCGGCCTCGCGCGCGCCGCGTACCAGAAACTGAAGCGCCAGGTCCATGAGATTGTGCTCGATCGGGTCGAGCTGGAAAGGCTGTCGCGCATCCCGGTCGAACAGGTCCGCCACGAGGTCAGCGCGCTGATCGCTCGCATTCTTGAAGAGGAAAAGGCGCCGGTCAACGATCTGGAGCGCAAGCAGCTCGCGATTGACATTCATGACGAAATGTTCGGCTTCGGCCCGCTCGAAGTGCTGCTACGCGACCCCACCATCTCCGACATACTCGTCAACACCTACCGCACGACCTACGTCGAGCGCAAGGGTCGCCTCGAGCTGACTGACGTGACCTTCTATGACGACGCGCACCTGATGAAGGTGATCGAAAAGATCGTCTCGCGCGTCGGACGGCGCATCGACGAGTCCAGCCCGATGGTCGACGCACGTTTGCCCGATGGATCGCGGGTCAATGCGATCATCCCGCCGTCGGCCGTCGACGGGCCGTTGATGTCTATCCGGCGCTTCGCCGTCAACCCGTTGCAGGTATCGGACCTGATCGCATCGCAAAGCCTGACGCCGCCGATGGCCGAGTTGCTCGACGCGCTCGCGCGCGCCAAGGTGAACATCCTCGTATCGGGCGGGACCGGCAGCGGCAAGACAACGCTGCTTAACATCCTGTCGGGGTTCATCCCGGAAGACGAGCGCATCGTGACCATCGAGGACGCGGCAGAGCTGCAGCTACGCCAGCAACATGTGCTGCGCCTTGAAACACGGCCGCCGAATGTCGAGGGACGCGGTGAAATCACGCAGCGCACGCTAGTGCGCAACGCGCTGCGGATGCGCCCCGATCGCATCATTCTTGGCGAAGTGCGTGGAGCAGAAGCGCTGGATATGCTGAATGCGATGAACACCGGCCACGAAGGATCGTTGGCGACCATTCACGCGAACACGCCGCGCGACGCACTAACCCGCCTCGAGAACATGATCAGCCTCGCGGGGCTCGCTCTGTCGCCCAAGAACCTGCGACAGCAGATCTCGTCGGCCATATCCGTCGTGGTTCAGACGGCACGGCTGACCGACGGTTGCCGAAAGATCGTCAGCATTCAGGAACTGACGGGCATGGAGGGCGATATCGTCAACATGCAGGAGATCTTCACGTTCAAGCGAACCGGTGTCGACCAGGACGGTGCGGTGCGCGGCTACTTTTGTGCAACCGGCGTGCGGCCCAGGTTCGCGGATCGGCTGCAGGCGTTCGGCATCACGCTGCCAGACGAGCTTTACGATCCGGGCCGGCATTTCGACACCGCGTAACGGGCCGCAACGGGTGGCGCCGGCGGGAAGCGCCGCTCGTAACTCTGTTTTGTGAGACATCCATGAATCCGATCTTCTACACCTTCAGCATCTTGCTGTTCGTCGCCGTGGTGCTGGCGATTGAAGGCCTGTACCAATGGTGGAACAGTCGCCACGGCCCTGCTGCACGCCGTCTGGAGCAGCGCATCCAGGCTCTGTCGGCGGGTGCTCAGGTGCGGGGGGAGCGACTGACAATCCTGAAACAGCGCTTGCTCAGCGGGTCGAGGCCGCTGGACGCGCTGATGATGCGCATGCCGCGCGTGCAGATGCTAGACCGGATCATTCTGCAGTCCGGATTGAGCCTCACCGTGGGCCGTCTGGCCGGGCGCAGCGTGTTCGCGGTCGCGATCATGGCGGCGGCGGCCAGTTTCGTGCCGCTACCGGTGCCGACGACGCTGATCGT
>NZ_AEJF01000147.1 GCF_001028175.1 Caballeronia mineralivorans PML1(12)
CGCCGCGCTCGCTTTCCCGACGCTGCTGGTCCTGCGCCAGCGCCGCAAGCGCTTGCGCGTCCTCGAGCGCCAGTTGCCCGAGGCGGTCGACATGATCAGCCGCGCGCTGCGCGCCGGGCACTCGTTCTCCAGTGCAATCGGGATGGTGGGCAACGAGTTTGCCGAGCCGATGGGCGGCGAATTCCGCATCGTGTTCGATGAACTCAACTACGGTGTCACGATGAACGACGCCCTGATGAGCCTTGCCACGCGTGTCCCTGTCCACGACCTGCGCTATTTCGTGATAGCGGTGCTGATCCAGCGGGAAACCGGCGGCAACCTCGCGGAGATATTGGACAGCATTGCGTCGCTGGTGCGCGAGCGCCTGCACTTATTCGACAAGGTGCGGGTACTGTCGGCCGAAGGACGTCTATCCGCATGGATCCTCGGGTTGTTGCCGTTCGCGGCCGCCGGTGCAATGCAGGTAATGAACCCGACCTTCCTTGCGGTTCTGTGGGAGGACCCGGCGGGGTTGAAAGTCGTCGAGATGATCCTTGTCTCGATGACATTCGGAGTCCTTTGGATGCGTCGTATCGTGCAGATCCGTGTGTGAAGAGGGGCCGCTGCGCACAAGAAGAACTGGAGAACGATAATGGAAATGCTCGATTCAACCCATGCGCTGCTGCTGGCCAGCCTGTTTGCGGCGGTATTCGGCGCCGTCGTCGCGCTGATGTGGTGGTTGTCGCCACGCGACATGCAACGCCGCATCGAACAGGCGGGCGGGGTGTCGGTCTCGCCAGAACCCTCCTCGTCGGCCGGCGCCGGGTGGGTCGAAAGGATTGCCGACATCTCACGTCCGATTTCGCAGCTCTCCATTCCGAAGGAGGGCTGGGAAGATTCGCCGTTACGGCTGCGCCTGATGAACGCCGGCTGGCGCACCCCGGCGGCCGCTGCAATCTATTTCGCGGCGAAGACGGTCCTTGCGTTGATGCTGCCGCTGCTCGGGCTGGTGTGGTTGCTGCGCACGCCCCTCGTGGACGACCGGTATGCGCTGTGCATGAGTATCCTGGCGCTGCTTGGGGCGATCGGCTACTACGCGCCGAATGTCGTGCTGACGCGCCGCCGGGCACGGCGCCAGCGCGGGATACTCGAGGACTTTCCGGATGCCCTGGATCTGTTGATCGTGTGTGTCGAGGCGGGCCTGGGTATGGACGCCGCGCTGATGCGGGTCGCCAATGAGATATCGATCAGCAGCCCGGCCGTCGCCAGTGAACTGCAATTGATGTTGCTCGAAATGCGCTCCGGCTTCACGAAAGAAAAAGCGCTGCGCAACCTCGCGCTACGGACCGGTGTCGAGGACATCGATATGTTCGCGTCAATGTTGATCCAGGCGGAACGGTTCGGCACGAGCATCGGCGCGTCGCTGCGGGTCATGTCCGATACATTGCGCACGCGCCGCAGGATGCGCGCCGAGGAGCGCGCCGCGAAGATCGCGCTGAAACTGTTGTTCCCGCTGATTTTCTGCCTTTTCCCTGCGCTGCTTACGGTGTTGCTCGGCCCCGCGTGTATCCACGTCTATCGCGTGCTGTTGCCGACGTTGTCTGCAACCGGGGGGTGAGATTCGGGAGATACGTGGTACCGGAAGCACTTGCCTTTCCTTTTGCCTTACCATAAAGTAAGGAACAATGGAATGAGGAGGTAAAATGGCATCTGCAACCGTAACATCGAAGGGTCAGGTGACGATTCCGGTCGACGTGCGCAACCAGCTTGGGCTGGCTACCGGGGACCGTATCGAGTTCATCCTCAACGATGAAACCGGGCGCTACGAGGTGGTGCCTGCCACCCGCTCGGTGACCGCGCTCAAGGGCATCATCCGCAAACCAGCGAAACCCGTCTCGATTGAGGATATGAATGCGGCAATCGCCGAGCAGGGAGCATCGGCTCGATGATTGGCCTTGATACTAATGTGTTGGTTCGCTATTTCGCACAGGATGACCCAGCGCAGTCGCGCAAGGCAAGCGTGCTGATTGAGTCTCTCACGGCTGAACGCCCGGGCTATGTCACGCAGGTAGCGTTGATCGAAGTGGTTTGGGTGCTCGGTAGGGCATACGACACGCGTCGCGAGGAGATAGCTCAAGTTATTGAAACGCTACTGCGCACAAAGGAGCTGATGGTCGAGGCATCTGAAACGGTCTGGAAGGCACTTCGGTTGTATGCAGGTTCGTTAGCCGACTTTGCCGATTGTCTGATCGAGTGCGCGTGTCACGATGCGCAGTGCGAATACACGGCTACATTCGATGCGAAAGCGGCCAAAACTGCCGGACTAAAACTCGTCAAATAACGGAAAGGAAATGAACAAGCTGAACATCGCCATAGAAGGCAGGGATTACTCGGGGCGTTTTTAAGTGATGGACAGAATTTTCACGACGCATTTTCGTATGGGACGAAGAGCACGCAGTAAGGTGGTCTGACTGCCTTGGTGCCCTTTGGACCGGAAAACAGTTTAGGAGTTCGTTCGATGAAGCCATCTGTTGCACTTAATGCGCACCGCGCAGAAATCCGACTTATTGTAGAGGCCAACCGCGCCGTCAACGCGCGTGTATTTGGTTCCGTGCTGCACGGAGAGGATACCGAAGAGAGTGATCTCGATATCCTGGTTGATCCGAAGCCAGGGATGACCCTGTTGACTATCGGTTCGATCCGGCGCCAACTGGCACAGTTGCTCGGCGTATCGGTAGACGTGCTAACTCCAAATGCACTTCCTGAAAAATTTCGTGAGGCTGTGGTTGCCGAGGCGGTGCCGGTATGAGTCGTGACAAGCAACGCCTGCCGGACTACCTGCAGCACATTCTCGATGCAATTGACCGCATTGGACGCTACACGGCAAACATGGACAAGGCCGCGTTCAAGGCGAATGAGCTTGTATGCGACGCCGTGATTCGTAACATCGAAATTATTGGTGAAGCGAGCAACAACGTTGACAAGCACTACCGTGACTTTGCTGAAGCGCATCCTGAGTTGCCATGGGGCGACTCATACGAAATGCCTAACGCCGTGGCGCACGGCTATTTCAACGTCGATCTCGATATAGTGTGGGACACGGCGTAATGATTTACCCGGGCTACACAGGGCCGTTGAGGTGCTGTTAGTGAAGATCGAGTCAGGCCATTGATGAATCAAAGCGCTTGGCGAGATATGGACGATAGATGCAGAGACTACCAGAGCTTGCTCGTCAAGTTCAAACCGCAGAAATAGCCGGGGAGGAACTTGTGGAGTGGATACCTCTTTGCTGAACCGACTCGATGTTCCTGCACTCGACCGGCTACAAGAAGGTGCCGAACTTCGGCACCTACGACGTGCGGATGTATAAGGGTGCGTATCTGGCAGGTTTTGCCGCTGGCCTTGCGTCCATGCCCACCGCTGAGACGACTCGCAACATCAACGCATACAAGCTACGCGCACGTTCGGCAAATCAGAAGATCCACACGCAGGGCATCTGGATGAACAGTCGCTCACTTACCAAGCTTAGAAATTTTCTGGCCTTGAATTCCCACCCCGGCCATCAGCCCTTGCTGTCCATAAATGAATGCATAGACGTCCGATTTCAGCGTAGTCGATGTCAAGGATCTGGCCGCACCGGAATCCACGACTACAACACTCGGGCCCGCACCGATCGACCATCCGCCGCTGGTCTGCAGATAGTTGATCGCCGAGTCGGTCGTGAGGAACATGGCTTCCTGGATGGGTAGCTTATATCAAGCAATACCCTTTCGCAAAGCGCGGCAGACCATGCGGAAAATTTGATAATCGAATTAATGTTTCGATTCGTTTCGGAATTTAAAAAGCTTTATATGTCAGACGCATTGGGCGGGGTGCATATACAAAAGACTTGCCCGCGCAGCCTACGAGTCCCAAATTCGGCACCGGCAAAAACGGCGTCCCGCGACGACGCGTTACCATGCGCTTTCGTCCCGATCTGCGACCTTCGCCGTGAACATCCGCTTTCTCGAAACCTTCGTCTGGCTAGCCAAACTCCAGAACTTCCGTCTCACGGCGGAGAAACTGCATACGACACAGGCGGCGGTCTCAAGTCGCATCGCGTCACTTGAAGAGAGCTTCGATGTCCGCCTGTTCGACCGCAATTCGCGCTGTGCCACGCTCACGCCTGCCGGCCGCAAGATGCTGGCGTATGCGGAGCGCATCGTGCGCCTCGGCGAGGAAATGCGTCGCGAAGTCGACGACACCGACGCCGACGCGGGGTTGATCCGCATCGGGGTGATCGAATCGATCGTGCATAGCTGGTTCCCGGCGCTCATGGCGCTGGTGCGCGAGCGTTATCCACGGCTCGAAATAGAAGTCACGAGCGACACCACGATCCACCTCGCGAATCTGCTGCGCACCGGTGATATCGAATTGATCCTGCAAACGGACGCGCTCGCCGGCCCCGACTTCACGAATCTCCCGCTGTGCGAATTCCCGGTGCGCTGGGTGGCAAGTCCCAAGCTCGGGCTCTCGGGGCGGACCCTCGATCTGGCTAACCTCGCGGACTTTCCCATCGTCAGCTTCTCGCGCCATTCCGGCCCGCACGCGACGCTTGAACAACTGTTCGCGCTGGCAGTCGAGCGGCCCGCGCGGATCAACTGCATCACGTCGGTGGCGGCAATGATCCGGCTCGTAGCCGATGGTTTCGGCGTCGCCGCGCTGCCGCCCGCGATTATCCAGCGCGAGTTGCGCGAAGCCACGCTCGAGGTCCTCGACGTGAGCGCCGAGTTCCCGCCGCTGCCGCTTGTGGCCACCTTCCGGGCGCAGAGTCACCCGCTTGCCGCACGCATTGCGGATCTGGCGCGGCAGGCCGCAAGCGAATTCGAAACGGTGCTCCAGGCTGAACCGGCCGTCGTTGCGAAGACGCCGGCCAAGCGCGGACCGGCGCCGAAACGGGGCGCAAGGAAGACCGGCGCCGCGCGTACACCGTCGATAGAAGCCAATGGGCGCAAGCCAAGCCGACCGCGTAAGTTATCAGCAAGCAAGTCATAAGGAAACTTGTTCGCGCCGTATTTGTTTTCTTGTTGGACCGAAGTACCCGCTGCTCGCGACACTGCTCCCATTACGAATCCACTTTCGCCAGGGAACAATCGATGAGCACACCGCAGCCGCAAGGCCAGCTTTGCATCTGGACGGATACCGACCCCGATCCGGCGCAGGAAGCCGATTTCAATGCGTGGTACGACCGCGAGCACATGCAGGAACGCGCCGCGATTCCCGGCTTTCGCTACGCAAGGCGCTTCAAGGCCAACGACGGCGGTCCGCGCCGCTATCTCGCGCTCTACGTGACCGAGTCGCTCGACGTCTTTCGCAGCGACGCTTATCAGCGCGCTTTCACCCAGCAAACACCGTGGTCGTTCGCCAACTTCGCGCGGATGACAAACACGCAGCGGCGCGTGGGCGAACTGACCCTCGAAACGGGCGACGGCGAAGGCGCTCATCTCGCGCTGTTCGTGCTGCCGCCCGAGCGCGTTGAAGCCGCGTTGTTGAAGCCGCGCTTCGAAGCAGGTCTGCGTCAACCCGGCATTCACGCAGCACGGCTTTTTTGCACGGCGCCTGCGCTGTCCGTGTCGCTGACGGCATCGAAGGAATTGAAGGAAGCGGCACGGCCCGCCGCCGATGCACTCGTGCTGATCGAAGGCAGTGACGCCGACGCCACCCGTGCGTTGGCCGTTGAGCTCGCCGGCGGTACCGAAGTCCATACGTTCCAGATGCTCTGGCGCATCTCGGCCTGACCCCACGTCATCCCGCTTTCATCACCCGAGGTTCACGATGAACACACTTGCCCAGCAATCCGAGCTCGGTTCTCCGCATGTCGGACGGGGCCGTCTCGCAACAGCGAGCATGGTCGGCACGTCGCTGGAGTGGTACGACTTCACGATCTACAATACACTCGCCGCGCTTGTTTTCAACCGCCTGTTTTTCCCGTCCGTCGATCCGCTCGCGGGCACCATTCTCGCGTTCTCGACGTATGCGGTGGGTTATATCTCGCGGCCGCTTGGCGGCGTGGTGTTCGGTAATCTTGGCGATCGCATCGGCCGTCGTGCCGTATTGATGCTCACGCTCGTGCTGATGGGCATTACCACGGCGCTGATGGGTTTTTTGCCCACATACGCGGCTATCGGCATCTACAGTCCGATTTTGCTCGTCGCGCTGCGCTTCGTGCAGGGCATCGCGCTGGGCGGCGAGTGGGCAGGGGCCGTATTGCTATCGATAGAACATGGCGACCAGAACAAACGTGGGCTGAGCGCCTCGTGGACGCAGGTCGGGCCATCGTTCGGCACGCTGCTCGGGACGGGTCTCATTGCGCTGATCACGCTCGCGATCTCCCCCGACGATTTCCTCGCCTGGGGCTGGCGTCTGCCTTTCGTCGCCAGCATGTTGCTCGTGGTGTTCGGTCTGTGGGTGCGTCGCGGAGTCGATGAAACGCCGGCGTTCGAACAACTCAGCCACGCCCATGCAACGGCTAAGGTACCCGTCGTGGAAGTGCTCACGCAGCACTGGCGGCGTCTGCTGGTGGCGGGCGGTGCGCGGATCGGATCCGATGTGCTGTACGCGCTGCTGGTGGTGTTCACGCTCACCTATGTGACCACCGTGCTGCATCTCTCTCGTACGACGGCACTGACCGCCGTGCTTCTCGGCACAGCGTGCAACGCGTTGAGCGTGCCGTTCTTCGGCGCGCTGTCGGATCGCTTCGGGCGCAGGCCGGTCTATCTTGCCGGTGCATTTGCCGCGCTGGTGTGGGCGTTTGCGTTTTTCGTACTCGTCGATAGTGCCCAGCCTTGGCAGATCGTACTTGCCGTTGTGGTGGGGCTCGTGATCCATGCAGTGATGTACGGTCCGCAAGCCGCGTTCGTGACCGAACAGTTTCCCACTCGCGTGCGTTATGCCGGATCGTCGCTCGCTTATACGCTCGCCGGGATTCTCGGCGGCGGCTTTGCACCGCTCATCATCGTGAGCCTGTTCAAGCACTACAACAGCACGCTGGCGGTGTCGGTGTATGTGGCGCTTGCGGTGGTTGTTACCGGCATCTCGCTGATCGTCGCACGTGAGACTGCGCGTCGGCCGCTGGAAAACTAAAGCTTTGCATGCTTTTTCGGCGCGTTGTCGCGCCGCGTTCATCCACCTTTCACCCGCTAATGACTACGCTTTCCTTCAATGTATTTCCCGTCGACGCAGCATCTGCATCGACCACCGTCGACATAAACGACCTGGTGATCGCGGGTTGGGCAGGGCGCGATCCTGCTGCGATCCAGGCGCATATCGATGAACTCGCGGCACTCGGCGTAGCACCGCCATCCGCGACTCCATGTTTCTATCGTCTCGCGGCAGGCTTGCTCACGCAGGACGACACCATCGACGTGCTCGGTGCGCACTCGGGAGGCGAAGTCGAATGCGTGCTGCTCGATAGTCCGCTCGGCACGCTGGTCGCTATCGGCTCGGATCATACGGATCGCGAAGTGGAGGCGTATGGCGTGGCGGTATCGAAGCAAGTGTGCGCGAAACCGCTCGGCAACGATGCATGGCTTTATGCCGATGTCGCGCCGCATTGGGATCGGTTGACCATGCGCTCGTGGCTCACGGGCGCCGATGGCGAGCGCCGCCTTTATCAATCGGGTGCGGTGAATGGCCTGCTCGAACCGGCTGACTTATGGCGCAGGTTTTCAGGCGCGGCAGCACTGCCCGCGAGGAGCGCGATGTTTGGCGGCACGCTCGCCGTGCACGGCGCGATCGCGGCGATGTCTTCGGGCGATGCCTTCGAACTCGAGCTTCACGATCCGGTGCTCGGACGTACATTGAAACATCGTTATTCGGTGGCATCGCTGCCGGTCGTTGCCTGACTCTTACTGGTTATTCTCCATGACGCTCTTCGCTCCCAAGACTCCGCTTGCAGACCTCGCCGCGATGCTCGACACCGGCGCCGCGACCAGCCGCGAACTCACCGAAACCGCTCTGGAACGGATCGCTGCCGACGGCGGCAACGGCGGCGCTGCGTTCTGTTTCGTCGATGCCGACGGTGCCCGCCGTCAAGCCGATGCACTCGATGCACTGCGTCGCGCCGGCACGCGTCTCTCGCCGCTCGCGGGCGTGCCGATATCGGTAAAGGATCTCTTCGATGTACAAGGCCAGCCGACCCGCGCCGGTTCCCGTGTTCTTGCCGATGCACCTCCAGCCAGCACCGACGCCCATACCGTTGCCCGGCTAAGGCGTGCCGGCGCCGTGCTGATCGGGCGCACCAACATGAGCGAGTTTGCATTCTCGGGACTGGGCCTCAATCCTCACTACGGCACGCCTGCATCGCCGTGGCGCAGGAGCGAGCGGCATGTGGCGGGCGGATCGTCGTCGGGGGCGGCTGCGTCCGTGGCCGATGGTTTGGCGGCAGCAGGCCTTGGCAGCGACACGGGCGGATCGTTGCGTATTCCCGCTGCGTTTTGTGGGCTCACGGGCTTTAAGCCGAGCGCGGGACGTGTATCGACTGAGGGCGTCGTGCCTCTGTCGCCTACGCTCGATGTAGTTGGCGCCATCGCGCCCAGTGTCGCGTGCTGTGCGATGGTGGACGGCGTGCTGTCGAGGACCTCGTTCGCCACGCGAAGACCGCTTGCGGGCGCGCGGCTCGCAGTGCTGCGCAACTATGTGATGGACGATATCGAACCGGATGTCGCGCGAACCTATGAAGCGGCGTTGGACAAGCTCGCTAGAGCGGGTGCTTTGTTGACTGAGGTCCGCTTCGCACCCCTCGATGCGCTTGCCTCCATCAACACGTTCGGCTTCTCGCCGATCGAAGCTTTTGCCGCGCATCGCTCACGGCTCGATGGGCAAGCTCATGTATACGACCGGCGCGTGCTGGCGCGGATTCGGCGCGGCGAGTCGGCATCGGCGGCGGATTATCTTGACCTGCTGGCGGCACGGCGCGCGGCCATCGCGGCGGCTCAGCAGTTCTTTGCAGGATTCGATGCGTTTGTCATGCCGACCGTACCTATCGTGCCGCCTCTGATTGTTACGCTAGAAGCCGATGACATTGCGTTCGCCGCCGCCAACGCGCTGGTGTTGCGCAATCCGAGCATCGTGAATTTCCTCGATGGGTGTGCGGTTTCCCTGCCTTGTCATCGAGAAGGGGATGCGCCCGTGGGTCTTAGCGTCTGCGGGTTTCATGGCCAAGACGGGCTGATTCTCGCGCTGGCAGGAGCGGCGGAAACCGCGCTTGGGGTTTAGAAAATGGGGAGCGGCGTAGCGTTGCAGGGTCCGCATCGTTCATAACAATGCACGCGGCCAAGTCCCAACCAAATCAAAGCGTTGCCACGATTCCCCAGGACTTGTCCACAGCCTTGCCAACAGAATCTGTGGATATCCTCGCGGCTAAAACAACTCGTGCTGGCCCGAAACCAGCGTCTGGAATTCGGTCCGCAGAAGCGGCAAGATGGCGTCGGCGATAGGCTGCAACTGGCGCGTCAAATAATGATCGTAGTCAATGGCCGACTGCCAGGTTTCAAGCGGTTCCGGACCCGCGCTGGTCATCACATAGCTGATCCAGCCGCCACGCTGATACTGCAGCGGCCGTCCGCGCTCGCGGTTGAATTCATCGGCAATGCGTGCGGCGCGCACATGCGGCGGCACGTTGCGCTCATAAGCATCCAGTGGCCGGCGAAGGCGCTTTCTGTACACAAGCAACTCGTCGTATTCGCCACTCAGCGTGCGCCGCACGTAGTCGCGGACGTAATCCCGATAAGGCTCACCTTTGAAGATTCGCAAGTAGAGTTCTCGCTGAAACCGCTGCGCGAGCGGCGTCCAGTCGCTGCGAACAGTTTCAAGTCCCTTATAGACAACCTCTTCGCTACCGTCAGGCAGAAGGCTAAGACCCGCATAGCGCTTTTTGCTGCCTTCCTCGGCGCCGCGAATCGTGGGCATGAAGAACCGGCGATAGTGCCGTTCGAATTGCAGCTCAAGCGCGCTTTCCAGATCGAAGCGCTCGCGCACATGCTGTCGCCACCATAAATTAACCCGCTCGACGAGCTCCCCGCCAATGCGCGCCGCATCTTCCTCGCTGCGAGCTTGCTTTAACCACACGAACGTCGAATCCGTGTCGCCGTAGATCACTTCGTATCCTTCGGCTTCGATCAACTCACGCGTCTTGCGCATGATTTCATGTCCGCGCATGGTGATCGACGAGGCCAGGCGAGGGTCGAAGAATCGGCATCCGGTGGAACCCAACACGCCATAAAACGCGTTCATGATGATTTTCAGTGCTTGCGAGAGCGGCTTGTTTTGCTCGCGCTTGGCTTCTTCGCGACCTTTCCAGACCTGATCGACGATGGCGGGCAAACTATGACGCGTGCGCGAAAAACGCGCCCCCAGAAAACCCGGCACTGAATCTTGATCGTCGGGGTGGCGCATGCCGTCGACGAGACCAACGGGATCGATCAGGAAGGTGCGAATGATCGATGGATAGAGGCTTTTATAGTCGAGGACGAGGACGGAGTCGTAAAGACCCGGACGTGAGTTCATCACGAATCCACCGGGACTTGCCGCGCCGGCGACATCGCCGAGATTGGGCGCAACGAAGCCTTGCCGATGCATCCGGGGCATATACAAATGCGTAAAAGCAGCCACCGATCCACCGCTGCGATCCGCGGGCAGACCCGTGACTGTCGCGCGTTCCAGCAAGAAAGGCAGCAACTCCGTTTTCGCAAAGATCCGCGTGACCAGTTCGCAGTCTTTGAGGTTGTAGCGGGCGAGGGCGGGCTTGTCTTCATCGAAGCGCCGCTGAATTTCGTCCATCCGCTGGTACGGATTATCGATGGCCTTGCCTTCACCCAGCACGCTCTGCGAGACATGCTCGAGGCTGAATGAAGGGAAACTCCACGTCGCTGACCTGAGCGCCTCAATACCATCGATAAGCAGTCGTCCCGCAGCACCCGCGAAGAAGTGGTTTTGCGTGAGACCATGCTGCCGCCATTCCATGACACTCCCGCCGCGGCCTAGTCGCAGCGGAATCTGGTACTGCTCCGAGTGTTCCTGCAACACGCGCAAATCGAACTGAACCAGGTTCCAGCCGATGATCGCATCGGGATCATGCGTCTCGAGCCATTCGTTCAGCTTCTCCAGCAAACTGGGCCGGCTTTCGCAGTATTCAAGCTTGAAGTCGATGTTGCTATGGTCACCGTTGGGCGGTCCGAGCATATAAACCTGACGCTCGCCACAGCCTTCGAGCGCAATCGAATAAAGCGCCGTGCTGGCGCTGGTTTCAATGTCGAGCGAAACCAGTTTCAACTTCGGGCGATAACCCGGCGCGGGTTTCAATTCGCTGTTGAGAAGCGGCCCGTCTCCATGGGGCTCACCGCTGAACGCGACGGGCGCCGTGATAAAGCGCTCCATCATGTAGCGGTCAGGCGGAAAGACGTCGGCTTCGTAGACATCGACGCCTGCTTGTTTCAAGCGTCTTTCCAGCCCCGTCAATTGCCGATATTGCTTGCTATAGAGGCCTAACACCGGGCGATGGTTGAAGTCGACGAGATCCAGTGGACGGAGTTCTACCTGCTTCTCGCGTTGCAAGATGGTTTCGACCCGCTCGCGTTGTTCGGCCGGAATGAACGCCACGGAATCTTGCGGACGCAAGCGGAGATGGCGGGGACCGTTGTCCGTCGCCAGCCAGAATTCGACCTCGGTCCCATCGGAGGTGTCCCGCCAATGACGCGTCAGAATGAAACCTTGTTGATGCCCGGTCAAATGCCCGCCTTGGAAAGCTCGTCTATTGCATGGATTTTAGTGGGTGAGCCAGTTCCTTGTTCGGTTGACTGCCCGACTGTCGAACGATGGCAGCCGGTTCACTCGGTCGGACCCGATCATTCGCTTCTTAGCAGCTACCGCTTACTCACTCCGTAAAGTAGCCTCACGTAGGGATGTATTTTTATGCGTTTGCTTAGTTAAAGTCCATGCCTAAAAACGCAATATATCGCCTCAACTCCGGGCGAAATGTCTCAAGGCCAATCCCCCTTCTTTGACGCAATTATCTCACGCGAAACCCAAGCTGATCAAAGCGTTCCCTTATTTTCGGACACCTGGATGTCAACGCATTTCAGTGCATTTTCATAGCAAGAATTACGTGCGTAAGCGTTAACACGCACTTTAAGTCTTGTTTGTGGTGCTATAAAGTGCATTGCGTGTTGGCGTCCGGTTAGCAATCCTTCTGCGTCAGCCGACCAGACGGCTGACGCCGGCACGACCTCGATCAATAGAAACACAAATAGAAGATTGGAGATGGCAATGAAATGGACGCATTTCGCAGCAGCGAGCTGTTGCGCGCTGAGCGCGTCGGCTTA
>NZ_AEJF01000148.1 GCF_001028175.1 Caballeronia mineralivorans PML1(12)
CCACGCGTTCTGAGCGCGCGCATCGAAGCGATTCAACAAAAAAAACGGGGTGGAAGGCCGCCGCATCGCGCCACCCCGGAATGGTCTGGAGACCTCTCATGATTTTCGATTCCGCGCCGAAGTTTCGTCTCGCGTTCGCCTCGCTCGTGCTTGCGTGCGTGAGCGGCGCTGCTCAGGCTCAGGCTCAGGCTCCTTCCGCCGCACCGCTCAAGGTCGGCGTCATGCTGCCGTTCACCGGCACCTACGCGCCGCTCGGCGTCGCAATTGAGAACGGCTTCAAGTTGTATGTGCAGCAGCAGGGCGGCCGTCTTGGTGGGCGCACGATCGACTACGTTCGTCTCGACGATGAATCCGACCCGTCGAAAGCCTCCGAAAATGCGAGCCGCCTGGTGAAGCGCGATCACGTCGATGTGCTGCTCGGCACGGTTCACTCAGGCGTCGCCATGGCGATGGCCAAGGTCGCCAAGGACACCAACACGCTGCTGATCGTGCCCAATGCGGGCGCGGACAACGTGACCGGGCCACTGTGCGCGCCGAACATCTTCCGCACGTCGTTTTCGAACTGGCAGCCGGCCTATGCAATGGGCAAGGTGGTTGCATCGAAAGGCGCGAAGCGAGTGGTGACGCTGACGTGGAAATACGCGGCCGGTGAAGAATCGGTGCGCGGTTTCAAGGAAGCATTCGAAGCGGCGGGCGGCAAGGTCGTCGATGAGTTGACGGTGCCATTCCCCAACGTCGAATTCCAGGCGCAGCTTACGCAGATCGCCGCTGCTAAACCTGACGCCGTGTATGTGTTTTTTGCGGGCGCGGGCGCCGTGAAGTTCGTGAAGGACTATGCCGCTGCCGGCCTCAAGGACAAGATCCCGCTGTACGGTGCGGGCTTCCTGACCGACGGCACGCTGGAAGCGCAAGGCGACGCTGCTCAAGGCTTGCTGACGACGCTCCACTACGCGGACGGACTGACATCGGCACGCGACCAGGGCTTCCGGCTGGACTATGCGAAGACCTACAAGCTGCAGCCCGATGTCTACGCAGTGCAGGGCTACGACGCGGCGCAACTGCTGGGGGCGGGGCTCGTGGCAGTGAAGGGCGACATGACCCAACGCGACGCCATGGTCCGTGCCATGGAGCAGGCGAAGATCGATAGTCCGCGCGGCCCGTTCGTGATGTCGAAGGCGCACAACCCGGTTCAGGACATCTATCTGCGTCAGGTCAATGGGCATGAGAACCGCGTGGTGCTGGTCGCGGCGAAAGGGCTGGCCGATCCCGCGCGCGGCTGCCGGATGAACTGAGTAGCAACGGGGTATTCAAGCAATGACTCTCGCGACATTCTTCGTGCAATGCCTGAACAGCATGCAGTACGGCCTGCTGTTGTTCCTGGTCGCGAGCGGCTTGACGCTCGTGTTCGGGATCATGGGCATCGTCAATCTGGCGCATGGCAGTTTCTACATGATCGGCGCGTACCTCGCGTATTCGCTGACCGCGCTGACCGGTAACCTGTTCGTCGCGCTCGCGCTCGGCCTCGTGCTGTCGCTTATCTTCGGCTACCTGCTGGAGTGGGTGTTCTTCAGTTTTCTATACGAGCGCGATCACTTGCAGCAGGTGTTGATGACCTATGGACTGATTCTCGTGATCGAGGAACTGCGCAGCATCCTCATAGGCGACGACGTGCATGGGGTCGCCGTGCCCGCGTTCCTCGCAGGGTCGATTTCCATCGGCAACGACATGCTGTATCCGGTCTACCGGCTGTTTGTATCGGCGGCGTGCGTCGTGCTTGCACTCGCGTTGTACTGGCTGATCCGCAAGACGCGCGTGGGCATGAAAATCCGCGCGGGCGCGTCGAACCGCGAGATGGCGCAGTCGCTTGGCATCGATATCGGCTTGCTGTACCGCGTGGTGTTTTCGTTGGGCTTCGGGCTCGCGGTGATGTCGGGAATGTTGTTCGCGCCGGTGTCGACCGTCTATCCGGGCATGGGCGCGCAGATGCTGATCGTGTGTTTTCTGGTGGTAGTGATCGGCGGCATCGGGTCCATTACCGGCGCGTTCGTGGCGGCGTTGCTGATCGGTTTCGTCGATACCTTCGGCAAGGTGTTGTGGCAGGAAGGCGCGGGTATCGCGATCTATCTCCTGATGGCGGTGATCCTGCTGGTGCGGCCCGCTGGATTGCTTGGGGAGAGGGCCGCGCGATGACATTCTTCACACGGCGATGCGCCTGGACCGCATCTGGCTGGACCCTCTTCCTGCTCGCGCTGGCAGCCGCCCCGGCAATGCTGGACGGTGGCTTTGAACTCGAATTGCTATCGAAGGTGATGATCATGTCGATCTTCGCCGCGAGCCTGCAATTGCTCGTGGGTTGCACCGGCCTGGTCAGTCTCGGGCACGCAGCGTTCTTTGGTGTGGGCGCGTATGCCACTGCGCTCGTTGCACCGCAGGCGGGCGCTGCGAACCTTGTTGCAACGTTGGCGTTCGCAGGTGGCGTTGCGATGCTGTTCGCCGTGGTGATCGGCCTGCTCGTGCTGAGAACGCGCGGCATCTACTTCATCATGGTCACGCTGGCGTTCGCGCAGATGCTCTATTACGTGGTCCACGACGGCAAGGGTTTTGGCGGCAGCGACGGCACGTATCTGTACTTCAAGCCGGTCGTCGGCATGTTCGGTAAAACCTGGATCGACCTCGCCGATGGCCGCGCGTTCTATTGGTCCGTGCTTGCCGTGCTGGTCTTTACGCTCGGCGTGCTGTGGGTCGTCATGCGGTCACGTTTTGGGCATGCGTTAGCAGGTATCCGGCATAACGAGCAACGCATGACGGCGTCGGGTTATCCGGTGTTTGTATACAAGCTTGCGAGCTTCGCGATAGGTGGCGCGCTGGCCGGTATCGCCGGTTCGCTATACGCGTTCCAGTATGGCTTCGTTAATCCGGAACTGTTCTCGTGGCATCAGTCAGGCAACGTGCTACTGATGGTGATACTTGGCGGCCCCGGTTTCGGCGGCGCAATTGCGGGCGCGCTGGTGTTCGTGCTGCTCAGCGACTGGCTCTCGGAACTCACGAAACACTGGCAGCTCATTTTCGGCTTGCTCATCATTGTTTCAGTGGCGGCGCTGCCGCTTGGCCTGACCGGTGGCGTGGCCGCTTGCCACGCGGCTATCGAGCGGTTGTGCGTACGCAGACGAGGCGTGCCCGTCAAGGCCGCGCCGAAAGAGGAGCGTGCATTGTGACGCTCACTCGCTCTCAATTTACGTCGCTGCGTGCTTGCAACCTGACGCGCCGTTTCGGTGGCTTGACCGCTGTGAACGATGTGTCGCTCGATGTTAACGTCGGCACGATCCATAGCGTGCTCGGCACCAATGGCGCCGGCAAGTCGACGTTAATCAACCTGTTGTGCGGCGAGCTTACGCCCACGTCAGGCGACGTTCTGCTTAACGACGCATCCATTGGCGGATGGTCGCAACAGCGCCGCGCACGCGCCGGAGTAGGGCGGACCTATCAACGCAACAACGTGTTCGCGCCGCTGAGCGTAATGGAGAACTGTCGCCTCGCGGCGCAAGCCCGCATGCCACGCGCCTGGCATCTGCATGAAGCTGCGCAGCACTGTGCGGCGAGCAATGAACTGGCCGCTGCCGCGCTCGAGCATGCGGGACTGACGCACTGCGCCATGCGCATCGCGGGAACGCTGTCGCATGGTCAGAAGCGGCAACTGGAAATCGCGATGTGTCTGGCCGGTGAGCCCGCCATCTTGCTGCTCGATGAACCGCTCGCGGGCATGGGTCCGGAAGAGACGGCCCGCATGCTGGAGTTGCTGCAGTCGCTGCGCGCCGAACACGCGATCCTGCTCGTCGAACACGATATGGACGCGGTGTTCGCCACCTCCGATGTCGTCACGGTGATGGTCGACGGCGCGGTGATCGCGTCGGGAACCAGCGATGAGATACGTTCGAATCGCGCCGTGCAAAGCGCCTATCTGGGGACCGCCGATGTCGAATGAAACGCTCTCGCCTCAGGCGGTCTTGCGTCCGCCGCTGCTTGAATCGACCGGGCTCAACGCGTGGTACGGAACGAGCCATGTGCTGCGCGGCGTCGATCTCATGATCCGCGAAGGCGAAACCGTCGCGCTGATGGGCCGCAACGGCATGGGCAAATCGACGTTGTTGCGCAGCGTGCTCGGCCACGTGAAGCGTCGCACAGGGCGCGTGCAGATAGGCGGCATCGATATGTCGACGGCCCGCGCGCATGCCATCGCACGGCGCGGTCTTAGCTACGTGCCCGAGGGGCGTGGGGTGTTTCCGAACTTGTCGGTGCGGGAAAACCTGCTGCTCGCGGGGCAGCCGGGCGTGGACGGCAAACAGGCATGGACCTTCGAGCGAGTACTCAATACGTTCCCGCGTTTGAAAGTGAGGTTATCGAACGGCGGCGCGCAGTTGTCGGGCGGCGAGCAGCAAATGCTCGCGATTGGCCGGGCGCTGATGACCAACCCCGTGTGCCTGATTCTCGACGAAGCCACCGAAGGGCTTGCACCCAAGATCGTCCAGGAGATCTGGCAGGTGATCTCGACGGTGCGCGCGACGGGTATAGCCGCGATCATTGTCGACCGGAATTACCGGACTGTCCTCGAGCATGCCGACCGGGCGATCGTGCTGGAGAAGGGGCAGGTCGTAGTCGAAGCGGCAGCCGCCGATCTGCTGGCCGATAGCGTGCTGCAACAGCGTTACTTAGGGGTGTGAACGATATGCCATGGCGAATAAAAAACCTTTCCACCGCGTTAAACGATACCCAGCGCGCCGGGTCGACGGTACGGGCAGTTGTGCGGCTTATCGGCGTGTCCGCGACCTTGAGCACGCTGGCATACGCTCATGCCGCAACGCCGGCGGCATCCACTTCAGCAGCCGCGCCAGTGTCTACCTTGCCCGCGCTTATTCAGGCGCTCGCCGCACGCGGCATCCTGGTGCCCGAAACTGATCGCGATCTGGATCGCTTCCGATAACGAAGACGCGCCTGCCTGCGAAAAAATCACGACAAACAAGGCCAGACACTGGCAAGGAGACGATGTAATGAAGCGAGTCCGATATCCCCTGGTACAGAGCCGGATAGTGCGGCTGGGTCTGCCCGTTTTGGTGACGATATGCGCGAGCGTCGTGCTGCTTGCCGCATGCGGAGGCAATACGAGTTCCAGTGCGTTGACTGCGGCGACAACCAAACCGCTGACCTGCGACGACTCGATGAAGACCGCATTCAAGCCCGATGTGAATACCACGGTGACGCTGGTGAAGGCGTTCAAGAAGGGCGACGATCTCAACCTGAGCGGCACGTCGTCAGGTGTCACGGCGACCAACGATCTGTGCATGGTCAAGCTGAATGTCGGACCGGGAAACCCGGGTCCCGCGGGCGCGCCGTCGACTTCACCTGGCATCGGTATCGAAGTGTGGCTTCCGAGTCCCGCTAACTGGAACAAACGTGTACATGTGGTGGGCGGCGGTGGTTGGGCTGGTGGTGTGCAAGGATCGACAACGGCCATCGCGGGGCTGCCTAACCCGCTCGCAGCACTTTTTCCAGCTGTGGCTGTTAGCACCGTTGCGATTGCCGAAACTGAAGGGGCTGTATCGGCGTCAACGGACACTGGGCACGCTGACACTGCGGGTGGCGGCTCGTTCGCGATGAATCCGGATGGCACGATCAACACTGCGCTTTGGACCGACTTCGCGTCCCGCTCCATCCATGAAATGGCTGTGGACACGAAGGCGCTCGCCACAGCGTATTACGGTATCGCACCAAAGTACTCGTACTGGGACGGCTTCTCTACTGGTGGACGCCAGGGTATGAAAGAAGCGCAAGCCAATCCAGATGACTTCGACGGCATCCTTGCAGGTGGGCCCGCGTTCAACTGGAGCAAGTTCATCACGGGGGAACTCTATCCGCAGATCGTCTTTCAGCGTGATCTCGGCGGTACGCCTCTGACTACGGCGCAGCAGGACCTCGTATCCAATGCGGCTATCAGCGCGTGCGATTCGGTGGGCGGCCAGCATCTCGGCTACATCCTCGATCCATCCGCGTGCAAATATGATCCCACCGCGGACCGGAATGTCCTATGTGCGGCGAGCGGGGGCGCGAATAGTACGCCGGCTTGCGTCACGCCGGTGCAGGCCGCCGCGATCAACAAGATCTGGTACGGCATCACGTCTGACGGGTCAGCACCCGTGCCGGGTTCGGACAACGGATGGGCTTCGGTCACGTCGCTGACTGGCCCCAGCGGCGTGCAACGCTGGTTCGGACAGACGCGCGGGACGTCGCTATACGGCGCGTTCTTCGGCGGTACCGGCCTGGCAGGTGTCAATGGTCCCTTTACTGTCGCATCCGATCAGGTAGCGCTGGAATTGCAGAATCCCACCATTGCCGGACCGAATTTCGTGAATGCAACGGGTAACGGAGCGTCTGGCTGGAAGGCTCTCTCCTATGCGCAACTGTCGAATGCATTCGATCAGGGCATCGCGCTACAGTCGCAATTTGGCCAGATCAACACCGACAACCCAGACCTTTCCGCATTCAAAAGTCATGGCGGAAAACTGCTTCACTATCACGGCCTCTCGGACGAATTGATCATGCCGCAAGGATCGGTCAATTACTACACGCGAGTCGTGAACCAGATGGGCGGAGATCTTGCGTCGGTGCAAAGCTTCTATCGGCTCTTCCTCATCCCGGGCTTTGGTCACGGTAGCCTTAACGGTACCGCCAATCCTGCGGCGAATCCGCCGGTGCCTGCAGCCGGGCAGCTATACCAGGTGCTCGCTGGTTGGGTGGAGAATGGCGTTGCACCGGACAAGATTCCGCTGCAAAACCAGGGCGGGACGATTACGCGGCCCATCTGCATGTACCCGTCGAAGCCGACTTACACCGGCGGCGATGTAGGGGCGGCATCGAGTTTTACGTGTAGTTGAGCTGCTTCAACGATGTGGTTCAGGTCGGCATCGCGACAGCATCTTGCTGTCGCGATACCGCCACGCGGCAATGTGATGTCCGGCGGGATAGACGAAGGCGCCTAGGCGCAGTTGTCCGGTCCGCTTGGTCATGGAATGTGGGATCGGGATGCTTTGTGAAAGGGGGCCGCTTGACGAGAGCGAACGCTCAAGCGCTTTTGCGCCATAACCTCTGGTTCTCGGGACGCGCCAGACCGAGATGTTCGCGCAGCGTCGCGCCTTCGTAGTCCGTGCGAAAAATGCCGCGCCGGCGAAGGATCGGAACGACGCCGTCGACGAAGTCCTGCAAGCCGCCCGGCAACGTATCGGGCATGAGGTTGAAGCCATCCGCGGCTCCTGCGTTGAACCAGCGTTCGATGTCATCCGCGATCTGCTCGGGCGTACCCACAATCACGCGATGACCGCCGCCGCCCGCGAGCGCCCTGATGAGTTCGCGCACGGTGTAGCCGTGCTGGCGGCTTTGTGCCAGCGTCGCGTGAAAGAACGTGTGGTTGCCATTGCCCTGGCCGGGCAAGGACAGGTTGTCCGGCAGTTGTTCATCCAGCTTCAGGCGGTCCGGGCTCACGCCCAGGACACCGGCTAGCCGGGTCAGGCTATAACTCCACGGAATCAGGTCCACCAGTTCGTCACGGCGACGTAACGCTTCAGCCTCAGTCGAGCCGATGACCGTGGTCAGTCCGGCCAGCACCTTCACCGCATCGGGACCTCGTCCAAAGGCCGCTGCGCGCGCTTTGAGATCACGTCCATAGGCTAGCGACTCGTCGAAGGATTGCGAGGCCGAGAACACTGCCTCGGCATGGCGTGCGGCAAGCTCGCGGCCGTCGCCCGAAGCGCCGGCTTGCACGAGCACCGGATGCCCTTGCGGTGAACGCGGCACGTTCAACGGACCCTGCACCGAGAAATGCGGGCCGCGATGCGAGACCGGGTGAACCTTGTCCGTATCGACGAATAGTCCGCTTGTTTTATCGCCGATGACCGCGCCGTCCTCCCAACTGTCCCAGAGCGCTTTGACGACGCTGGTGAACTCCGAAGCACGCGCGTAGCGTTCAGCGTGATCGGGCACCGCCTCGCGGCCGAAATTGCGCGCTGAGCCCAGGTCGGCGGTGGTCACGACGTTCCAGCCCGCCCGTCCGCCGCTGACATGGTCGAGCGTCGCGAAACGGCGCGCGATGTTATACGGCTCGTTGTAACTCGTCGACGCAGTGCCGATCACGCCGATATGCGAGGTCGCCGCCGCGATGCTGGCCAGCAGGATGGTCGGCTCCAGCGCGGTGATCGGTCGAAAGTCGATCTGGTCGGCGATAGAGGCGTTATCGGCGAGAAACACGGCGTCAAACTTGGCTGCCTCCGCGATCTGTGCAACGCGGACGTAATGACTAACGTTGATGAACGCCAGAGGATCGGCTTCCGCTAGCCGCCATGCAGAGGGGACGAAACCCGAATGCAGGATATTGACGTTGAGGTGCAGGCGTCGCGGCGGGGTGCTTTTAAGGTGGGTCATCTTTCTCAAGCGCTCAATAACTGAATAAGCTGAATAGCCGACCTTCGATTCTTGATCGGACAGCCGCGTAGAGCCACGAATAAATCCACCGATCGATATACGCTAAAGCACTAAACCGAATGGGCTCAGGAAGCGTGCCAGCGGCATTCGCATTAGCTTTGGCGCATAGCTTTGAGCAACGCTGGGGAAACCCGGCAAGCGCATATGGTTAGCACCTATCGTTCGTTGCCGGCGGCTCGGCATGGCACTTATCCTCATTGTTTGCACCGTTTAAATTGTGGAGAAGTGAATGACGACGTCAGCACCGGCGGACGCGGCGCTTTACGCGCGTTTCGCGGAGATATTCGAGCACATTGGCAAAGGCGCCATCGAGCGTGAGCAGAGTCGTGAACTCGCTCGCGATGCTGTTCAGCAGTTGAAGGACAGCGGCTTTACCGCCTTGCGAGTACCGCGCGAATACGGTGGAGGCGGTATCTCGCTGCCGCAGTATTTCCGTCTCCTGACGCGTCTGGGCGAAGCCGATTCGAACCTGCCGCAGATTATTCGCGCGCATTCGGGTTTCATCGAGCAGCGGCTGGAAAGCGATGATGAGGCAGCACGCGAGCGCTGGCTGGGACGCATCGCCCGCGGCGAGACAATTGGGGCGGCTACGTCGGAACGCACCGGTTCCACGCACAACAGCGTCACTGTCACACCCGACGCGAACCTGGGGTTTGTTCTTCTGAACGGTGAGAAGTACTACAGCACGGGGACGCTCTATTCGGAATGGATCAACGTAGCTGCACACGATGCGCAGACCGATCTTCACGTGCTCGTGCGCAGCGATGCGCCGGGGGTGGCACGTAACGACGACTGGGACGGTTTCGGCCAGCGTTTGACGGCTAGCGGCACCACGCGTTTCGATAACGTACGGGTTCCAGTCGACCAGATCCTGTCGCGCTACAAGGCCTCGGAGCCGCGCCGCGATTCATTGCTGACTGCGTTCTACCAGGCCGTGCATCTGGCAACGCTCGCGGGTATCGCACGTGCGGTATTGCGCGATGGCGTTGCATTCGTTCAGGGCCGTACACGCACGTTTGGTGTAGCGGGGCAGTCGAGCCCGCGTGACAATCCGCTTGTGCATCGCGTAGTGGGGCGTCTCGCGAGTCTCGCGTATTCGGCCGAGGCGCTGGTCGAGTCCGTAGCCGCGGCGCTCGAGCGTGTGCATCAGGCGCGTAACGCAGGTCTGGCTACCACAGCGGATTACATCGCCGTCGATATCCAGGCTTATCAGGCGCAACAGATCGTGCTCGAGCAAGTGCTTGAGGCGGCGACATTGTTATTTGAAGTGGGCGGGGCGTCGGCGACGAGCGAAGCACGACGGCTCGATCGCCACTGGCGCAACGCACGCGTGATTGCCTCGCACAATCCGGCTATTCAGCGCGAGGCCGCAGTCGGCAATTACCATCTGAACGGGACCGCGCCCGAGGAGCGATTCAGTCTCGCGCATTCCACTGCGGATACAGCTGTGCCCGGCTTAAAGCGCGACGCGGCGTATGGGGATAAAACTGCGGTGCAAGACGACGCATTTGCCAGGACTGGCAGATAGAACAAAGCGAGAACGGAGCGCGTGGTCTTGAGCCACGATCGCGTCACGATGTGTTGACGTGCAAGACATCGCAACGGGACATGGTCAAAGGTGGCCATGCCCCGCCTTCATCTGCGTGACAGACGAAAACCAGCCGTTGCGACGGCCGGATGAAACTCAGGCTGGCACGATGTTCGATGCCTGCTTGCCCTTGGGCCCCTGTTTTACTTCAAACGTTACCTTCTGATTTTCCTGAAGGCTTTTGAAGCCCTCTGCCTTGATTTCCGAAAAGTGTGCGAACAGATCTTCGCCGCCGTCATCGGGCGTGATGAAGCCGAAGCCTTTTGCATCGTTGAACCATTTGACCGTACCGGTTGCCATGAGCGTATCCAAAAAATTTAGAGCTAACGAGTGAGAATAAAACCAGAGCGCCGAGCCGCGTCGCATTGCATTGTTGTGACAAGACTTCTCTAAGTCCGAGAGCGCGTCCGTAACAAACAACCGCTGCGGCGCTATGCGCTTTTGGAATTATGGCGATTCAATTGTACGCCGCGCCAATATTTATTGAAGCTTTCCAAACCGGAAAAGCTGCAATACACGCTGAATACTTAATCCGGATGCTCAGCAAGCTTGTGCTCAACCCGGATAATAGCCTTGTTAAAGGCCTTAAGGTCCTTGTCGACAGTTTGTCTGCACATAGGATTTCTTCAGAGTGCTTCTACGGACGACCGCTGAATACTGCGGAATTGCAGCTGATGAATGCGTAATGCATTTCATTCGCGAGCACACAATTGACTGCCGTCCAGCGGAAGTAATTTTATCCGGTAAACATTCGTCACTGTGTCGCGCTCGGACGACTTTACCGGATCGACGGCGGATTCAAGTTCTACCGAGCCCGTTTACTGTAGCAAATGACACCATTGCAACGCTTTTATTGAGCGATTTACGGCCGCTTTAGCGCAACTTGACGCAAGACCGATGCATTGCCACGATAGGTGGCGTCAGCGAAGCAGGCAATGCTTGCTTCGAAACATCCGATGGTAAGGGGTTGTCGTGATTCGTAAGGAAACGGCGAATATCGCGGAAGCCAGGAAGTTCTACGCAAAGCTCATGCTTGCCGCGAGCAAGTCCCACGATCCGCGGCTTGAACGGGTGTTCGAACTTGTGCATCGCGAGGCATTTCTTCCGCCCGGGCCGTGGAAAATCATGGTGGACAACGAATACTTCGAGACCCCGAGCGCCGACCCTGTCTATCTGTATCAGAACGCCCTGGTTGCGCTCGATGCGGTTAAGGGAATCAATAACGGCGAGCCGTTTCTTCATGCCGCGTGGCTTGGTGTTGTTGCACCGAAACCGGGTGATGTCGTGTGTCATATCGGTGCGGGTTCCGGGTATTACACCGCCATGCTTTCAGCGCTGGCGACTCCCGGTGGCCGCGTGGAAGCGTTCGAAATCGAACCCGGCCTGGCCGAGATGGCGCGCAAGAATTTGCAGGCGTTCGAGGGTGTGACCGTGACGCAAGGCGACGCGACCAAACTGCCTTTGCCTGCATCGGATCTGATTTATGTGAACGCTGGTGTCGTGGCGCCACCGCGTTCCTGGCTTTATGCACTGCGTCCGCACGGCCGCTTGATTTTTCCCTGGCGTCCATCCGATGAAGTCGGACTAACCGTGCTGATAACGCGAACCGATGTGGGCTTTGCAGCGAAGCCGCTCATCTCCTCGTGGTTCATCCCTTGCGTCGGCGGGGCATCGACTTTCGACGGGTTCGTGAAACCGCCCGATGCCCGCATGGCGTGGTCAGTCAGGTCAGTGTGGCTGAGCTCGGAACGTGTACCTGATGCGAGCGCAGTAGTCGCTTACGAGCATGTCTGGTTTTCTTCATCGGCGTTGCACTGACTAGCCTATCAAGGCGATGGTCAGGCGAGCAGGCTGCCGTCTTGAAGCACACGTTCGAGATGGCGCGCGATGTCGGGCGCGCCTGTCATCTCGCCGAAGCTTCCCCGTGTGATCGGCCCGAACGCGAGCAGGCCCGGCGACACCTTGCCGTCGGCGTTCCTGAGCCGGCTTCGAAGGTCGGTGTCGAGTCCTATCCGCACCGCATCCAGTCGTGCAAGCCCGCCCTCCAGCAGCGACTTCACGAACGGATTCCTGTCGATGTCGCGTGCCGGTCCGGTGCAGAAAACCACGGCGTCGAAATCGTGCTCTTCGTGTGCGCCGCCCGGACGTCGCAACACGGTGCGAAAAGTCTCCGCCGCCAGCCTGATCTCCGCGATACCCGCCGTGGTCACAATCATCTGACCCGTCTCGATGGCACGTTCTATAGCAGCATGAATCTGCGGCGCGATTCGAAAGCGATGCACCTCCCAGAACGGCAGCAGCCGATTGACCACGCGGCGTTGTTCGCGTGCAGGCAGCGCGTTCCAGATCCTCGGGAGGTCGAAACGCAGCGCATCGGCGGCGGGTTGCCAACCGATGCTCGCCTCGTCGCGCGCGATCCTCTGTCTTAGCCTGCGTACCAGTTCGCGAGCGGTGGCGGGTGGGTTGGCGTTACCGAGGAAATCGGTGGCATCGGAGAAAAGTCCATGCGGCTGGGCCCGCAGACCCCGTCGCGAAATTGCCGTGATGCGTCCGCGATGTTCATGCTCGATCAGCGTGACGGCCACGTCCGCCATCGTCAGGCCGGTGCCTACCAGCAGTACGGAAGCGTCCAGCGGGATCGTGCTTAATGCATCCTGTGCCCACGGATGCGTGATCAGTCGTGGATCGAGCAAGGCCTGTTCGTCGATGACCCCAGGTGGTTTCGAAGGTGTATGACCAAAACACAGCGCGACGCGATGTGCATCCAGCTCTGAGCCATCGTCGAGCGTAACCGTATAGCCCGATTCGATCTTGCGCACGCCGGTAGCGGTTGCACGCCGATGGTTCACGCGCGCGTGCGGAGCGGCCTCGGCCACGACGTCATGCAAGGTCGCGGCGACGTACTCGCCGTATCGCGCGCGTGATACGTAGTAGTGCCCCCGGTCGTCGCAGCTGCCGGCATCGATTGCATCGTGCTCTTTAAGCCAGCGTGTGGCGTGCGTGGAGTCGCCCGCGAACAGGCTCATCCGGTCACTCGGCACATTGATTCGATGCAGCGGCTCCGACGTTCCATAGGCGATGCCCCGGCCGAGCTCCGCCGATGGCTCCACGATAGTGAAGTCGAGATCGATACCGGCGGGGCAGGCGCGAGTGGCATGAATCACGAACGCAACGCCGGTGAAACCGCCGCCGATCACGACTATGTTCAGTGGTGTGCCTTTGGGTGTTTTCAATGGAGCGCTCATGATGCTGAAGCTTCGCGAAGCCTCCGGTCGAATGCAAGTATTGCTGCAGCCATTGCGTAGTTCGGAAATGTTGGGAAGTACGTGCAGCAGCGACGCACGGAAGCGTTGAGGATACCGCAGCCAATGCGTCCGGTGAACACTGTGTAAAGCTTGAAATTCGCTAAGCTTGTGAGGATTTGTAGGATTAAAACCGGGGCAGGACGTTCTTGGATAAGGGCGTGACGGCGGCTAGGGAGAAGGCCAGAAGCTAAGGCCAAAAGCGTCGCCGCGGACGCGGTAATTATGGCGTGCAGGTTGTATCGGAATGCGAAGTATTGATGTCAAGACATCGCAGCGTATTCAGAACACTATCCATGCATGGATTCGAGGGCGGCTTGTACGATCGGCCGCGCCCATTCCGGCGTGGCATTCAATGCAACCGCATCATCCTGATCGGGAAACACGACCTGACCTTCGAGCATCTCCAGCACCAGTACAGGATCGGGAATGTCCTGTCCCGGAGCGGCATCGGCACTATTGTCGAAGACCTGCAGGCGGCTGAGTCGCGGCAGTAGTTTGATGAGGTTTGCGCGGGACGTGACCCAACGCTCGCGGATCTTGTTCTCCGGGATAGCGTGACCGCTATTGGCGACACGCAATCGTACGCGTTCGATATGTTGTTCAACGGACGAAAGGCCGCAAAACAGCATCACGACATCATGAGTACGCGTGGCGCTCGCGAGCATGTCGGGAATTGTCCTGGCGCCTAAGGTGGTCTCGAAGGCGTAGTTCTGGCCATTCGCCATGGCCGCTTCAAGTTGAGCGCGGCCGGTCTCCCAGGCGCGGCTATTGGCTTCCGCAGGAGTCAGGCTGAATTGCGCCATCAATTCGCGCGCAAAGGTGTCGGGATTGAAGCAGGTGAGGCCATGTTCGACCAGCATGGCGCCACCCACCGAGCTTTTGCCGGCGCCATTGACGCCGGCGAGGACGAAGATGAAGGGCCGCGTTACTGTACCGCCAGCGGGCATCAGTACGACGCACCGGCCTTAGGCCGCTTCGTCAAAACGCCCTTCGCGTCGAACAGCGACTTGAGTTTCTGAGCGGCATCGGGTTGCTGCAGCACGGCCAGACGCGCGTTGAACCGGTTCGTCAATTCATCCAGCGCGGTTTGCTCCCGCGCCTTGAGCGCCTGAATCTCTTCAGTGAGTTGTTGGTACGTGCTGGCATCCAGCAGCACCATTTCCACCGCCGAGTGGTTGGTGACCGCCACGCTGCCCGATTGGCGGACCTGCCGCACGAGGTCCGCCCACTTGTTCTTCACTTGGGAAGCGTTCTGGCGGGGCAATTCCTGGATATTGGGCAGTTCGGTGATCATGGCGGTGTCCTCGAAAGCTGACTGAATAGGGTAATTATGGCAATAATAGCCAATTTGTCAAATCGATACGTAATCTTGCCAATTTAGCTTGGATTTCAGGGACGATTGTTCAAGTATTTGTTTTGTTCAGAAAAGATGAACAAAACAAATACTTGAACAAAGGGGCGTGTCAAAGCTACCCCAGACTCCTCAAGTCAGCGCCCGCATTGATTCGTGAAAGCTGGCTCCTCTAGATAAGCATTATTTCTCTTAAAACACCGCTGCCGCCTGAACAACGCGCGCTGTTGCGCGCGATGGATCGCATCGCCGGTTCGATGGGGCTGCGGTATTTCGTGGTGGGCGCCACGGCCCGCAATATCCTGATGTACCACCTGCATGGAGTGTTATTGCTGGCGGCCTGCGACTACGCTTTCGAACGCGCGGGTCCGAGACTGCTGGGACGCGATATAACGTCGATCGTATCGGCGCAATGCAAAAGCCAGATCGCGGCTATTCTGACCACGCGGGCAGTGCGCGACCGGTCGGGACACGGCTGACGGCAGCGTGACAACTGCCGCCGCTATCACTGCGCGTGGAGCCTGCGAAACGACGCTCCCGTATGCTCGTCCGGCAGCTTCGCGCCGCGGCCAAACAACTTCTCGCGCAGGGTGCCGTCGGCGTAAGAAGTCTTGTAGACACCGCGCGCTTGCAACTCGGGAATCACCAGGTCGACGAAATCCTCATAGCTTTCTGGCGTCACAGTACGCGTCAGATTAAAACCGTCGATGCCGGTTTCATCCATCCACGATTCCAGCGCGTCAGCCACCTGAACCGGATCGCCGACGATAGTCGTAAACCGTCCACCCAGCCTCAACTGATCCAGCAGCCGACGCACGGTCCAGCCGGATTGTCCGTCCGTCACGCGTTGCACCGACGACTCTATGCCGCGGCTCTTGTGACCGCCCGGCGGTTCGAGTTCATCGTCGAGATCGAACGTCGAATAATCGATGCCACTGCCCGCCGCAAAGTGCGCGAGTCCCGCTTCGGCACTTGCATAGCGGGCGTACTCGGCGAACTTCTCCTCGGCTTCGGTCGTGGTGCGCCCCACCACGACGGTGAGACCCATGAAGACCTTGAGACTGGCAGGATCGCGGCCTGCTCCGGCCGCTTGCTTGCGCAGTGCATCGACGAGCTTGCGCGTGCTTTCCTTGCTCTGGCTCGATACGAACACGCACTCGGCATGACGGATTGCAAACGCCTGACCTCGTCCTGACGAACCTGCCTGGAACAACACCGGCGTGCGTTGTGGCGACGGCTCGGATAAGTGATAACCCTCTACGTTGTAGTAGCGGCCGTGGTGATTGACCTTGTGGATCTTCTGCGGATCGGCGAACACGCGTGCGGCTCGGTCGCGCACGACAGCGTCGTCTTCCCAACTGCCTTCCCAGAGCTTGTAGGTGACATCGAGGTATTCGTCGGCGCGGTCGTAGCGCTCGTCGTGTGCTATTTGCTCGGTGAGGCCCATCGCGCGCGCGGCGCTGTCGAGATAACCGGTCACGATGTTCCAGCCGATCCGCCCCTCGGTGAGATGATCGAGCGTGGAAAAACGTCGTGCCAGAAGATAGGGCGCTTCGTAAGTCAGGTTGACCGTGACGCCGAAACCAAGATGCTGCGTGACGGCCGCCATGGCGGAAACAAGCATCAGCGGATCGTTGACCGGCAACTGCACCGACTCCTTGAGCGTTACATCGACCGATTGCTGATAAACGTCGTACGCCCCCACGATATCCGCAATAAAGAGTCCGTCGAACAGTCCGCGTTCGAGCAGTTTTGCAAGATCCGTCCAGTATGAAAGCTTTCGGTAATCTTGTGATCGATCACGCGGATGCGTCCATAAACCATGATTGATATGACCGACACAGTTCATGTTGAACGCGTTCAGAAGGATCTTTTTCTTGCTCATTTGAGTGGCGCGCGAAGGGAGGAGCGAAAGGCAGGGCGAGTGAACCGTGGCGAAGAAAACCGCGCAAATACAGCAGTTTTAGCCGCGTTTCAACGATGAAGGCAACAAGAATGCTTACACAGCTCTGGCGCGCCGCAAACCATCGAATTCGCATTTGTATTCCATGAACGTTGCGATTTTTCGCGCTGCTTCGTGCGCTGCACGAGCGGATCGTAGCGATCCGAAGAGGCAAATCCCAACTGCGGTCAGGGACAAACCGGGGAGAAAACGGATTTGCCTCCAACGGGAGTGTCCGGTAAGGTGACGCTTCCACCATGCAGTCGCATGGGCAGTGCGTTGTACCCATCTTTGAGAAAACAGAAATGAACAAGCAAGAACTCGTTGACGCCGTGGCGTCCGCCACCGGTACGAGCAAAGCCGCAGCCGCCGAAGCTATCGATGCGTTTATCTCTACCGTGACGCAAGCCGTTGTCAACGGCGACAGCGTTCAGTTCGTCGGTTTCGGCACCTTCAGCACCGGCGCACGCGCCGCGCGCACGGGTCGCAATCCCAAGACCGGCGACACCATCCAGATCGCAGCCGCAAAAACGGTCAAGTTTACTGCCGGTAAAGCGTTCAAAGACCTGGTGAACCAGTAAGAGTGACTGACGCGTCCTTGCGGGGCTGTTGCGCAAGGACGTAGTCAAGCAGCGGCAAACATCGTCAGATGAATGCGCCGCATGGATTCACATCAAGAAACGCGTGCGCCGTTCAACATGCCGCGCGCCGCCAGATTGCGATAGAGCGCACGTACCCCGAATGTCCAGGGCGTAATTTCCGTCGATAAACGCACGGTGTTGACGATCGCACCCAGCGATGGCGTCGAGATGGTCACCACGTCGCCCAGATGATGCGTGAAGCCACCGCCGGCCGTGTCGCGATCCTTGATCGGCGAGAACATCGTGCCGAGAAATAACATGAAGCCGTCCGGATACTGATGATGCGCGCCATGCGTTTGCGCCACGAGGTCCGCCGGATCGCGGCTGATCTCGCGCATGTGGCTGACGCCGTCCAGTACGAAACCGTCGTCTGCACCTTCAATGCGCAGCGACACGCTTGCTTCGCGCACGGTATCGAGCGTGAACGTGCCGTCGAACAGCCGCACGAACGGACCGATCGCGCATGAACCGTTGTTGTCCTTCGCTTTGCCGAGCAGCAAAGCGGAACGGCCTTCGACGTCGCGCAGGTTCACGTCGTTGCCAAGCGTTGCACCCACGATCGTGCCCGCGCTGTTCCCGGCCAGCACGATTTCCGGTTCGGGGTTGTTCCACTTCGACGTTGGATATAAACCCACATCGGCACCGAATCCGACTGACGACATCGGCTGCGATTTGGAGAATACTTCGGCATCCGGACCAATGCCGACTTCCATATATTGCGACCACGCGCCGCGCCGTTCGAGTTCGGCCTTCAACTTTCCCGCAGCTTCCGAGCCGGGTTCTATCTTCGATAAATCGGCACCGATCAACTCGTTGATCATCGAGCGGGTTTCCTGCGCCTTGCTTGCATCGCCGCCCGCGTGTTCTTCGATCACGCGCTCCAGCAAGCTCACCGCGAACGTCACGCCGCAGGCCTTGATCGCTTGCACGTCGCATGGCGCGAGCAAACGCGTTGCATGGGTGGATGAATCGAGCGACGCGCGGATCAGCGCATCGACAGGTCCGAGCGATTCGCCCGGCGCGTGGCGCGCGATCTCCACCGCATCGTCGCGATCGAAAAGATCGGCGGTGGTCGCAACCGTTGGCGTGATGTCGAAGACTTCGCCGCGTCGCACGACGACCACCGACGGCCCGTCGATGGGTGCCGGCCGCCAGACACGGCCGATGAGCAAGGCTTCATCGAGATCGGAGGGGAGGAAAGCGCGAGGCATGTTGCGTGTCTCCAGAGGGATGAGGGTCGGGCGTCCGTGCGCCTCAGTGGTTATGCCGCGATTCGCCGCGCGTCTCGACGATGTTCAAGTACAGCGTGGCCGGTTCCAGGCACGCGCCGCTGCCTTGCTGCCCGACCATGCTCCGGTAGATCTCTTCCCACGGTGTCATGTTCTTCAGCACGGGCGGTTTCCATGCCGCTCGGCGTTCGGCAAGCTCGGCTTCGGGGATCATCAGGTCGACCTTGCGTGTCTTCAGGTCAATGCGGATCCTGTCGCCCGATACGAGCAACGCAATCCCGCCGCCAACGGCTGCTTCCGGCGATACATTGAGAATGGACGGACTCGCCGATGTACCGCTTTGACGGCCATCGCCGAGAGTGGGCAGGGTGTCGATACCGCGCTTGAGCAGCGCAGCCGGCGGCTGCATGTTGACCACTTCCGCACCACCCGGAAAGCCTACCGGACCACAGTTGCGGATCACGAGAATGGACCGTTCGTCGACTCCTGTCTCTGGGTCTTCAATACGCGCGTGATAGTCTTCCGGGCCTTCGAACACGACCACCTTGCCCTCGAACACGTCGGGATGATCGGGGTCGGCGAGGAAGCGCTTGCGGAACGCCTGGTCGATCACGCTGACCTTCATGACGGCGCTGTCGAAGATGTTGCCCGACAACACGACGTATCCCGCCGACTCTTTCAACGGGTTCTCATACGCGCGGATCACCTCGCGATCGGGCGTGGGCACTGTGACCAGATCTTCGCCCAGCGTGTGTCCAGTAACCGTGCGTACGTCGGCGTTCAGACGACCTGCATCGAGCAGTTCCTTCATCACGGCCGGCACGCCGCCAGCACGATGAAATGCCTCGCCGAGGAAACGTCCGGCAGGCTGGCAATCGACCAGCAACGGTACCTCGGGGCCAAGCCGCTGCCAGTCTTCCAGCGTGTGCTCGACACCCATGTGACGCGCGATGGCGATCATGTGAATCGGACAATTCGATGAAGCCCCAAGGGCCGCAGCCGCTACCACGGCGTTCTCGAATGCCCCCTTGGTCATGATGTCCGACGGGCGCAGGTTCTCCGCCACCATGCCGACGATGCGCTTGCCGGTGGCATGCGCCATCCAGCCGCGCTCGCGATGCGGTCCGGGAATCGCCGCGCAACCCGGCAGCGACATGCCGAGCGCCTCGGCGAGCGAGTTCATGGAAAGGGCCGTGCCCATCGTGTTGCAATGCCCGACCGATGGCGCCGACGACGCGACCATGTCCATGAACCCGGAGTAGTCGATCTCGCCTGCGGACAGCCGTTTGCGGGCGTCCCAGATCACCGTGCCGGAGCCGGCAAGCTTGCCGTGATACCAGCCGTCGAGCATCGGTCCGCCTGACAGCACGATGGCTGGAATGTTGACCGTGGCCGCAGCCATCAGGCACGCGGGCGTGGTCTTGTCGCAGCCGGTGGTGAGCACGACGCCATCGATAGGATAGCCATGCAGGATTTCAACGAGACCGAGATAAGCGAGGTTGCGATCGAGCGCGGCGGTGGGGCGCTTGCCGGTTTCCTGAATCGGGTGAACGGGGAATTCGAGCGGGATGCCGCCTGCGTCGCGGATACCGTCGCGAACGCGGCTCGCCAGATCGAGATGATGCCGGTTGCAGGGCGCGAGATCCGAACCCGTCTGGGCGATGCCGATGATCGGCTTGCCCGATTGCAGTTCTTCGCGCGTGATGCCGTAGTTCATGTAGCGCTCGAGATAGAGCGCGGTCATGCCGGGGTTCGAGGGATCGTCGAACCAGCGGCGGCTGCGAAGGCGCGGCGTGGAGGTGTCGTTGTGATCGGTATCGGTATGGGTGTCGGTGGGCTTGGAGGGTGTCATGAGCGTGGCTATGGCGGGTTTGTTATGCGGGGAGCAGACGGGTGGTTTATTGCGTGTATTCGGTGAGCAGTGGCCGGTTGTTGAAGAACGCATGCTGATTGTCGCGGACCAGGCCGGCCATTGCCGTACGGGTTTCTACCGGGGCGCTCGATCTGTTCGGTCGCGGCACGACGTTGTTGAGTTCGGCGAAACCCGGATCGAGCGACGGCTCGCTCCAGCATACATCGAGTGCAGTGCCGCTGATACGCGGGCCGATCTCGGCAAGCTCCGCCGCACGCGGCGCAACGCCGGGCTCTATCCTGTCGGTTTGCATTCGCGTCCTGAGCCAACCATACTGGTCCGGTTGGAAATTTCTCGGGCGAACTTCAATGAGCAATCTTCAAGGGAAGCAACCAGGACATCGGCACACCGACGATCACGACCATCACCACGGCAGCGAGTTGTCCGAGATGGAATTGCGCGTGCGCGCGCTGGAATCCGTGCTGGTAGAGAAGGGATACGTCGATCCGAATGCGCTGGATATCCTGATCGAGACCTACGAGCACAAGGTTGGACCGCGCAATGGCGCACGCGTGGTTGCAAAGGCCTGGAGCGATCCGGCATACAGGCAATGGCTGCTCGATGACGCCACCGCCGCAATCGCCTCGCTGGGCTACACCGGCAGGCAGGGCGAACACATGATTGCGCTGGAGAATACGCCCGCCGTGCACAACATGGTGGTCTGCACGTTGTGCTCGTGCTACCCGTGGCCGGTGCTCGGGCTTCCGCCGGTCTGGTACAAGTCGGCGCCTTACCGGTCTCGCGCGGTCATCGATCCGCGCGGCGTGTTGAGGGAGTTTGGCTTCGAACTACCCGCCGAAACGGAGTTCCGCGTGTGGGACTCCACGGCCGAGGTCCGCTATCTGGTGTTGCCAATGCGGCCCCCGGGAACCGACGGCTTATCGGAGGAGGATCTGGCTGAACTGGTGACGCGTGATTCCATGATCGGCACCGGTTTGCCGAAGACGCCCGAACCGAAACGGGAGCTCACATGAACGGCGCGCAAGATCTGGGCGGCATGCAGGCTTTCGGCCCAATACACCCTGAAGACCCTGAAGACGACGTCTCGCTCTTTCATGCCGACTGGGAGCGCCGGGTGCTGGCAATGACGCTCGCGATGGGTGCGACCGGCAAGTGGAACATCGACACATCTCGCGCCGCGCGGGAGAGCTTGCCGCCGGCGCAGTACCTCTCGAGCAGTTACTACGAGATCTGGTTCGAAGGACTGAAAAGGCTGCTGCTGAATACAGGGCTCGCGACGGCTGAGGAAATCGAGGCGGGCGAGTTGAAGAGTGCGGCGAGTCCGGTCCCTCGCGTCCTGATGGCCGACCAGGTGCCAGCCGCGCTGCTGAGAGGCGGTCCGGCTGATCGTCCGGCGACTGCCGCGGCACGCTTTGAGGTTGGCGATAGTGTGCAGACCCGTCAGATGCATCCATCAACGCACACGCGGCTGCCGCGCTATTGCCGCGGCAAACGGGGGAGGATTATCGCCGCGCATGGCACGCACGTCTTTCCCGATACCAACGCGATCGGGCTGGGCGAGCAACCGCAATGGCTCTATACCGTGCGTTTCGACGCCTTTGAACTCTGGGGTGCGGATACGACCGCAGCGTCGGTATGCGTCGATTGCTGGGAATCGTATCTCGACTACCCGAATGCCGGGCCTGACTGACATGACTGCTGCCAAGCCGAGCCTGCCGGAACTGCACATTGCCTTGCCCGAATTGCCTTGCGACGCCGCGGGGCCCGTCTTCAGTGCGCCGTGGGAAGCACAGGCCTTCGCGATGACGCTGGCCTTGTACGAGCGTGGTTTGTTCACATGGGCAGAATGGGCTGAATGCCTGAACCACGCAATCCGCGACGCCCAGGCCGCCGGCGACCCGGACCGTGGCAACACCTACTATGTCCATTGGATGACGGCGCTGGAGCGCATCAGCGCCAACAAGGGCCTGGTGACAAGCGGCCTGCTTTCGCAGCGTCGGAATGAGTGGGAGGCGGCTGCGCAACGTACTCCGCACGGCCAGCCGATCGAGCTCGGACGATAGCAATTCCTCTAATCCCCGCATCGCCAGCATTCCTTAATACTTCATCGGACCATGAATTTTCGATGGATCGACGCTTTACGGTCGACATCGATTGAAGCGCAATGGGCATGGGTATCCATTTCTTTTTGCCGCACGCGGTCTTCATTTCCGCGCGTCCCCCGTTTTCCTCAGACAAACAGCTGACAGAGAGTTGAAAGTTTGCCTTCATCACATGTTCGTAATCGGAACCCACATTACGTTACCGTGCCTTAAAGAATATTACCGAGTCTTTCGGCACAGGTCCGTTCCGTCATACAACAATGAGGTGAGACATGGATAAAGTCAGGAAGTGGTCCGGGTTGAGCGCAGTAGTCGGTGCTGGCGTGATGGCGCTGGCAGGCATACCCCCGGTGGCACAAGCGCATGAGATGCAGGACGCGAAGCGCGTGCTTCTCATCAGCTTCGATGGTTTGCATGAGCAGGATGTCGCGCGCTGCATCGGTGCGAATACCTGCCCTAACCTGGCGCTGCTGGCGAAATCAGGCGTGACGTACACGAATGCGCATACCCCGGGCCTGTCTGATTCCTTTCCCGGTCTGGCCGCGCTGGTAACAGGCGGTTCGCCGAAGACCGTAGGTCTTTTCTATGACGTGTCATATGACCGCACCCTCTACGCGCCGACGGATACGACCTGCTCGGGCAAGCAGGGATGGAACGTCGTGTTCGATGAGACGACCGGCATCGATGGCGAGAACGGAGGCCCGCTGATCCATCTCAACGGCGGCGGCGCATTCAATCCGCAGGCCATTCCGAATGCGATGGTCAATGGCGTCTGTACGCCCGTCTATCCGCATAACTACATCAAGACGAATACGGTTTTCGAAGTGGTCAAGGAGCATATCCGCGGTGCGCGTACGGCTTGGGCCGACAAGCATGCATGGGGTTATGACTGGCTAAATGGACCGTCCGGCCGCGGCGTGGACGATCTGGCGCGCACCGAGATCAACTCGATCGACCCTGCGACCAAGACCTACTACCTCGACACGTATACGCACACGGAGAAATTCGATAACTATCACGTGCGGGCGCTCATCAACCAGATCAATGGCCGTGACTCGACCGGGAAAAGCGCTTCCGTGCCGACGGTGTTCGGCACGAACTTCCAGACCTTGAGCGTGGCCCAAAAGGCACCTGTGGCAAAGGGTGGGGGTTACCTCGATGCCGATTTCACGCCGGGTCCGCAGGTCGCTGGCGCGATTGATTACCTGGATGACGCGCTGGGTCGCATTGTGTCCGAGCTGAAGGAACGAAACCTTTATTCGTCCACTGTCATCATCGTCACGGCCAAGCACGGGCAGTCGCCGACCGACCACACGAAACTGGTCAAGAACGGCGATACGCTGTCCAAGCTCCTGGAAGCCAATAACTATCTGGACCCCAACGGCAACTTCGGCCAGAACGCCACGACGTCGGGCAATCTGAACGACGGTACGGGACTCGTCGACACCGGCATGGTGCAAACCGACGACATCGGGCTCATCTGGCTGCGTGACCGCACTCAGCTGGACGCGGCGGTGACGACGCTCAAGGACAATCTCAGCTGCAATGCCCCCGGCATCTGTGCGGATGGTCCCGCGGCGTACATCCTGTACGGCCCGAACCTCGCGTCACGGTTCGGCGATCCGGCACGAGGCCGTACCCCGGACATCATCGTGCAGCCGAACCCGGGCGTGATCTACACGTCCAGCACGGCGAAGGACGAGGAGCACGGCGGCAATGCGCCTGACGACAGCCACCTGGGCCTTGTCGTGTCGTTCCAGGGAATCCAGCACGGTCGCACCGTCTCCAGGGCCGTCCTGACCACACAGGTCGCACCGACGATCCTGGGCGTACTCGATCTTGACCCGGAACTGTTGCATTCGGTCGCGGAAGAAGAAACGAGAGTCCTGCCGGGTCTCGGGATCGACCACTAGCGGTAGACGAACCGGTTCGTTGAAGATGTCTTCGGGCGCGGGGGTGCAAAGCCTTTAGCGGTCTCGGGCAGGGGTCATGGGATGTTGCGGTGCTGACCTTCTGTCCGGGATTCGTGCCGGCACCCCGCGAGCCATGCGCCGGTCAATAATTCCGCAACGCGTAATTTGTGCCGTCGTCCTCACACAACATCGAAAAATACCCTCTAAAGCCCTTGCTGAACGTTTGCGGTGACTGCAGAATCCGCAACATGTTACGAACTGTAACGAGACGTTACGTTTTGTCTACCGATGCCGCCTGACAGCGTGACGCGTCTGGAACCGATTGCGGGGACGCAGTGAAAACTTTCAATGACACGTTGGAATCGATTCGGGAACTTAACCTCTCGTACATCACGCTCGCGCGGCAGCTGCTGCAAGAGGATGGCCCCGTCGGAATGCTTCGCCTCGGGCTGTCAAAGGAAGTCGCCGATATTCTGGCTAACCTTACCTCGGCTCAAGCGGTGAAATTCGCGGCGTCGAATCATCTGCTTTGCTCGTTTCGCTTCAACGATCACGCGATGCTGTCTGCTTTGACAAAATCGCCGTACAGGGCCGACGTCGCTGCGCAGCACTCCGCGGCGTCAATGGCCCCGCAGCAAGCTGTGCAATTCGCATAAGGGTGCAACAAGGGTCCGCCTGCTTGTGCGGTAAGTCATAGCGGCATGACCAACCGCTTTGGAAAAAACTGAAGGGCCGGCGTGAGTCGGACTGGACCGGGGATGGGGTTTCCGCACCCGTGCTAGCCCGTTTCTGCGCGATATCATCTGGGGCGTCCTAGCCGCGCCTTCGTCGCGTGTATCTCCGCTTGCAGTTCATCGATGCGTTGCAACAGCGACAGCGCTAACGCAAGACCTTGCCGGTCGAGTTCGAAGTCGTCGCGCAGCCGCCGTGCTGTCTTGACCGTCACGACGTAACGCAGCTGGAACATGGGCGTCTGTGAACCGGTGTCCACTGGCTTGATGACGTCGGTGTCTATGAGGTCTTCGATTTCATCGATCGAGAGGCCCGACACCTCGGCCAGATGTTCAAGCGGGCAAAGGTCCACGTCGTTAAGCCAGATCGAATCGCTCAATGGTGCGCTCATGGCTTTGCTCCTTACGCAAAATGCTTGCGGGGGTTGAAGTTCGATGCCGCCGCCAGTTGTTTCAGCAACTCGTGTTCACGAGCGCCGACCGTTTTCGGCACTTCTATTCTGACCGCAGCATAGAGCGCCCCGACGCTGCCGTCGGCCGACGCAAGTCCGCGTTTGGCGAGCCGCAATTTTTGCCCTGCAGTAGTGCCCGGTTTGACGGTGAGCTCCACCGTGCCCGCAAGAGTGGGTACGTGCACGCTCGCTCCCAACACGGCTTCCCAGGGCGCGAGCGGCAGATCGATATAGAGGTCGCGGCCATCGGGCCGATAGAGCGGATGCGGCTGTAGGGCAAGTGACACATACAGATCGCCCGGCCGGCCGCCGTTAAAACCCGGGCCGCCCTTGCCGGCCAGCCGCAGGCGCTGACCATCGGCCGCCGCTTTGGGAATAGTGATTCGAAAGGTCCGCGCGACGCGATGCGCGAGGCCATTTGCGTCGTACTCGGGAAGCTCAGCGCTCAGTTCGATTTCTTCGCCGTTATAGATTTGCTCCAGCGAAACGAGAGCGACGATTTCATAGTCCTGTCCCGGGACGGGAAAGCTTTGTCTTCGTTGACTGCCGCCGGCGGTACGGCCAAAAGCCGAAAAAAGATCGGCGAGGTCGACGTCGTCGAGGCCCGCTTCGCCGGCGTGGAAATGTTGCTGCCAGTCCGGTGACGGCGTGAACGATTCGCCGGCCGGATGTTTGCCGAGGTTGTCGTAGGCTTCGCGCTTTTCTGGATCTTTCAGCGTGGCATAAGCCTCCGCGATGTCCTTGAATTTCGCTTCGCTGTTCGGGTCCGCCGAAACGTCGGGATGATATTTGTGGGCGAGCTTGCGATAAGCTTTCTTGATGTCCGCGTGTGTTGCGGTGCGTTCGACTCCCAAGGCTTCGTAATAGTCCTTGAATTTCATGTGAGACCTAAAAGAGAAGGAGAACGAGTTTTCGTCTGAGCTGAAGCGCTGCGACGGCGAGGGCACGTCGTTTAACGAGTGTAGGTCAACGCGGAGCCGGGCGAAAAAATGGCCAGCCGTGCGTGACCATCGGCGGCGATCGTGCGCGCTCGCGGCAGCGGCCGTGCAGCCTCAGACCGAGGTGACCAGCATCGCGGCCGAAATCACCAGCATTACGGCAGTCGCCAGCCAACCCAGCGCCCGTAGCCAGCCCCGAGCCGCAAACTTTCCCATGATGTCCGGGCGGCACACTATTTTCATCATCACGAACATTACCGGCACGGCGACTACGCCGTTGAGCACCGCGCTCCAGTAGAGCGCCTTGATCGGATTGATGGAGGTGAAATTGATGATCATGCCGATCAGCGTAGCGATCGCGATCGTGGCGTAAAAAGCCTTTGCTTCCTGCATTTTGCGGGTGAAACCGACCGGCCAGTTGCGCGCTTCGCCGATCGCATACGCCGCCGACCCGGCGAGCACGGGCACAGCCAGCAGACCGGTCCCGATCAGTCCAACCGTGAAAAACAGCGCTGCGAAGGGTCCGGCGATAGGCCGCAGAGCCTGCGCCGCCTGAGCCGACGTTTCAATATCGACGATACCGCCTGCGTGGAGGGTAGCCGCCGTGGTAGCCAAAATGGCAAGTGCGACCACGTTGGACAATCCCATGCCGGCGACGGTATCGACCTCGATACGATGCAGCGCCGCAGGACCTTGCTCAGGTGAATTGAATAGATCCAGCCGGCGTGGATGCACGCGCATGTCCTCGACTTCCTCACCGGATTGCCAAAAAAACAGGTAGGGACTGATCGTGGTGCCGAACACTGCCACGACGGCGGTCAGATACGCCGACGTCCAGACCGGACGCGGCAGGAACAGACTGCTGGCAAGATGGCCCCAATCGACATGCGCCACCGCCAGCACGGCAAAGTAAGCGAAGAGGGACAGCGTGAACCACTTCAGCACAGCCACGTAGCGCGTGTATTGCAGCAACAACTGCATCGCGACGCAGATCACTGAAAACAGCAGTACATACAGCCACTTCGGACCGGGCAGCAAAAGCGCGAGTGCGTCGGCCATTGCACCCAGATCCGCGCCCAGATTGACGATATTCGCAATCAGCAGCAGCGCCACGATCCACTGCAGCAGCCATGTCGAGTAGTGCAGGCGCAGTACGCCTGCTATGCCGTGCCCCGTCGTGCGTCCGATGCGTGCGCTGATCATCTGGATGGCGACCATCAGCGGGTAGCTGAACAGGAGCGTCCAGGACAGTCCGTAGCCAAAGGCAGCGCCCACCTGACTGTAAGTGGCGATGCCGCTGGGATCGTCGTCGGAGGCGCCTGTGATGAGGCCGGGCCCCAGCACGCCGAGCAAATGGGGTTTAGTGGGGCCGATAACCGGATCAGGGCCCTCTGCGTCGTATTCCTGGGCAGGCTCGTCCATGATGGCTCGGTGTAGTCAGACGGCGTGGTCGGAGCCGTGCCCATTGCGCGGGCCCGGTTTTTTTGAAAGTCTGCTGGCAGCGATGCTTCCTGCGGAAAGCTCCACGATTTCCGACGTGATCTCCTCTTGCCTCAGCCGGCGAAAGTCGCCGGTCAATGCTTCGAGTCTGTCATCCACGTTCGTGCGTGCAGCGATCATGGCCCTCATACGCGCGTCGTTCTCAGCGGCGAACGACAGCATGATGGCCTCGCACAGCTGCGCGAAGATGTATTCCTCTGCGAGCTGCGTCAGCAAGCGCTGGGGCGCGACGGTAATGAGGGGCGGGTCGCGACGCGGTGTGATCGGGAATCGCCCGAAGTCGAACGGCAGCAAGGTCTGTTCCACGGTCTGGACGCTTGCTGACGGGTTCGGTGTTGCGTGGACCACGGTTACGCGGGTCGCCCGTCCGCCATTGAGACGCTGGAACAGAGCACTGGTGAGGCGATCGGCGAGCGCCGGCACTTCGTCGGCATGGGTGACCATCGGCGCCGACCAGCCGACGCTCAGCCCGCGTTCGGCGGCCGCCACGATGCCGCGGCCGCCGAGCATCAGATATTCCGTCGACGAGGAACGCGTTGATGCGGTAGCTGATGCAAGCGCCGCGTCGATGACATGCTCGTTGAACGTACCGACAAAACCCTGTTCTGCGCACAGGACAATCACCACGGCTGCGTCCCGATCTGCACCTCGATCCAGGTCAGTGGCGTCGTGCGACGTGTGTTTGTCAATCAGCAGCAGCGCGTCGCCGATCGCCGCTCCGACTATGCGCGCACACGCCCGAATACCGTCCAGACGGCTGCGCGCTTCACGCGAGCGCGCTGCAGCGATGCCACGCATTGCACCGACCACGGATTCGAGCCCGCGAACGCCGTTCATGCGCGATTGAACTTCACTGAGTTTATTACTCATGTCGAAGCGGCCTCAGGCGCAGGCGCTGCGCCAACTTGTGCGGCGAGATCGCGTACGACCGTGACTAGCTCGGTCAGCGCGGGCGCATCGAGCGAGCCCGTGGCAACGAGAGCCGCCGCCGCAGGACCGCCGCGCGCATCGAGATGTGCGGCGAGACGGGTACGAACCGTCGCAACGCAACTGACTGGCAGCGTGTCGAACACGCCATCGGCGAGTGCGGCCAGCAGCGCGATTTCATCGATGGGGCGCAGTGGCGCAAAGCGCGGCTGCGTGATCAGTGCGCGAATGCGCTCGCCGCGGACCACTTGCGCCTTGACCCTCGGCTCTATCGCGCCGCCAAAGCGCGTAAACATTTCGAGCTCCAGAAACTGCGAATAATCGAGCCGCAGAGGTCCGGATACCTTGCGCAACGCGGGTAACTGCGCCTTGCCGCCGACCCGGCTTACGCTCAAGCCAACGTCCACCGCGGGGCGCTGGTTGGCTGCGAAAAGCGCTGCGTCGAGCATGATCTGGCCGTCGGTGATCGAGATCAGGTTGGTGGGAATGTAGGCGGACAGATTGCCGGCATCGGTTTCCGCGATCGGCAAGGCCGTGAGTGAACCACCGCCCAGTTCCGCAGACAGCTTTGCCGCACGCTCCAGCAGCCGGGCGTGCAGGTAGAAAATGTCGCCGGGATACGCCTCGCGACCGGGCGGTTCGCGCGTGAGCAAGGCGAGTTCGCGATGCGTCGCGGCATGCTTGCTCAGGTCGTCGATGACGATGAGCGCATGTTGCCCGCGGTCACGAAAATATTCAGCGATGGAGACTCCGCTGAACGGAGCAATCCATTGCAAACCCGGTGACGCAGCCGCCGGCGCGACCACGAATACGCATCGCTCGGGCGCGCCGTGGCGGCGCACGGCGTCGATGACGCGCTGCACGGCAGTGGCGCGCTGACCGATCGCCACATACACACAGATCATGTCGGTGTGCTTCTGGTTGACGATCGTGTCGATGGCTATCGAGGTCTTGCCGGTCGCCCGATCGCCGATGATCAACTCGCGCTGGCCGCGCCCGATTGCGAACAACGCATCGATCAGCAGGATGCCGGTGGCGACCGGTTGCGCGACAAGATCCCGGTCGATGATGGAAGGCGCAGGCCGCTCGATCGGCAGGTGCATCTCGGCGAGCACCGGCTCGTCGCTATCAAGCGGCCTGCCGAGCGGATCGACCACTCGTCCGAGCAGCCCCGGACCGACCGGCACTTCGACCACCTGCCCGGTTCCGGTGACTCGCGAACCGGCGGAAATCGCGTCGCCGTCGTCGAGCAAAACCGCGCCGATGGCATCGGCGTCCAGTGTGAGCGCAAAGCCCAGCCGGCCGCCCTCGAAGCGCAGCAGTTCGTTCAACCGCACATCGGGCAGGCCGGAGACGGATGCGATGCCATCGGACACGTGCCCTACGCGCCCGATCGTTTCAGCCTTGGCGACAAAACGCGAGCGAGCGAGGGTGGCGCGGCTGCTGACGAGCCAGTCGTTGTCGCTCAAAGCCAGGTTGGGCTGGATGGATGTCATGAGCCGAGGAGTTCCATTTTCAGGCCCGCGAGATCGTGGCGAAAACTGTTGCGCACGAGTGCATGCGGCGCTTCCAGTTCAAGTCCTGCGATCACGGCGGGATCGACCGTGACCTGAACCTGCAACGCGTGGCCGAGCGCCTGGGTGAACGCCGTGTGACACGCGGCCAGTTCGGCCGTGGTGAGTGCGCGAGGCACGATCAGGCGGACCGGTTCATCGTCGCCGGTCAGTTGCGCCCGGGTAGCGTTGGGCAGTGCGGCGAGCTCACGCGCCAGGCCGGCGATGAAACCCGCGATCCGTGCCTCGGCGGGCAGGCGATCGAGTAGCCGCGCCGTGACATCGAGTGCGAATTGCGATGCACGATCGGAGTCGGCAGCAGCGGCGTCACGCCGGCTCGCGTCGATCGCGGTTTGCGCGGCCGCGCGCATCTGCTCTGCGTCGGTGCGTGCCGCGTTCTCGAGCGACGCCTTGAGTTGCGCCGCTTCGGCCGTCGCTGCATCGAGCAGATGTGCGCGCAGCGCCGCGACATGAGCGCTATTGGCGGCGGCCTTCTGCTGTTCGTCGAGCGCCGCGGCTTTTGCTGCGGCGGCATCGGCCATCAGCGCCGCGGCTGCGTGCTGGCGCTCGGCTACGATCTTCGCCACCGGGCGAAACAGAAAGCGCGCCAGCAACCAGACGAGCACCAGCGCGTTGACGGTCTGCAGCAGAAGAGTCCACCAGTCGATGTGCATGATCAGTGCTCGCTCACTTCACGAACGGATTCGCAAACAACACGAGCAAGGCGATCACCAGGCAGTAGATTGCCATGGTCTCGATCATCGCGAGACCGACGAACAGCGTCCGCGAAATCGTGCCGGCCGATTCCGGCTGCCGCGCGAGCGCATCCATCGCGGCCGCGACCGCGCGGCCTTCGCCGAGAGCCGGTCCTATCGCGCCGAATGAGACGGCGAGCGCCGCGGCGAGAATGCTCACTACCTGGATCAGATTGTTCATTGCTGGCCTGCCTGTTTGCTGGAAGTGTTTGCGGAGTTTTCGGCTAGCGCGGCGCCGATGAAGACCATTGCGAGAACCGTGAAGATGTAGGCCTGCACCGCGCCGGTCAGAAGGTCGAGCGCCATCAACGGAATGGGTACGAGCAGCCCGGCAAGCGACAGCACAATGCCAACCACGAAGACGCCGCTCATCACGTTGCCGAACAGGCGCACCACCAGCGAGAAGGTCCGCGTGATCTGCTCGACCACGTTGAGCGGGATCATGATCCACGTGGGTTCGGCAAAGGTGGCGAGGTAACGGCCGAGGCCACGCGTGCGGATGCCGTAGAAAATGGTTGCGCAGAACACGATCAAGGCCAGCGCGGCGTCGGTTTCGACATGAGCGGTAGGGGGCTCGACGCCCGGCAGGAGCGACGACCAGTTGCTGACCAGAATGAAAAGAAAGAGCGTGCCCACCAGCGCGCGATATCGTTCAGGCTCGGCTTGCATCGTGTCGCGAATCTGGTCGTCGATCGTGCTGACCACCAGTTCGAGCACCGTCTGCATTCTCGACGGCGTGAGCGACAGCCGGCGGGTGGTCCAGGCGGAGCCGCCCGCGAGCAGGGCCATGATGGCCCACGTCGCCACTACGGGCGCTGAAACGCCGATCGGGCCGATATGGAAGAGGGTGGCCGTGGCGAGAGGCGAAGCAATCATGGCGTCACCTGGACACGTCGCAGAATGAAGCCTCTTGCCAGCAGCAGCCCGGCCGCGCCGCATAGGAGCGGCCACGCGCCAAACTTCGCCAGCACGGCGAACAGAACGGCCACGCCCGCGAGGCGCAGGAGTTGCAGCCCGATTGCCTTGGCCGGCGTGCCGGCGACCAGCAGCCGGACATTCCAGCGCAAGGTCGCGAAGTGGATCGCACCGGCAGCAAGGCCGACACACGAGCCAATCGCAATCTGGGCTGCCAGCGGGAAGTGATATGTCATTGCCGATCTCTCCGGGTTTGCCGATGCATCCATTTCCATGCGGACCACAGGCCGACAGCCGCACCGGCCATCAGCAGCGGAGCTGAGAAAAACACGCCGGTGTTGAAGTACCGGTCGAGCCAGTGGCCAAGCACGAGCCCAAGCAGCGTCGGCACGACGATGGTCCAACCGAGAATGCCGATCTGACCGAGGCGGGCTCCGAGAGAAGGTTCCGGCTCTTCCCTCGCCTGGCGCTCGCGCTGTACTGCTTGCCAGGCAGCGCGGGCCATGCGGTCGGTGTCAGGGTCAGCGTCGCGCTTGGGATCGATGCCGTCAGGGGAGGGCTGTGTCATGGTTCGGTTCAGTCCGCCGGTCTCGCGCTCGGGCGCAGATAGCGCAGCAACTGACGAACGGCCTGTGCGTGAAGACGGGTTTCGTCGACGCGGGCACGCCGCACTGCGTCGACCTGCGCCGCGCGTGCAGCATCGACTTGCGCCTCAAGTACCTCGAGCGAAGTGCCGCTCGTGGCCATTACACCTTCGCGGCACGCAATCGCGATCTCGTGTCCGCCCGAAACGCGCAGCACGCCTTCTTTCACAGCGCAAAATTGTTCGATGCCGTCGGCGGCGCGCCAACGCAGCACGGATGGCGCCAGCACAGTCAGGAACGCCGCATGGCCGGGCAGAATGCCGAAACTGCCCGTGGCGTCCTCGGCGCGCAGCGCGACGACTTCCGTGCTGTCGAACAGCACGCGCGCCGGCGTGGCGATAGTCAAATGCAGGAGCGCATTCATGATTCGAGGTGCTCCGCCACCGGCTTTGCGTCAGCCGCAAGCGGCGTTGACGAAGCGGCCTCGCGGGCGCGGGCTTCATCAAGCGTGCCGACCATGTAGAGCGAGCTTTCCTGCCAGGCGTCGCAATCCCCGGCGAGGATCGCCTTGCAGCCGGCAACCGTGTCGGCGACTGCGACGGAACGGCCGGGGACGCCCGTAAACGCCTCGGTGACGGTGAACGGCTGGGTCAGGAAGCGCTGCAGCCGGCGCGCCCGTCCGACGATGCGGCGATCGTCCACGCCGAGCTCCTCTACGCCGAGCAACGAGATCACGTCCTGCAGTTCCCGATAATGTTCGATGGTCTTGCGCACCTCGATCGCGATCGCGGCGTGCTCGTCGCCGACGAAGGCCGGGTCGAGCAGAATGGACGACGAAGCGATCGGATCGATGGCCGGATACATGCCCTCGGCGGCCATCGACCGGGACAGGACGATCATGCTGTCGACGTGCGCCGCGATGGTCGTCACGGCCGGGTCGGTGAAGTCGTCCGCCGGAACGTAGACAGCCTCGATCGCAGTGACCGATACGCCGCCGACCGACACAATGCGCTCTTGCAGCGCGGCAACCTCGCTCGCGAGCGTCGGCTGGTAGCCAACGCGCGAGGGCAGCCGTCCAAGCAGGCCCGAGACTTCGGCCCCCGCCTGGACGAAGCGAAAGACGTTGTCCATCAACAGCAGCACGTTCTGGTGCCGTTCGTCGCGAAAGTATTCCGCGACCGTAAGCGCAGTCAGCGGCACGCGCCAGCGCGCGCCGGGCGGCTCGTTCATCTGGCCGTAGACCAGCACGGTACGCGGCAGCACGCCGGAGTCACGCATATCGAGCAGCATCTCGTGGCCTTCTCTCGAACGCTCTCCCACGCCGGCGAAGACCGAGATGCCTTGATAGCGTTCGACCATCGCATGGATGAGCTCCATCACGAGCACGGTTTTACCGACCCCGGCGCCGCCGAACGTCGCCGCCTTGCCGCCCTGCGCGAGCGGAGTCAACAGGTCGATGACCTTGATCCCGGTCCAGAAGATCTCGGTGGCTGCGCTCTGCGATGCAAACGGCGGCGGCGCACGATGAATCGGGCGGCGCGGGACGTCGTCGGCGAAGGGTGCGCCACGGTCCCCCGGCGTGCCGGTGACGTCGATCAGGCGTCCGAGCGTGGCCTCACCCACCGGCACGAGGATCGGCCCGCCTGATGCGCGCACCGGCGTGCCGCGATGCAGCCCGTTGGTGGACTGCAACGCGAGCGCGCGCACCGTGCATTCGTCCAGGTGAGCCTGCACTTCCGCGATGATCGGCGGCCCGCGATCGGTGAAGATGGATAGCGATTCTTCGATGAGCGGCAAGGGAGCATGATCGAAAGCGACATCCACGATAGCGCCCCGTACCGCGACTACATGGCCCTGCGGTCCGCCGGCCGGGACCAATGGCTCAGGCGCAACGGCCGCCTGGTCGAACTTCAGAAGCGGCTCGACTGCACTCGGCTTTTCCACACCGCCCGTCGGGGGAGGATTTTCAATGGCGGCGACGGGATAGCGAGTGTTCAATTTGCTTCCTTCAGACGGACTGCGCTCACGCGACTTAATGTGCACGCGGCAGCTTGAAAATGACTTCGTTCGGACTGCTTCGAGTGCGAGAACGGGTGCGCGGCCTGTCGGGGCCCATGCCCGTCAGGCGCCTTACGCGGGGTCCGCGAACTGCGCGATCACGGCCGGGTTTTCGACTGTCGACGTGTCTTGCGAGATCGGTTCGCCCTTCGCGACCGAGCGCAACAGGCGGCGCACGACTTTCCCGGAGCGCGTCTTTGGCATCGCGTCGCCGAAGCGGATCTCCTTCGGTTTGGCAATCGGGCCGATCTCCTTGCCGACCCACGCGCGCAACTCGTCGGCCACGCGTTTTACGTCGGCACCGCTGGGTCGTTCGCCTTTCAGCACGACGAATGCAACGATGGCCTCGCCGAAGGTTTCGTCCGGCCGTCCGACGACCGCCGCTTCAGCAACCAACGGGCAGGCCGCCAGCGCCGACTCGATTTCCATCGTGCCCATCCGGTGTCCCGATACATTCAGCACATCGTCAACACGGCCGGTGATCGTGAAATAGCCCGTGTCGGGGTCGCGGATCGCGCCATCTCCGGCGAGATACAGATTGCCGCCCAGTTCGTCGGGGTAATAACCCTTTCGAAAGCGCTCCGGGTTGCCCCATACGGTGCGGATCATGGAAGGCCAGGGCTTTCTGATGACCAGTACTCCACCGTGCCCGTTCGGTACCTCCTGGCCGGTTTCATCGACGATCGCGGCATCTATGCCCGGCAGCGGCAGCGTGCAGGATCCCGGCACGAGCGGGGTGACACCCGGCAACGGCGTGATCATGTGACCGCCTGTTTCGGTCTGCCAGAATGTGTCGAGTACGGGGCACTTGCCGCCGCCGACATGCTCCGCATACCACGTCCAGGCGCTCGGGTTGATAGGTTCGCCGACCGTGCCGAGGATGCGCAGCGTGCTCAGGTCGTAGCTGCCGGGATGCACTGCGCGGTCTGCGTCGGCGCTCTTGATCAGGGACCGGATGGCCGTGGGCGCGGTGTAGAAAATCGTCACCTTGTGGCGCTGGATCATGTCCCAGAAGCGGCCCGCGTTCGGGTAAGTCGGCACGCCCTCGAAAATGACCTGGGTCGCGCCGACGGCAGTCGGCCCATAGCAGATGTACGTATGCCCCGTGATCCAGCCGATGTCGGCGGTACACCAGAAGACATCGTCCGGCTTGATGTCGAAGGTCCACTTCATGGTGACGGCGGCCCACAGCAAATAGCCGCCAGTACTGTGCTGCACGCCCTTCGGCGCGCCGGTGGACCCGGACGTATACAACACGAACAGCGGATGCTCGGCGCTCACCCATTCGGGCTCGCAGGTGTCCGGCTGCGCGTGCTCCAGCTCGTGCAGCCAGGCATCGCGGCCGCCGATCCATGGAATCCGCCCGCCTGTGCGCCGGTAGATGACGACGGTCTTGACGGCGTCGGTGCCGCCCATCGCCAGCGCCTCGTCAACAATGCTCTTCAGCGGCAGGGTCTTGCCGCCGCGAACCTGTTCGTCCGCGGTAATGATTGCCACAGCGCCAACGTTCGTTATCCGCTCATGAAGCGACTTCGCGGAAAACCCGCCGAACACGACGCAATGCGGTGCACCAATGCGCGCGCATGCTTGCATCGCGACAACGCCTTCGACCGACATCGGCAGATAGATGACCACCCGGTCGCCTTTCTTCACGCCGCGAGCGCGCAGCGCGTTGGCGAGCCGGCATACCCGGTGATACAGCGCCTGATACGTGACGCTCGACACCCGGCCGTCGTCCGACTCGAAAATGATCGCGGTCTTGTTCGCGTTGCCGCTGGTCAGATTGCGGTCGAGGCAGTTGTACGACGCGTTCAGTTCCCCGTCCTCGAACCACTTGTAGAACGGCGCATTCTGGTCGTCGAGAATCTGCGTAAACGGACGGCGCCAGCTCAGGTGCTCGCGGGCAAGCCGCGCCCAGAAGGCTTCGTGATCCTGCGCGGCCTCCTCCACGAGCGCGCGGTAAGCCTCCATGCTCTTAATCACGGCACGGCCTGTCAAAGGAATGTCCTGAGCAGGGACGTGATGGCTCGTTTCGATGGTAGACATAGTCTCCTCGCTTTAATCGTGAGATCGGCGAGCCAACAGGGATCGTCGCTTGGGGAAGGGCTCTTGATGGCCCGAAATGGATCCAGCCCGCGTAGTGTCCGTGTCGGGGAGCGCACCGGTTGCGCGCGGCCGGCGCTTGTCGATAACGCGCTGCCGTTAACCGACTATGCGTTTGCCCAATGGATATCGCTTTGATACAGGTCAAACAGGCAGGACAGACGCATTCGCCAAGCTCGGCCAAGCGCTCGGACTGCTCACCGGCGCTGACCTACCAGATCGTCCATCAGCGGCACGACGGCCAGCACGACCAGCATCGCCGAAAGCGGCAGGGTCGATATGAAACCCACGTACTTGAAGCCCAGTGCGCCTGCGAGGCCGCCAATAAAAAACATGCCGAGCAGCGATGCCAGGAGCCGGAGCCTCGACCGGTCTGCCCTGACAGCGGCAACGCCGGGCCCTGACTCCGACACATTCCAATAGAAAAGCTTGCCGAGTTCGATGCCGATATCCGTGACAAGGCCGGTCACGTGCGTGGTGCGGATCTCGGCTTTGGAGATCTTTGTGATCATCGCGTTTTGCAAGCCCATGACGTAGCACAGCAACGCCACGGTCGCAGGCACGAACAGGATCCGGTTGTTTTCCAGATGCGAGCCGAGCAGACCGAAGACGAGCAGCAGCACGGCTTCCAGTATCAACGGCAGTGCGTACTCGCTTTGTGCCCGGCGGCGCCGGCCCCAGTTGATCATGATCGCGGAGGTAGCGGCGCCGGCCATGAATGCCGCGAGTGAGCTGAATCCTGCGACCACGAGGCCGATCTCGCCTACCGAGAGGTTATCGGCGAGTGCCGACACGATCCCCGACATGTGCGAGGTGTACTGCCCGACGGCCAGAAAGCCGCCGGCGTTGGCCGCACCCGCGATAAACGCAAGCCAGCGTCCGAGGCGCCGGTTATTCTGGTCGGTGCGCTCCGGTCGGGTGAAACCTCGCAGGTACTCTATGGGCATGTTGTTCGCTTCGATCAGACTCCGGCGAGCTTCTCGCTGTCGAGAATGTGTACCTGCTTGCCGTTTGTATCGATAACACCTGCTTTCTGCAGCTTCGAGAACATCCGGCTCACGGTTTCGAGTTTCAACCCGAGATAGCTGCCGATCTCTTCCCGCGTCATGCGCAAGTTGAATTGCGCAGCGGAGTAGCCCCGCATTTTCATCCTGGACGAAAGATTGATCAGGAACGCAGCGACGCGCTGCTGGGCGGTCATGGTGCCGAGCATCATCATGAGCCCCGATTCACGCACGATTTCGCCGCTCATCATGCGATGCACATGCTGCTGCATGGCTTTCACGTCGTGGCACAGGTCCTCGAGCAAGTCGAACGGGATGACGCACACCTTGCTGTCCTCGAGTGCGATCGCATCGCAATTCTGTTCATCGGAGCACACGCCGTCAAGTCCCAGCGGTTCGCCCGCGATATGAAACCCGGTGACCTGCTCGTGGCCGTCGCGATGCGTGATGACGGTCTTGAAGCAGCCGACCCGCACGGCGTAGATGCTTTTGAACGCATCGCCGGCGCGGTACAGCGTCTCACCGCGTCGCACCAGCCGCGTGGAGCAGACAATGGCATCGAGCCGGGCCAGTTCGGTCGCGCTCAACTGAGACGGCATGCAGATGGAGTGCAACGAACAAGCGGAGCAGTTCGTGTCCGGGCGGGTAGCCGCCGGAGGCGAATTCATGCTGGCCGCGTGGGCCATATAAGTAAAAGGCGCCACGTTCGAAACTGCGGACGTGCAAGCGGTAGCTGAGGTCATGCCTGTCTCCAGAAGAGTCGGATGATCAGTGAATGGATGGACTGGCGAGCTGAGGCGGGTTGAGAGCGGGTCCGTCATGCCGGCTCGCATGGTGTCGGCTCGGCGGCGTACTTATCGGTCGATCCATTGGCTAATCGCTCGATCGTGTCGCGGGCCAGTTCGTATTCGCACGTCTTGTCGAAAAAATAGCCCGCACCGGCGCGGCGGCAGGCGGCACGAAACGCCGGTCCCGAATGGTTGGTCAACACCATGGTAAGGACGGGCGGGGTGGCGCGTGCCAGCGATTCGACAATCTCCATGCCGTTGCCTCCCGCCAGATGCGGGTCAACGATCACGAGGTCGGCGCGGGTCATGTGGATGCACGCAAGCGCGGTGTCCGCCTCTTCCGACTCGCCGACGATCACCACGCCGGCCAGCGCGCTGATCAGGGCAGAGAGGCGGCGACGCACAAGGCCGGAGTCATCGACAAGGAAGATCTTCAGCATGGCGTGCAACGGTTTGAGCTCATGCCTCAAAGTATCTTCCTAGCTATCTCAAAATAAAATCGGTGAGCGGCCAGACGTGATGTAGGCGTTTGGGAAGCGGTGTAGGGATCGGACTACACGCTGGCAGCGCAAGAAGGGCGCTGGCGTATGAGGCTTATCAGTCGTCGCAGTCGTCGTCGAAGAGCTTGTGCCGCATTGCGTAGCGGACCAGCGCCGTTTCGTGCGGCATCTGCATTTTCTCGAGGATGCGGGTTTTGTATGTGCTGACTGTCTTGGCGCTGACCGACAGCGCCTGGGCGATTTGCGTGATCGTTTCGCCCGCCGCGATCCGTCGAAATACTTCGAATTCGCGGTCGGAAAGCCGCTGATGCGGCAGATCGTCGGCCGGTTCATTCAGGCTTTGTGCGAGCCGCTCGGCCATGGCCAGGCTGACGTACACTCCGCCCGCGGCGACCTTGCTGACGGCTGTGACGAGTTCAGCGCTCGCGCTTTCCTTGGTCAGATAACCCGATGCCCCCGCCTTGAACGCGCGCACCGCATATTGCTGTTCCGCATGCATCGTCAAGACGAGAATGCGCAGCGCCGGCTTTTCGTCCTTGATCTGCTTGAGCAGCTCGACCCCGTTCCTGCCCGGCATCGACAGGTCGAGCACCAGCACGTCTGCCGCGGTGGTGCGGATCATGGCAATGGTGGTAGCGCCGTCGCTGGCTTCGCCAGCCACTTCCAGTCCGCTCGCGCTGCGCAGGATATGGCGCAGTCCGTCGCGCACGAGGGCATGGTCATCGGCGATCAATACTCGGGTCATCGCAGTGGTTCTTCCTCGGTGTTGTCGGGATTGTCGGAGAAAGGGTCGTCCTGTTGCAAGGTGACCAGCGGGAAGGTCACGGTCAACGTGAAGCCTTTTCCGACACCGGACTCGATCGCGACCGAACCATCCAGCCGGTGCGCCCGCTCGCGTATGCCGATCAGGCCGAACGACTTGCGCCCGGCATCGGCACGCTCGTGCGCACCGATGCCGTCGTCGGCGATGCGCAGGATGCAGCGGCCCGCTTCCAGATACAAGGCCAGATCGACGTGCGTGGCTTGTGCATGGCGCGCCACGTTGGTGAGCGCCTCCTGCACGATCCGGAACACGGCGGTAGCGCCGTCGCGGCTGAAAATGGTATGTCTTGCGTCGATCCGCCGCTCGACGTCGATACCGTACCGGTTTGTAAAGTCGATCGCCAACCAGTCTATGGCCGGAACCAGCCCCAGGTCGTCGAGCATCACGGGCCGCAGGTCGGCGGCAATCCGGCGCATCGAGGCGACGGTCGCATCGATCAGGCGCTGCATGCCGCGTAATTGCGCGCGCGCCTCGGCGTCCGTCCCAGGCGCAAGTTCGAGCGAGGATATATCCATTTTCAGCGCGGTCAGTTGCTGGCCCAGGTCGTCATGCAATTCTCTCGCAATGCGGGACTTTTCTTCTTCGCGAATGTTCAGCAGGTTTGCGGAGAGCTCCCGCAGTTCCTCGTGCGAGTGCTGCAGCGAACGTTCCGCGTCGACTTGCGGGCTGATGTCGCGCAACATCACCGTGTAAAGCTTGCCGTTTTCGTCGTCGAATTGAGAAATCGATGCTTCGAACGGGAACTCGTCGCCATTCGTGCGCAAGCCGTACAGTATGCGCCGCCCGCCCATCTGCCGGTCGGACACGCCGGTCACGCCGAACTGACGAACGTGCGCTTCGTGCCCGGCGCGAAAGCGCTCGGGCACGAAGCGCGCAAGCGAGGTTCCGATCGCCTCTGCCGCCGGACAGTCGAACAAACGTTCGGCCATCGGATTGAACATGACGATACGCTGCTTTTCGTCGATGGTAATGATCGCTTCCATCGACGACCGGATGATGCCGAGCAGTCGTGCTTCGCCAAGCGGTGACGGAGTGGGTGGCACTGGATTCTTCGTCTCGCGCCGTCGCGCCATGAAGCCCGCGCTTGCGGCGAGTAGGAGGGCGCCGGCCATTCCGGCAATGCCAGTCACGCTGGCGTAGCGAGTCCGTTGACGATCGCTACGCTTCGATGCCGTGTTACGCCGTGCGGTGGGCGGCCCGGACATGGTGTCTCCGACAAGGGGAAAAAACGCGCGCGGCCGAGGCTGCGCTGAACAGCCCGTGCCGTTCTTGACCTGTTCCGTGCGGTGGGCGGACATGAAGCTCCATGTCATGAGCCAGCCGACAGCGTGAATTGATGTGGATCAAGCGGCGCGCGGACCTGTGCGCGGACACTGAAGCTTACTAGAGTCTACTAAAGCGTAGACGACATCCGGGGAGCGGATCATGTACAAACGAATTCTCGTGGCTCTCGACGGTAGCCTCAGCGCGCGCCTTGCGCTCAAAGAGGCGTTCAAGCTGGCGCAGGCCGCCGATGCGATGTTGATGGTGGCGCGCGTTGTCTCGCACGACGTGTCTATTTGCGATCCCGTGCTTAGGGTTGTTGAAGCAGAAGCGGTCGATGTGACCGTACGCCGGCAACTCGATCACGCGCGCGACTTCTGCGCGCGGAACCGGATACGCGGCGTCACCCAGATAATCGATGCGCACGGTGCAAGCATCCCGGGTGCGCTCATGCAAGCTGCTCAAGCATTCGAAGCGGATCTCATCGTGATGGGCGCGCATGGACCGCGTGCCGTGCGCCGGCATCTGCTGGGCAGCGTTGCGGAAACGGTTTTGCGATCGAGCCATGTTCCGGTCCTCACCGTTCGTGACGATCAACGTGACGCGGCACTGGCGTTCTAGCGCGGTCCGGGTAGGCCGTGCGGCCGCGCTTGGGCGTCGAGATGGATCAGGATAGTCTTATCGCTCATAAGGATGCGCCGGCAACGTCCGGCATGCTCACTGCGCGAGGTCCCTCTTTTCCGCGGAATGCAGCGGAACCAGCAGCACCGGCAGGGTTGAAATCCGCAAGAAGCGCTCAGAGACGCTGCCCAGCACGAGCCGCCGCCATCCGCGCCGCCCGTGTGTGCCCATGACGACAAGATCGGCGCAGAACTCTTTCGCGGCGGCCGTGATCTGCTGCGAGATGTCGTCGCCGACAAGTTCGACTTCGAGGACGCGTGTCGAGCCTTTGACCCCCGCGCGCAGCATCTTCGCGGTAGCGTCGGCGAGCACGTGCTCGCCCTCCTTGACCAAGGCTTCGCGGATGAGCGAAGGATCGCAGACCGGCCCCGAATACATCAGTTGCGGCGCGTCCACCACATAAATCGGCTTGAGCTCCGCGTCGTGTTCGCGAGCAAGTTCCAGAGCGGCGTCGAGGGCGTGCGCCGACGTTTCGCTGCCGTCGACAGGCACAAGAATGCGGGCGTACATGAAGAATCTCCCTGGCTTCAACGGAACATCAATGCGACATCAATACAGGCACCGTCATGGACTCCAGCATGCTGCGCGTCGCACCGCCCATCACGAGTTCCTGCCAGCGCGAGTGGCCATACGCGCCCATGACCACAAGGTCGGCACCCAGGTCTGACGCGCGCGAAAGCAGCACGTCGCCCGGCGGCAGGTTGCCGACATCGTCGAGTGCCGCCAATTCCGCCTTGACGCCGTGCCGGGCCAGCATGAGCGCGATGTCGGCTCCCGGAATGCGGTTATCACGCGGCTCGTCTTTGTGCTCGTTGAGTCTGACAACGGTGACGTTTTCGGCCCGCTGCAGCAGCGGCAGGGCATCGTGGACAGCACGGGCCGACTCGCGGCTGCCGTTCCACGCAACCATGATGTTCGCGCCGAGCGCGGGAAACACGCCTGTATAGGGAATGAAGAGCACAGGCCGGCCCGCGGACATCACGAGCGTTTCGGGGAAGTGATCGGCAATAAACGATTCCGGATCGTCCGGATCGTCCTGTCCGGCCACGACCAGATCCGCGTAGCGCGCATAGCAAGGGATCGCTTCGCTCGCGGACTCATGGTGGTCGATCCATTGCCCCGTCACGCCCGCCCGCAACAATTCCGCGTGAAAGATCCGCTCGAGTGCGCCGTGGCGCTCCAGACGGGACTGGCGGTGCGCTTCATAGTAGTCGGCCGCGCCGGCCATGACGTAGAAAGAACGCGGATCTGGAGTGAACGCTGAGAACACGCCGGTCAGGTGTGCATCGAATTGCCTGGCAAGACGCACCGCATATTCGAGGCGCGGATGGGCACGCGCGCTCATGTCGAGTTGAACGACAATGCTCTTGTAGCTCATCGCAATTGCTCCGTTAGTGGGCTAGGGGGCTAGTGAGTCTGTGACTGAGTGAGCAACCGGCGTTGGTCCAGAATCGGTCGAGATCCGCGGGCGCTTACAAAAAGTCTATGACTTCGTGCTCTTTTTCCGTTGACGCAGATCAAGCAACTGCACGCCGGCGCATCTTGAGCGGACCGCCGCCATTTTCCATTCTCACCAGGCAGACATCTTCGTCCATGCCCCTATCGGTTGATATAGGTCAACCGCGCCGCCGTCCGCGAGCCTAAAGTTTTGTCGTGGAAGCCCCCTTTTCCCCCGACAAATGGAGATTGACGATGAAGGCACTCGTGTATCACGGACCCGGCAGCAAATCTCTCGACGAACGGCCGATGCCGAAGCTCATGTCGGCCACGGACGCCATCGTCAGAGTCACGCGCACGACGATTTGCGGTACCGACCTGCACATCCTGAAAGGTGACGTGCCAACTTGCGAACCGGGCCGCATCCTGGGACACGAGGGCGTCGGCGTCATCGAGCAAGTGGGGGCAGCGGTTTCGACGTTCAAACCCGGCGACCACGTCCTTATTTCTTGCATCACGTCGTGCGGAAAATGTGACTACTGCCGCCGTGGCATGTACTCCCATTGCACGACAGGTGGCTGGATCCTCGGCAACCGGATCGATGGCACGCAAGCCGAATATGTGCGTATTCCGCACGCGGAAACGAGCCTGTATCCCATCCCCGCCGGTGCTGACGAAGAAGCACTGGTCATGCTGTCGGACATTCTTCCGACCGGTTTCGAGTGCGGCGTGCTGAACGGGAAAGTGCAGCCCGGCAGCACGGTCGCCATTGTGGGCTCGGGTCCTATTGGACTTGCCGCATTGCTCACGGCGCAGTTCTACGCACCGGCGCAAATCATCATGATCGACCGCGATGCGAACCGGCTGGAAGTGGCGCGAACCTTCGGTGCGACGGCGTGCGTGAACAATTCGAGTGGCGATCCAGTCGCCGAGATCATGAAGCTGACCGGCAACATAGGCGTGGATTGCGCGATCGAAGCGGTTGGCGTGCCGGCCAGCTTCGAGTTATGCGAATCGATCATTGCGCCCGGGGGCACTATCGCCAATGTCGGCGTGCATGGCGTGAAAGTCGATCTGCATATGGAATGCCTGTGGGACCGCAACATCTCGATTACGACACGGCTGGTCGATACCGTCAGCACGCCCATGCTGCTCAAGACCGTGCGTTCCGGGCGCCTGGAAGCGGGCAAGCTCATCACGCACCGGTTCGGCCTGAACGACGTCATCAAGGCCTACGACACCTTCGCTCAGGCCGCCGATACGCATGCGCTGAAGGTGATCATCGAGGCGTAAAGAAGCTGATGGTGTCCCGTCCGTGCCGGCTTCCATGCGGCACGGCGGATAGTTGGCGGTACTAACACGGGGCGGCCGTCCGGTCGTAGAGTAAGGGAGACACGACATGGCACTCACGGGTCAAGTGACTGGGGACGACTGGACCGTTTCCACCCAGACCTTCCCGGTCGACGGCGGCTTTGGCTGCGAAGTGTACGTTGGCCACGGCGGCGCGGGTGGTGAATTCAAGCATCGATTCCGGCACTCGGAAATCTTCGTAACCGAGTCCGAGACGGTGCTCGATGGCTTGCGCGAGGGCATGGTATGGATCCAGCTCAAGCGCTCGGAAACGATTCATCTGTAGCCCGGCGTGCAAGAGAGGCGTCTTGGTTGCCGTCGTCTTTTGCTTTGACCACTTCGATGGGTAACCGGACGTCGATTCGAAATCCATCGCCAGGCGCGCTGTCGAAGGCGATCTTCCCGCGCAACTGACGCACCCGCTCCTGCATGCCGAGCAATCCGAAATTCTCGTTGCTTTGGTGACCGTCCAGCGTGGTCCCTTTTCCGTCATCCTCGACGTGCAGCCGGAATTCATTTTGCGCGAGCCGCATTTCGACGCGTACCTGGGTGGCTTCCGCGTGACGCGTTACGTTGGTCAGTGCTTCCTGCACCACTCGAAAAATTGCGGTTGCGGCCGTTGCCGATAACGGCAGTTGATCCGCCGTGTTTTGCACGGTGACAACGAGGCCGTAGCGGTTACGGAATTCCGCAGCGAGCCACTCGAGCGCGGCGCCCAGGCCCAGATCGTCGAGCATGGGCGGACGCAGACCTCCGGCAATGCGCCGTGCCGAGGCGATGATCGAATCGATTTGAGCCTGCAACGCGATCGTCTGCGAGATGGCGTGACACGCGGTCCCGTCGTCGCCCTCCGCGGGCTGATCCAGCAAAGCGACGTCCATCTTGAGTGCGACCAGTTGCTGGCCGAGATCGTCGTGAAGCTCGCGCGCGATCCGGGTTCTTTCTTCCTCGCGTGCGCTCTGCACGTGCGAGGACAACGCGCTGGCGTGCTGAAGCTCAATCAGCCGCAGGCGATCGGTCATATCGCGCGTCACTTTGGCGAAACCGTGAAGCGCGCCGTCTGGTGCGCGGATAGCGGTGATCGTTACGTTTGCCCAAAACCGCGAGCCGTCCTTGCGCATGCGCCAGCCTTCGTCTTCGATGCGACCTTCCGATGCGGCAAGCGCCAGTTCCGCGTGCGGCTTGCCGATCGTAACATCTTCAGGTGTATAGAACACCGAAAAGTGCTGTCCGACGATTTCCCCGGCAACGTAGCCTTTGATACTTTGCGCGCCGCGGTTCCAACTCACGACACGCCCGTCAGGATCCAGCATGAAGATGGCGTAGTCCTGTACCGCGTCGACCAGCAGCCTGAAATGGATATCGCTCAACGTATGCGGGAAGGCCTTGCTTGCCAGTTCGTCGCTCGCTGGCGCGCTACCGGGCTGAGGTGAAGAGAATGGATCGCCTGGCACGTGGTTCTCCCGCTCGGATTGCTCGTATCGGTTGTTAAACAGCCGGCCCGCCCGCGCGACGCGCGGACTGGCTGAGAGCATGTTCGCCCGGGATCAATTGTATACGGCGGGGTACGCCGGGTGGCCAGCCGGGAACGGGCTTGGCACCGATGTGGAAAGCGGACGGTGCTGCTCTCTCGAAAGGCGCAATACGCCGCACCCTTGTTATGCCGGTTTTCTGATCCACGTCATGGCGCAACGCCGGCGGCATTCGGACAATCCCGAGACGGAAAAACGCATTCGCGACCGGAAAAAACAGGGGAACATTGGTGAGAAAACATTCATTATTTGCAGCGGCTTTGTTGAGCGCGGCGTTGTCGGCGGCATGCCTGCCGGCGCGGGCCGACCAAGGCGACATCCTCGCGCGAGTCAGGGCAATCAGCATCGAGCCCGAAGTCTCCGCGGGCGGCACGCTTGGAACCATCGGGACAGGGGTCAAGAACACAATCGTCCCCGAACTCGATTTTGTCTATATGGTGCGCCCGAGCATTGGTATTGAGTTGATTCTCGCCACGTCGCGTCATCAGGTGAGCTCGAACAGCGGGGCGCTTGGCGGCGTGAACGTCCTGCCCCCCACGCTCTTGCTTCAGTACTATTTCAACGCTGCGGGGAAGGTACGCCCTTATGTCGGCGCAGGCGTGAACTACACGCTGTTCTACAACAACGGGCTTCACGCCGGAGATACGCCCGTATCGATCAAGAACTCAAGTTTCGGGCCAGCCCTGCAAGCGGGCGTAGACGTGCAGGTTGCCCACAATCTGTTTCTCAACTTCGACGTCAAGAAAATCTGGATGCGCACCAGCGCGTCGGCGGACGGTGTCTCCCTCGGGTCGCTCAAGATCGACCCGCTGGTAGTCGGCGTTGGCGTGGGGATGCGTTTCTAATCGTGGTTGCTCTGTTGGCGGGGTGAACGGGGGCACGGTTGATCTGAGTCAAGTCCGGGGTGCGATCCTTCACTAGCATTCCTACTGTAGGCGAGTCCTGGTGAGGGAGGGTCAATCCTTTTTCAAGCGTTCGCCCGATCACATTGAGGAGAAGCGTATGCGAGCAGTCGATATCATGACCAGAACGGTCATCACCGTGGGACCCGGGACGACGGTGCGAGAGGCAGCCCGTCTATTAGCGGACAATCACATCAGCGGTGCGCCGGTAGTGGACGACGAGGGCCGGCTGCTCGGCATGCTCACCGAGGGCGACTTGCTCCATAGAACCGAGATCGGAACAGAAGCCCGGCGACGCTCGTGGTGGCTCGAGTTATTTTCGTCGACTCAGGATCTTGCCGCGACCTATATCAAGGAGAACGCGCGGTTGGTGAGGGACGTCATGACACCCGAGGTGATTACCGTGAAAGAGACAACGCCGGTGCGTGAAATAGCCGATCTTCTGGAGCGGCATCGAATCAAGCGCGTTCCGGTGCTCTACGACGGAGAGCTTCTTGGAATCGTTAGCAGGGCGAATCTGGTGAAGGCCTTGGCGAGCGCGCCGAAGGAAGCGGGTGTGAAACTGGTGGCCGCCGATCAGTCCATCCGCGAGGCGGTTCTTGGAGAACTTAGCGGTCACCGCTGGGCCGTGCCCGCCGAGAACGTCATTGTGAATGAAGGCACGGTTCATCTATGGGGCGTTGTCACCTCGCCCGAGCAAGCGCGTGCCATGTGCATTGCTGCGGAAAGAGTGCAGGGCGTCAAGGGCGTGGAAGACCATACCGATGCTCCGGTGATGATTCCCGCGATGTAATCGTCGATGAAATCCGGCGGCGTGAAGCGGCGGGTACCCGACCCATAAGCCGACTGCAGAAATGGCCGTGACGGCTCACACTTTCTTTACGCGGCTGTAATCAACCGCGTGGCTTCGCAACGAAGCCACTTTGCTTGAAGCACCGCACGCCTGACATCTCCACTCAATCCCCCCCAACCGGAATGGTCAATGACATTTCTTAAGCCTGCGCTCAAGAAACTGCGCTATTCCGCCCCGGAGCCTTGATTGAAAGTTTCTTTTGTAGCTGCAAACTGGCTGTCAAAGAAGTGTCTGGTGGCGATATGCGCGGAAGCGCACAGAGTCATTTGGGTCGGGGGCCATACTCTGTTTGGTACCGCAGAAACGTCTTCACCTGACTTCCAAGAGCGGTATTTCTGCACGTCCTTCACAAGCCCCAGCTCTACGAGCAGTCGGGGAATAGATCGCTCACAACATCAGGTCGACATCGGGGAGCCGCGCCGCCGCACGGAAAGCAGCGTTTACTCAATCAGGTGCCACCGATGCGTCTTCAAACCATGCAATATGCCTTGATTCTTGCCTGCGGGTGCATGGTTGTCGCCGATGCACTTGCTGCCGATGCTGCCGGCGTCGTCAAGACCCTCAAGGGCACAGTGCAGGTCGAGCGGGCTGGAACAAGTTCGGGCGCGGCCATCGGCAGCGAGGTTTATGGCAGCGATCGCATAGTGACCGGCCCGCAATCGTCCGTCGGTATCACACTGCGCGACAACACCCAACTCTCGGCCGGCGCCAATACCATCCTCGACCTCAACAAATTCGCGTTCAATACCACGACCCATGACGGGGTGCTCGATGCCACTGTCAAACGCGGTTCCCTGGCAGTGATTTCCGGAAAGCTGGCGAAGGCAAATCCGGATGCTGTCCGCTTCAGCACGCCGACTACCACGCTGGGCGTGCGCGGCACTGCATTTATCATCGAAGTCGGCGGTAACGGGGAGGGTGCGCGTTGAATGCCTTCATCCGACGTTACGGCCAAGCATCTGCAGCGGCATTCGTCATGCTGGCTGTCCTGTCCGGGTGCAGCACGCCCTCGGACAGAATTATTTTATTGCCCGATCCGGAAGGCAAGGTCGGAGCGGTCATTGTCCACAGCGCCACCGGAGAGCAAACAATAAACAAGGCTTTCGCTGGCGTGGACGTCACGAAGGGCGGTGCCATCGAAAAAACGATGGATAGCCAATCCAGTGTGGAGAAACGATATGCCGAGCTACTCGCGGCCCGGCCTCCTCGCCCCATGACATTTACGATTTTCTTTCTCTTCGACTCTGCCACCGACCTGGCCCCCGAGTCGTTCGCCACGGTTAAACAGCTAAAAGCGGTCCTGGCTACCTGGCCTGCGCCACAGCTCGTGGTAGTCGGTCACACCGATCTGGCGGGCTCGCAGGACTTCGACGACAGACTGTCCAGGCGGCGAGCGGAGACTGTGGCAGCGTTCCTGATCAAGCAAGGGATTCCTGCTCAACAAATAGAGACTGCTGCCCGTGGCAAGCGCGAGCCACTGGTCCGCACGGCAGATGGTGTTCCCAATCACATGAACCGGCGCGTAGTCATCACAATCCAATGACCCGCGCCAGTCATCGACGCTGAATGGCCTTTCCTTTGATGAAACGCTATTACGACCCATGGCTTGCCCGGATCAGGAGTCTGCTGAAGGCGGGCCGGGGGCGTCCGGTGGCACTGGTGGTGTTGTTCGGCCTGAGCCTGGTCAACCTGTCCAGCGAATGGCCGAGCGACATAGCGCGTCCGGCTTTCGTGGGCGCGCTTGACGAGGCGCTTCCTGACTCCTTTAAAACGGCCCGGCAAATTCTGTTCGACCAGTATCAACGTCGCTTCCCGCGCAAGCCGACCGCTCAGCCCGTGACCATTGTCGAGATTGATGAGGAGACGCTGGCGACCGTCGGTCAATGGCCCTGGCCGCGAAATCGACTCGCGAGCCTGATCGATGCCATTGCGGCACTGAAACCGCTGGTTATCGGTCTCGACATTTACATGCCGGAGCCGGATCAGACCTCTCCCGACAAGGTGGCTGGCAATCTGCCGGAAACGGCTGCGGCCCTGGCCGAAGGCTTGCGGGCCCTTCCCAGTCACGAAGCCATTCTCGCCAGCTCGTTGCGTGCAGCGCCGACCATACTGGGTGCCGCGGCGCTCGATCATCCCACCTTCACCACCAGCACCGATCTGCGAAGCGCGCCGATCCTCGTACATGGCACCGACCCGCTGGGCCACGTGCAACGGTTCGACTATGTGCTCGCCAGCCTGCCAGAATTGCAGGCGGCGGCCCACGGGCAGGCGATGCTGAGCGTGGCGCTCGAACAAGGCGTGGTCCGGCATATTCCTCTCATCATGGGTTTGGGGGAGAAACTGGTCCCCAGTCTGCCGATGGAAATGCTCCGCCTCGCCACGGGTTCATCGGCGATCGACGTCTTTGCGGACGCATCGGGCGTGCAGGCGGTGGGTGTCGCGGATGTGCTGGTACCCACGCAGCCCGGCGGTGACATCTGGTTGCATTTCGCGTCCATCCGGTCGACGCTGAGCCGCTACGTGTCGGCACGCGACATCCTGCAGGGAACAGTCGATCCGGAACGGATCCGGGACAAATTGGTACTGGTCGGACTGACGGGCACCGGCGTGACTGACATGCGCACGACCGCGTTGGGGGAACTGGTGCCGGGAATCGAGATTCAAGCGCAGGTCATCGAGACGATTTTCGAGGGACGTTTCCTGCGTCGTCCCGCCTGGCTGAAATGGGCAGAAAGCGCCTTTATCATGGCGGTCGGGCTGCTGATCATCTGGTATGTGCCCCGCACCCAATCTCGGTTTGCGGTATTTATAAGAGCCGTCCCCAAAGGTTCCACCGTTCTGGGCCTCTTCCTGCATTTGCTGAATCTTTTATGCTGCTTCTTTATTTTCGTGCGTTTCGGACTGCTGGTCGATGCGGCCTCGATTTTCATTATCCCGTCCGCAGTCATGGGCTGCTTCTTTTCATCCGCGTTGCTCCACGCCGACGAACAAACCAGAACAGAAGCCGCGCACGTCCAGGGGCGTGAAGACGAGAACGATCGTACCGGCAAGGCGCCTGGACCTTGAGATAGCGGCCCGAATCTGGTTAAACGGGTTTGCCTTTGTGGTAGCTCGAATGTAGCTCGGACGCTTTTTTTGCAAGGAATTATTGAGTTTCAAGCTAATACAACGAGTAGCGTGAATACGTCTCTATCGGGATGATCGCTTGCGTGGGAACGTCCCTGCCTTCGCGCGCAGACCGCAAGTGTTTGACAGCGGTACGCAACAGGAGCCGAAGGTCCTGTGTCAGCAAATAGTCGATCGCGTCGGAACGCAACAGCGGTTCTGTTATCCGGTTGACTTCATGGGTTACGTAGATCGTCCGGCCCGTAAGATTGTGTTCGCGCAGCGCCGCCGCCAATCCTTCGTTTCCTCCCGCAACGTTGTAAATGCCATCGAGCTTCTTGTGCTCGTCCAGAAAGCGTCTGGTCGCTTCGTAGGTCGCGGCCCCGGAATCAGCGCCCTTGATCACTTCAATCAGATTCACGTTCGGGAATCGTTGCCTTAGCAGTGAGCGGAACCCAATCTCGCGATCCTCGTGGCAGGTGTACGAAAACGTTGCGACGACCACTGCCACATCCGGCGAAGTGTGCGCTTGCAGATGCCGCCCCATGAGAAATGCAGCTGACTGTCCGGCCGCCCGGTTGTTGACCCCGACATACGTATGCCGCGCATCGGCATCGACGTCAGTGATCAGCGTGACGACCGGCTTGCCTGCGGCCATGCATTCGCGCAGTGCTGCGGTCGTCATTGCAGTGTTCGTGCAGATGATGCCGATGCCGTCGGCTTCGGTGGTCGTCTCGCGCACTCTGGCAGCGACCTCGTCATCGGATGCTCCAACGCACCTCACGATGTCGAGACGCGCCCCGGACGCGACAAATTCCGGTTCGAGCTCAGCCGCAGTGCGTGTCAGCTCGTCGGTGAATGCGTCTCCTGCCTGAGCCAACAACCTGAAATTGTAGGCGCTCTGCCTCGCACGAGTCGACGACCGCGCCGGCGAGCTGGAGCTCAGTTGCCTCAACGCTGCTTCAACAGCGCTTCGCGTACGTGGATGCACACCGGGCCGATCATTCAGTGCGCGATCGATGGTCGCGCGGCTGAGCTGCGTGACCTCCATCAGTTGCTTGAGCGTCGGCTTGCCTTTCATCGTATGTCCTCAGACTGTCGTGCGGGCCGAGGCGCCCGCGCAGACCTCATTTTGCCTCAATTTGAGGCTATCGAGGTTTTTCTTGCATCCGTCCAATTTGAAACAGCGCCCAAGTCTCGTGGAATACCCTGAATGGCTCAAAATGAGTCATTTTAATCTTTGACTGGTGCTCATTAAGAGTCTTAAATGCACTCAACGATGATCAATGCTTCGCGCGGTTCATCGCTCGGTCAAACGTCAAATATCAAGCACTGGGTGCAACTCATGTCCGTACAGCAAGACAACACGAAAGTGATCACTATGGACGACTGGTATAAATGCCGGCTCGACAGAAAGGTGCTCAAGGAGGTCACGCGGCGTAACGACCGGGACGCTCTCCTGCACTTCGGCGGCTTCATGGGATTGGTAGTGGGAAGCGGCGTGCTCGCGTGGCTGTCGCTCGGCACGCTCTGGTGCGTGCCGGCGTTCCTGCTTTACGGGACGCTCTATGCTTTCGCCGAGGCGATGGAACACGAATTGCGCCACCGTACGCCGTTCAAGAGCGAATGGCTGAACGCATCGGTGCACTGGGTGATCTGCTTCATGACATGGCGCGAGCAGATCTACAGCCGATGGTCCCACGCGCAACATCACACGTACACGCATCTGACGGCCACCGTGCCATCCGATGTTGAAATCGCTGTCAAGCGTCCGCCGAACTACCTGAAGTTAGCCACCGATTTTCTGCGCGTTTCGCACGGCATCCATCACCTGGGCAACATCGTCCTGCATAGCTTTGGCATCGTTTCGAAGAGTGCGAAAGCCGTGGTCCCGGCCGCCGAATATCGCGCGATGTGCCGGAATTCGCGCATGATCCTGACGCTTTACGTTGGCGTGGCCGCGTGGGCAATCGTCGCGCACAGCGGGTTGCCAATTCTGTTCCTCCTGCTGCCTCGGTCTTACGGCGCATGGTTGCACGAATTGCTGGCGATCACCCAGCACACCGGGCTGCGTGAAAACGAACTCGATCATCGCTACTCCACGCGAACCATCAAGCTGAACCGATTCCTGCAGTTCCTCTACTGGAACATGAACTATCACGTCGAGCATCACATGTATCCGAACGTGCCGTTTCACGCGCTACCGCAACTGCGCAAGGCGATCGAAGCAGATCTGGCGCCTGCCTACGACGGCCTTTTCAGCACATGGGGCGAAATCCTGCATGTCTTCAGGATGCAGCGGCGTGATCCCGACTACATGGTGACGCCCCGCGTGCCCGGAAAATCTGCCACCGTCGACGCAGAGCGAACCGACGATACGCCGTTCGTGGCTCAAGCGCGCTAACCGTAAAGACTAACTGTAAAGAGACACGCAATGAACATCCTCCAGTGGCACCACGTCTGCGCGTGCGATGACATCGACGAAGAAGACGTGATCGAGTTCCAGCACGGCGGCAAGCTGTATGCGGTCTATCACACGCCGAGCGGCTTCTACGCATCGGCCGGCCTTTGCACTCATGAAACGGCGCGTCTTACTGAGGGCCTCGTGTTTGGCGAGGTCATCGAGTGTCCGATGCACATGGGGCGCTTTCACATTCCTACCGGCGCAGCGAAGGGGGCACCTGTGTGCATCAATCTCGTTACGCACCCGGTAAAAACCGAAGACGGCAAAGTCTTCATCGGCTTGCCAGTCGATTGATGCGGCGCCCGTAACCGAAGGCAAAGCGGCATTGGCCGATGCACCGCATCGGCAATCACACGATAAACAAGGAGACAACCATGAAATCCACTATCCGGAACGCGCTTGGCGTTGCCGCTGCAATTCTGAGTCTGGGACTCGGTACTGG
>NZ_AEJF01000149.1 GCF_001028175.1 Caballeronia mineralivorans PML1(12)
GGCGCTATTGCTCATGCTCAAGCGTGGCGCGCACAAACCACTTTTGCTTGCGCAAAGCGTGTGGCTGCTGGATATCTGGGAATCGCTTAGCGTGTTCAAGCGCATTCTCTTCAAGAAGCTGCTAAGTCGCGCGAACTTGCTGACGACGCTTACATACGACAATGCTGCGCTCGCGAAAAAATTCTGGAATCGCGAAGCGACGGTGGTTCTCTATGGCATCAGTACAGACGACTTTCCGCTGCAACCCGTGTCCGAGTGGCGCCCTCACGAACCCTTGCGCGTGGCAGCCATTGGTAACGATCGTGACCGCGATTGGCAGACCTTCATGGCTGCATTCGAAAACGACAAGCGCTTTAGCGCGAGGCTGGCGACCCAGCGAAAAGTCGTGCGTCCCGATCGAGCGGATAACATTGTTGTCGCACCGGTTTCAGGCTTGGCCGAGCAGCGTGCGCTCTACGAATGGGCCGATGTGATAGTCGTACCGCTTCATCCCAATCACCATGCATCGGGTATTACGGTGCTGCTGGAAGCGGTCATGGCGGGTAAGGCAGTGGTTGCAACGGGCATTGGTGGCCTGTCGGACTATTTCTCCGATGACGCCGTTTCATACGTACCGGT
>NZ_AEJF01000150.1 GCF_001028175.1 Caballeronia mineralivorans PML1(12)
ACGCGCGGCGAACGATCGCGTAGCAGGTCTGGTCACCGCGCAATTGCTGATTTACCCGGTCGCGCGCTGTCGATTCGAGGGTGGCAGCTTTACGGCGAACGCCGAAGGGCCAGGCTTGACCACTGAAGAAATGAAGTTCTACTGGGCGCAATTCCTGACGGCCGAACCGCCCGCCGACGACGATGTGCGCGCGTTTCCGCTCGCTCAGTCCTACGATCGGACGCCGGCGCGGGCGTTGATCGTGGCGGCGGCCTACGATCCGCTTTATGACGATGCCCACGAATTCGCGCGTTTTCTCGAAGCGAACGGCGGGCGCACCGAGGTTATCGACGCGCACGACATGACGCACGGATTCGGCCGGATCCAGGTGCATTCGAAAGCCGCGGCCGCCTGGATGAAGAAAACGTCGGAACGGTTCGGTGACTTGTTACACGCAGCGCGTTGACTTTTCGATGCCGAGCGACATCGACTTACGCATTGCTTACGGTGAGCGGTTCAGCGCGTCGAACTCGCCGCGCTTGAGCCGTTTGGCGAACAAGGCGGCGTAACCCTAAACGCCGCCGCGGTCATTTCAGCCATTTATCGAGGACCGCCTGGAACTCGCCTGTCGAGCGCGACAGGTGCAGCCACTGGTCGACGTACTGCTGAAACGCGACATCGCCGCGTGGCAGCAGATACGCTTTCTCTCCGAACTGGAAGGGCTTGTCGGGATGCACCGAGCACAAGCCGGGATTCAGCTTTTGCTGGAGGAGTGTTTCGGAGGCGTCGGTGACCATCACGTCGGCTTGGCCGTCGAGGATCTGTTTGAAGATGGTCACGTTGTCGGGGTACTCGATCAGTTGCGAGTGCGTGAAAAACTGCTTCGCAAACTTCTCGTTCGTGCCGCCCGGATTGACGATGGTGCGCACGCCGGGTTGATCGATCTGCGCGACGCTCTGGTATTTGTCGACGTCGCCGCATCGCACGATCGGCGTCTTGCCGTCCACCATGTACGGCTGCGTGAAGAACGCGCGTTTCTGGCGTTCGAGCGTGGTCGAAACACCGCCGACCGCGATGTCGCACTTCGCGATGAAATCGTTCATCAGGTTCGACCACGACGTCTTGATGAATTCGGCTTTGACGTTCATCGACTGTGCGAGGTTTTGCGCCGTGTCGATGTCGATGCCTTCGAACTGGCCATCCGGTTTGAGGAACGAGTACGGTTTGTAGTCGCCCGTCGTGCAGACGCGCAGTGTGCCGCGCGCGAGGATTTCATCGAGTCTCGAGGGTGCGGGCGTTG
>NZ_AEJF01000151.1 GCF_001028175.1 Caballeronia mineralivorans PML1(12)
CTGAACCTGAACCCTCTCAGACCCGCCGCTTTCGCGTCGCTGCTTCTGCAGCACAGAAACGAGATTATGAAGAATCTTTTTCTCCTTGTCAACAAGTTTGTGAGCGTTTGCTTTCAAACTTACCGACTTTGGAGGCCGCCTGTTTCTTTGGCGGTCCTCGTTGCGAAACGAGGAGAGGAATAATAGGCGATGGCGCGCACCAAGGCAAGGACATCTTCAAACTATTTTCGGGAATGTCCTAACGGCCCTTTGCCAGCCCCATTTCGTCGATGGGAACAGCCTCCGAGATGGCCGCGTAACCCGCGTCGCTAGGGTGGATATGGTCGCCGCTGTCGTAGCGTCGCTGAAGCCGGTCGGGATGGGCCGGATCCCGCAGCGCGCGGTCGAAGTCGATTACGCCATCGAATGCGCGGCTCGAGCGGATCGAGTCGTTCACCGCTGTCCTGATGGCCTCGCGTTCCGGCGGCAGCGCAGCCGGCGTCAAGGTTGCACCGTAGATCCGGACCCCGCGCTGGTGAGCCTGCGCAATCAACCGCTGGTAGCCACGCAACAGCGAATCGACGGTCACGGGCGTGTGCGGATCGTCGCAATCGAGACCGGCGTGCGGGGGCATCGCAGGGAAGTTGATGTCGTTGATGCCAATCAGCAGGATCACCGCGCGCACCCCAGGCTGGCGCAACGCATCGCGATCGAAGCGGTTCAGAAGTGCATCGCCATAACACGCCGACCCGCTCAGTAAGCGATTGCCACTGATTCCCGCGTTCACGACAGCGGTGCCGTCGATACCTTTTTGCGTCAGCCGGCGCGCCAAGGCGTCCGGCCAGCGGCGGTTCGCATTCGGCGTGGAGCGCATGCCGTCGGTGATGGAGTCACCAATCGCGACCAGCGTGCGCGCCGGCGCGGTATCGACGGAAACGCTGGTCAGCCACACAAATTGCGTGAATCGGGTACGAAACGCGGCAGCGTCGGTATCGGAGGAATGGTTGCCGGGCGTCGATACGTAGTTCGTCTGGCTCGCCACCCGATGCCACGCGGCCATTTTTTGGCCTGCTCCCATATAAGTACTGACGGCGAGCGGCTCGTGGGCGGTGACGTCGAAGGCGATCGGGTCGCTGTCCATCTGGCCACCCGGCGCGATGGTCAAGCCCTGCTTGCCGCCGAACGTCACGGGACGGGTCGTTCCCGCGCGTGTCGCCGCGGCATTGCCGGATACGGCGCGCGCTACTTGTACGCCCTCGATCACCAGCGGTGTGGTGCCGTATACATTGCTGAAGCGCAGCCGAACGTGCCGGCCGTCGATGGCGGGATAGACAATCTGCCGAACCGTCCGGCCACCGATCTCCGGCGCGCGATACAACGCCGGCAAGTCGGCCCGCTGCGGAATTGCCTGCAATGCCGTGCTCCAGGCGCTCACCCAGCGTTCAGCCGGGGCGTCGTCGGCGCGAGCACAGGTGGGCGGCAGCAGGCAAGCTAACAGCGTCGCGGTGGCAGCGGCGGAAAGGGCGCGAAGGTTCATCGTGGAGCGTGGGTTAGAGGGAAAAAAGCGATTGTGCCTGAACGGGCAAACCAGGCGCTTACAGTTCGGCGGGCGATTCGCGGCTGCGTCTGGCCTGCTTGACCGGGATTTTTTTACATCACTTCCGGGCACAGTGCGGTGGCGTTCATCTCAGGTTGGAGCCGAGAAATGGACTGCGGATCCATCGGATTTGCGCCTGCGCCCACCGATGGTTAGTGAACAAAAGGACCAGGTTTCCCGGCGGTCGAAATCCAGCCGCCCGATTCCCAAGCGCATCCATCGGCCGGCTTTTCTCGCCGAAAATGGGACCATTTTGTGAAAAGCCCTCAGAATGTCGGCATTCCGCCTCGCGGTTCTCACTTTGTCCGGTACTTATTCAGCATGCATTCCAAAACTTCTCCCAGCACCAGCGCCGCACCTTCCCAGATCGAATGGGAGGAAAAAGGCGAGAACCGTTCGGCGCTCTGGCACTCGGAAAGCGGAATCGCGCCGCCCAAGCGCGTGGTGATCGGCGATGACCAGATGACCGCCGATTCCGCGTATCGGCTGGCTTGCGAAGGCACGGCAATTCTGTGGCGCGGCGATTTCCAGAACGCCCGGCAGTTATTGCAGGCGGTTGCACGACGCATCGAAACGCGGCCGAAAAAGTCGGCCAAAGCAAAAGCGAAGGAACGCAGCGCCGCTCCCGATGCACCGCCGGCAGCGCCGCCCGCTCCCGCCGAGGCGTTCAATTTGCATCGGCTCGCCCAGTCGCAGCGGGCGCGCACGCTCGGCATGCTGTTGTTGCCGCTCGACGCGGAGTACGCCATTCCGCTGCGTCGCGCGCCTGTTGTGAAGGAAGCGTGTGAGGAGGCTTATGGCGCGGCGTCAGGTGAGTCGATCGTGTCGCTGCGTGAGGTGCTCGGGCTGGTCGGCGCGCACGAGTGGCGTAAAAAGGGCGTGGACGTCGAGGCGCTCGGCGCACGGATTCACCCTTACTACGGCGTGTTTTCGCCGGTCCGCGGCGAGTACATCAAACTGGTGGCGGATCAGCCGTTGCCGTCGAAGGAATTGGCTTTCGATATTGGCACGGGGACCGGCGTGCTTGCCGCCTTATTGGCGCAGCGCGGCGTGAAGCGTGTGGTGGCGACGGAAATCGATGCCCGCGCGCTCGCCTGCGCGCGGGAAAACATCGAGTTATTGGGGTACGCGCAGGAAGTGAAGGTGGTCGAGGCCGATCTGTTTCCGGAGGGCCGTGCGCCGTTGATCGTCTGCAATCCGCCGTGGCTGCCGGCCCGGCCGAGCTCGGCCATCGAACATGCAATCTACGACCCCGAAAGCCGCATGCTGCGAGGTTTTCTCGATGGGCTTGCCGCACATTTGACGCCGGGCGGCGAAGGCTGGCTGATTCTTTCCGATATCGCCGAGCACCTTGGTCTGCGTACACGGGCGCAATTGCAGGAGTGGGTCGACCGCGCCGGGCTGAAGACGGATGGCCGGATGGATATCCGCCCGCATCACCCTCGCGCCGCCGATAAAACCGATCCGCTGTATCACGCGCGTTCGGCCGAAATTACGTCGTTGTGGCGGCTTGTGCCGGCTTGAGTTTCGTCTTTGGCGCGGGCGTTTGAACCCAGTTCACGCCCGCTTCACATAGGCCAGCGCCGCCTCGCCCGCGATCAAACCGCTCGCGAAACACGCAGTGAGCAGATACCCACCGGTCGGCGCTTCCCAATCCAGCATCTCGCCTGCGCAGAAAACGCTGGGCAGCGCATCAAGCATCAATTGCGAATCGAGTGATTCAAACGTCACGCCGCCCGCGCTGCTGATCGCTTCGGCAATCGGCCTTGGACGCGTCACGGTCAACGGCAACGCCTTGATCAAGTGTGCGAGACGTGCTGTATCGGAGAAATCTTCGCGCTCCAGCACCTCGCGCAGCAAACCCGCTTTCGCGCCCGTCAGGTTCAAACGGCTCTGCAAATGGCTCGACATCGAACGAGCGCCGCGTGGATGGGTCACTTCATCGTGGACACGCTGCTGCGTTAAAGCCGGTACGAGATCCAGAAAAAACGTGGCGTCGCCGGCGGTCAGACGATCGCGAATACGCGCGGACATCGCGTAGATCAGACTGCCCTCAATACCCGTCGATGTCAGCAAACCTTCCCCCGTCCGCCAATCGATCCCGCCATCCGACCGCGGCAAGCCGATCGCGACGGCTTTCAGCGGCTCGCCTGCAAAACGGCTGCTGAAGTGCTCGCTCCAGTTGATATCGAAGCCGCAATTCGACGGTGCAAACGGCGACACGCCCACGTTGCGCGCTGCCAGATACGGAATCCACGCCGCGTCCGAGCCGAGCCGCGGCCAGCTCGCGCCGCCGAGCGCGAGGACAACGGCATCGGCTTCGACTAAGCGCTCGCCTTCTGGCGTGGCAAATCGCAAGGACTGCCGCGCTTCGTCGCCCCAACCAGTCCACTTATGCCGCATGTGAAACCGCACGCCTGACCCACGTAGCCGATGCAACCAGGCACGCAACATGGGTGCGGCTTTCATGTCGGTGGGAAACACGCGGCCCGAGCTGCCGACGAAGGTTTCCACGCCCAACCCGTGAACCCACGCGCGTAACGCGGCGGCGTCGAAACGGCGCAACAGCGGTTCGATCTGCGACCGGCGCTCCGCATAACGCGCGACGAACAATTCGGCGGGCTCGGAATGCGTGAGATTCATGCCGCCCTTGCCCGCCATCAGGAACTTGCGGCCGACCGACGGCATGGCGTCATAGAGATCCACTTCGACGCCGCCAGCCGCCAGCGCTTCCGCAGCCATCAAGCCGGCAGGGCCGCCGCCAATAACGGCAACGCGCGCAGAACGAGTTTCGGAGGGTGACGGTGACGGCATGCGGGGTACACGGTTGAAAGCGAAGTCGCATTGTCGCATTCAGGAACGGCCTTTAGCCGACGCCGCGCTCAAGCTGAGTGCGCCCGCCTCCCGCTGCATAATCCGGCGACGACTTTTAAACAGGAAATGACGACGCAAATCGATTTCTCCGCCGGTTTTTACTCACTATGGCCAATTGCCTGACTTTTCGAACAAGCTCCTTGCCGCGGGATTTTCGAACGAAGAAACGGGGAAAATTCTTGGGGAGAATTATCGGCGGGTGTTTGAAGCGAGCGTGGGGTAGGACTGGAAAGATCCGATGAATTCATTCGACACAAAAGCGCCCCGCTCTCGCCCCGTTCGAATGGATCTCAAAAAAATAACTATTAACCGACCGGACGGTCGGCTTATAATTGCGGCACAGTGACTTCCTAGAGCGAGCGATCGTCATGTACACGCAATCCCTCGATATTCCCGGCAACGTGCAGTCCATGGATCCAGCGTCCGAATCGCCTGAACTCAGCCGTTTCGACGCCGTGATGGCCGCCGACGGCAAGATCGAACCCCAGGACTGGATGCCAGATGCCTACCGCAAGACGCTAATTCGCCAGATCTCGCAGCACGCGCATTCGGAAATCGTCGGCATGCTGCCTGAAGGCAACTGGATTTCGCGCGCGCCGAGCCTGAAGCGCAAGGCGATCCTGCTCGCGAAGGTGCAGGACGAAGGCGGCCACGGCCTCTATCTATATAGCGCGGCGGAAACCATGGGGGTATCGCGCGATCAGCTTGTCGACGCCTTGCACGCCGGTAAAGCCAAGTATTCAAGCATCTTCAATTATCCAACGCCCACATGGGCGGACGTGGGCACGATCGGCTGGCTGGTGGATGGCGCGGCGATCATGAACCAGATTCCGCTCTGCCGCTGCACGTATGGCCCGTATGCGCGCGCCATGATCCGCATCTGCAAGGAAGAGTCGTTCCATCAGCGGCAAGGTTTCGACGCGTTGCTCTCCATGATGAAAGGCACCGAAGCGCAGAAGGAAATGGTGCAGCAGGCGGTGGACCGCTGGTGGTGGCCGGTGCTGATGATGTTCGGCCCGAGCGACAAGGATTCCATCCACAGCGGCCAATCATTCAAGTGGGGCATCAAGCGGATATCGAATGATGATCTGCGGCAGAAATTCGTCGATGCCACTGTGGAGCAAGCCAGGATTTTGGGTGTGACGCTGCCCGATCCCGATCTGAAGTGGAACGAAGAACGGCAGGCGCACGACTATGGCGAGATCGATTGGGAAGAGTTCTGGCGCGTCGTGAACGGCGACGGTCCGTGCAACAAGGAGCGGCTCGCCACGCGCGTGAAAGCACACGACGACGGCCTCTGGGTGCGCGAAGCCGCCCTCGCCTACGCCGCCAAACAAGCTGCGCGTGCTCAAAAGCACGCAGCATAAGGAGCGAAAGATGAATAACGAATGGCCGATCTGGGAAGTGTTCGTGCGCAGCAAGCAGGGCCTTGACCACAAGCATTGCGGCAGCCTGCACGCACCGGATGCACCCGCAGCGCTGCGCATGGCGCGCGATGTCTACACGCGGCGCCAGGAAGGCGTGAGCATTTGGGTGGTTCCATCGGCGGCGATCACGGCCTCCGATCCCGCCGATAAAGCTGAGTTCTTCGACCCGGCCGGCGACAAGATCTACCGGCACCCCACATTCTTCGTGCTGCCCGACGAAATCAACCACATGTGAGCGAAGGGTCAAGCCCCATGACGACGCCCCAACATCTCTCCTACGTCCTGCGCCTCGCCGATAACGCGCTGATCCTCGGCCAGCGCAACGGCGAATGGTGCGGACACGGCCCGGTGCTCGAGGAAGATATCGCGCTGGCGAACATCAGCCTCGATCTGATCGGCCAGGCGCGGCTGCTCTACTCGCACGCGGCCATGCTCGATAACGAGCTTAACGGCAGGAAGAAAACCGAAGACGACTACGCGTATTTCCGCAACGAGCGTGATTTCCGCAATTACACACTGACCGAGTTGCCGCACGCGGGTCCGTTGTCGGGCACGGCGCGTTCGGGTCGCGACTACGCAGTGACAGTCGTGCGCAACTTCCTGTATTCGACGCTGATGGCGCATCTGTGGACGGCACTCACGCAATCGACGGACGCGCAACTCGCGGCGATCGCGTCGAAGTCGATCAAGGAAACGCGTTATCACTTGAATCACGCGATCGACTGGCTGCTGCGTTTCGGCGATGGCACCGAGGAATCGCATCGTCGGGCGCAGGCGGCGGTGGATTACCTGATGCCTTACACGCGCGAGTTTTTCAGTATCGACGACGTGGAAACGAGCATCGCCGATGCGGCTATCGGTCCGCTCACGGCGGATCTGGAAACGGCGTGGCGCGAGGACGTGGACGCGACGCTCGCCGAAGCCACGCTGCAAAAACCCGCCGATGCCAAACACGTGACAACCGGCAAGCTCGGCGAGCATTCCGAACACATGGGCTTCCTGCTCGCGGAATTGCAGAGCATCGCCCGGCAGCATCCAGGCGCGAGTTGGTGAACGCGATGATGACCGCTGAAGCTTCGCTCGACCGCGTTTGGGAAGTGTTGGACGCCGTGCCCGATCCGGAAATCCCGGTGGTGTCGATTCGCGAGTTGGGCATTCTCCGCGACATACGCCACGCCGCCGACGACACGCTTGAAATCGTCATCACGCCCACGTATTCCGGCTGCCCGGCGATGTACCAGATTGCGGAAGACATTGGCGCTGCGTTGATCGAAGCGGGCTTTGCAAAACATCGCATCGAAACCGTCCTGGCACCGGCGTGGACCACCGACTGGATGACCGACGCAGCCCGCGAGAAGCTGAAGAAATACGGCATCGCCCCGCCCATGGGCAATTGCGGTTCAAACGAACACGCCCCGCAAGAGCGGCCGATCCGCTTCGTGCCGCGCGTCGTGGACCAACCCGCCTGCCCGCGCTGCGGGTCATCGCATACCGAACGCCTCGCCCAATTCGGCTCGACCGCGTGCAAGGCGCTGTATCGCTGCGTGGATTGCCGCGAGCCGTTCGACTACTTCAAACCGTACTGAAAACGACCATGGCGACTCCGCAATTCCATTCGCTGCGCATCCGCGACGTCCGTCCCGAAACCGCCGACGCCGTCACGGTTTCCTTCGACGTCCCCGACAATCTTCGCGATGCATTCCGCTTCACGCAGGGCCAGTTCGTCACGTTGAAGACGCATATTGACGGTGAAGAAACACGGCGCTCGTATTCCATTTGCGTGGGTGTGACCGATTACGATCGCGATGGCGAATTGCGTATCGGCATCAAGCGCGTGCGCGGCGGCCGCTTCTCGAACTTCGCTTTCGACACGTTAAAACCCGGCCATGAAATCGAAGTCATGACGCCCGATGGCCGCTTTTTCACGCACCTGAATGCCGATCACGTGAAGCATTACGTCGCGTTCTCGGGCGGCTCGGGCATCACACCGGTGCTCGCGATCATCAAGACGACCTTGGAAACGGAGCCGACCAGCCGTTTCACGCTCATCTACGGCAACCGCAGCGTGGACGCGATCATGTTCGCCGAGGAACTCGAAGACCTGAAGAACCGCTTCATGAGCCGGTTCTCGCTGTATCACGTGTTATCGGACGATTTGCAGGACGTGGAGTTGTTCAACGGCGTGCTGAATCAGGAAAAGTGCGCTGCCTTCCTGGAGGCGCTCGTTCCTGCGAATGAAATCGATGAAGCCTTCATCTGCGGCCCCGGCCCGATGATGGACGCTGCCGAAGCTGCGCTGAAAAGCGCGGGCGTGCCGCCCCAGCAGGTTCACGTCGAACGCTTCGGGACGCCGTTGCCACAAGCCGGCGTGCCGCCTATCGAAATCACCGACGACACGCCGGCGGCCGATCTGGAACTGGTTATCGATGGCAAAAAACGCAAACTGCGCCTGCCTTATCAAGGTGTGAGCGTGCTCGACGTCGGATTGAAGGCGGGGCTCGCACTGCCTTACGCCTGCAAGGGCGGCGTGTGCTGCACGTGCCGGGCGAAAGTGCTGGAAGGCGAAGTGCGGATGGAGAAGAACTACACGCTGGAGCAGCATGAAATCGATGCGGGTTTTGTGCTCACCTGCCAGTGCCATCCGGTCTCGGATCGCGTGGTTGTGAGTTATGACGAACGTTGAACGCCGGGTTGGCGGATTGCGCTGATTCGATTCGCTTACACTAGGGGTCGCCCGTTCCGAATGCGGTGTGCCGCGCCTTGTCGCCGCACTCGCCGCGCGCCGGGCGGCCTTCTTACGTTTGCGGTCACCGTTACTGATGAGCACCATTCACGTTACCAACGGCGACCACGCCGCCGAGATTTTGCGCGAAGCCTTGCAATTAGCGGCCCGCGACGAACGCGTCATCCCGCTCAAGGACGACCTTGCGGTCGGCCAGCTTAGGGGTATTGACGACAACCCGGAAACCCGCGCCCTGTTCTGGCAGCAGGTGCTGAGCGAGCACAAGTTCGACTTCGTATCGAAGCTGAAGGAACAGGACGCGCTCTTGCGCGAACTCGCGCAGGACAGCGGACAGGTCGTGATCTGGCACGGCCAGAGCGCGAGCGACCAGCTAACGCTGCGGCGAGTGGCCTACACGCTGCGCAACACGCCGCAGCGCCTGAACGAAGCCAAACTCAGTCACGAAGACCTGCCCTCCGTCACCGCCGCCGACGGCACGCAGCAACGCCGCGGCCGGGATGACGGCGCGACGGCGGTCGGCATGTTCACGACCGCCGAACTGGGCGCCAAGTTGCCGACGGCCGCGCCCATTTCCGTATTGCGCATCAGCCGTCTTGCGCTGGAATGGCAGGAAGTCAAGCAGATCAATAGCGACACCCGCCGCTGGCGTGACAACACGTTCATTTCCGGCACGTATGCAGACGTCGATGAAACCATCCTCCAGATAGCGAGCGACGGCTGGCAGGAGGCGCGCCAGCTCGCCGGCCAGGTGATGGGCGCGAGCTTCGGCTTTTTGGTCAGCGATGCGATTGCTTTCTGGCGCTGCCGCGAACTCGTCGCGGCGGGCAAACTGCAGATTCGCGGCGATCTCGCCAAGATAGCCGAGGCCAGACTTCGCCGCGCCGTGCATTAGATTAGCCGTGCAATGGCTGCGTTTTAGAATCCCCGATCGACCCAGCACTTCTTCGAGACTCAATGGCCCGTACAAGAGCGCCTGACCACGACACACAACGCGAGCAGATCCTCGAACTCGCCGCCGCCAAATTCGCACAGACCAGCTACCCGAGCACGTCGATGGCCGATCTCGCTGCGGCCAGCGGCACCTCCAAGGCGCGGCTTTATCATTATTACGCGAGCAAGGAAGCCATTCTTTTCGACCTGCTCGACCGCTACACGAAGCGGCTGATGCTGATCATCGCGGAAGTGGAAGGCGCGAGCCAGCGGCGCGGCTTGACCGAGCGCGAGGCGTTCGCCGAACTGGTCCGCGCGTTCCTCACCGAATACGAAACGTCGCATAGCCGGCACGTCGCGTTGCTCAACGATGTGAAATACCTCGAGGACACGCAGCGTGAAATCGTGCTCGAACGCCAGCGCGGCATTGTCGCGGCGTTCGCCCGGCAACTCGCGCGTGCCTACCCGAAGCGGGCGACCAAGGAAAATCAGACCGCGCTCACCATGATGGTGTTCGGCATGATCAACTGGACGTTCACGTGGCTCAAGCCAGACGGAAAGCTGGGTTATCGCGAGTTCGCGGAGCAGGTTGTCAGCGTGATCGAGCACGGCATGAACGGCGATAACTAATGTTGCAATGCGACATTTTGTTGCCGAGAGACCGTGTGATCCGCACAACACGCATTAAGTTATTGTTTTTTAACGATTTTTATTGTTAATACATAACAATTAGACGGTACGCTCCATAGACAATTACGGGTTTTCCCTAGTGCTTATACGGTGGTTCGGCTAAAATTCGTTTTGCGACGCACCATGTCGCGCGACGAATCAAGGAGCCACCATCGTGAACATGCCTTTCAACCGCCACACCGCATCGATCTTCGCAGCAGCCGATCGCTCGCAGACAGCTGCCGGTCGTTCGCCCGTTCTCGTTCGTGAACTGTCCTCCACCGATCGCGAGCGCCTGCTCACCCACTTCCTCGCCCTCGACGAGGACGACCGGCTGCTGCGCTTCGGCCAGATCGTGCCGGATCGTGTGATCGAGAACTATGTCGCGAATATCGACTTTTCGCGTGACACCGTGTTCGGCGTTTTCGACGACCGGTTGAACCTCGTCGGCGTCGGCCATCTCGCCTATCTGCCGGCCGAAGACGACAAACGCACGGCGGAGTTCGGCGTGTCGGTGCTGGAAAGTGCGCGCGGCCGTGGCGTGGGTAGCCGCCTGTTCGAGCGTGCCGCCATCCGCAGCCGCAACACGCACGTTTCAATGCTCTACATGCATTGTTTGTCACGAAACTCGACCATGATGCACATAGCGAAGAAGTCGGGGATGAAGATCGAATATGCGTATGGCGAAGCCGATGCTTATCTGTCGCTGACACCCGCCGACCAAAGCAGCATCATCGCGGAGATGTTGCAGGAGCAAGCAGCGGTCTTCGATTACGCGGTCAAGCGCCAGGCGCGCCGGACATCGCAAATGTTTCAGGCGTTCATGCCTACTGCGGACGCGGCCTGATTCAGGGCACAAATCAGCAAGCATGCGCAAAAGCACGAAAGGCGGCGAAAGCCGCCTTTTTTGCGTCCGGGGTTTCTAGCTGGCAGGTCAGCGCGGGTCAGCGGATCGGCAGTGCCGTCGTTTCCTTGAAGCGCTCCAGCGAGAAGCTGCTCTGGACATCGATGACCGATGGATGGTGCAGCAATTGGTCCTGCACGAAGCGCGAAAAGTGCTCCATGTCTTCCACCTGGACACGCAGCAGATAATCCATTTCACCGGTCATCGCGTCGCAGGCCACGACCTCCGGCCATGAGAGCACGGCTTCGCGAAACCGATCGGCGTGCGTTGGCGGATTTTTCATTCCCGCAGTTACCGTCGTCCCGCCGCGCTTTTCCAGCCGCACACTCACATACGCGAGCAGCCCAAGCCCGAGCAGCCGAGGCTCCAGCAGCGCGACGTAACCGCGAATCACGCCCTCTTCCTCCAGCCGCCGGATTCGCCGCAAGCAGGGACTCGGCGACAGGTTCACCTGATCGGCGATGTCCTGGTTCGACAGCCGCCCGTTCACCTGAAGAATCGCGAGGATTTTCCGATCGATGGCATCGAGTTCGATTTTGGCCATTTTCTGCCTCCCGTTGACGTAATGACGGCATGAACGTGCGCCATCGTAGTCAAGCGCGATTTAAATCGCAAGTATCCGCCGCACTTCCCTCGATAAACTTGTCTCAATAATCCTCACGGTTCAGGAGACGAAGCATGCAAGCAACGACTTGGGACAATCCCGTCGGCACCGATGGTTTTGAATTCATCGAATACACGGCGCCCGATCCGGTCGCGCTCGGGAAATTGTTTGAACAGATGGGATTTACCGCGATTGCCCGTCATCGTCACAAGGATGTGACGCTGTATCGGCAGGGCGAGATCAACTTCCTGGTGAACGCCGAACCCGACTCCTTCGCTCAACGCTTCGCGCGCCTGCATGGTCCGTCGATTTGCGCGATCGCGTTTCGCGTCGCCGATGCGGGCAAGGCGTACAAACGCGCGCTAGACCTGGGCGCCTGGGGCTTCGACAATAAAACCGGTCCGATGGAACTGAACATTCCGGCAATCAAGGGCATCGGCGATTCGTTGATTTACTTCGTGGACCGTTGGCGCGGCAAGAATGGCGCGCAACAGGGCAGCATCGGCGACATCAGCATCTACGACGTCGATTTCGAACCGATTCCCGGCGCCGAGCAAAACCCGGCCGGTCACGGACTGACGTACATCGATCATTTGACGCACAACGTTCATCGCGGCCGGATGATCGAATGGGCCGAGTTCTACGAGCGGCTGTTCAATTTCCGCGAAGCGCGTTACTTCGATATTGAAGGCAAGGTGACGGCGGTCAAGTCGAAAGCGATGAGTTCACCGTGCGGCAAGATTCGCATCCCGATCAACGAGGAAGGCTCGGATACGTCAGGGCAGATCCAGGAATATCTCGACGCGTATCACGGCGAAGGCATTCAGCACATCGCGCTGGGCAGCGATGACATCTACAGCACCGTCGACAATCTGCGCACCGCGAAAATCGCGCTACTGGATACCATCGACACGTACTACGAGCTCGTCGACCGGCGCGTGCCGAATCATGGCGAATCGGTAGCGGAATTGCGCAAGCGCAAGATCCTGATCGATGGCGTGCGGGACGAAATCCTGCTGCAGATCTTTACGGAAAACCAGATCGGCCCGATCTTCTTCGAGATCATTCAGCGCAAGGGCAACCAGGGTTTCGGCGAAGGCAACTTCAAGGCGCTGTTTGAATCGATTGAACTCGATCAGATTCGGCGTGGCGTGGTGAAGGACACAACAACGCCCGGCTAAGCGCCCGACGTAGCTCCCCCAAAAAACCGGGAATCGATTCGATCCCCGGTTTTTTATGGCGTCAACAATCCTCAAGCATCGGAATTGTCCTTGTTATCCGTCGCTTGTTGACTCGAAACCTGTTCGACCCGAACCTGCGAAATTCGCGGCACTCCAGAGACCGTTGCTTCCGATCCGGCCGGGCCGCCGACGCGAACCGGCGTATTCATCGCAAAAAATGCTGCGGAAACCATCAAAAAGCTTTGGATATATCGTTGTTTCACTGCTTCCTCCTTCAACTGCGTGCATCGGTATGTCCAACAATCGCGCGCTCGCCTGCGGGCCAAAACCCAGGCAAACGCGGAACGATCGCGCAGTTTGAATAGGCTCGACGCGAGCGGTTCCCCGATGACATCGAAATACAGCCGTTTTTACACGTCGTAACACCTGTGCAAAGTTGAAATTACTTTTCAGCGGGTTTTTACCAGTGCTGGAAGAAATCCAAAACAGGCACACTCAGAATCCCGGCTGACGCGTTCACAAGACGCGAACGCCCTAAAGTGCTTTGGCGATCCCAAACGTTGGCGGAGAGACCCCACAATGAATGCCCCCCTTGACGCGGAACAACAAGCTTCCCTAGAAGCCGCGCTAAATTCCGTCACCCTCGACGACAAATACACCCTGGAACGCGGTCGCGCATACATGAGCGGCATACAGGCGCTGGTTCGGCTGCCGATGCTGCAACAACAACGCGATCATGCCGCGGGACTTAATACCGCCGGTTTCATTTCCGGCTATCGCGGCTCCCCGCTTGGCGCACTCGATCAGCATCTGTGGAAAGCGAAAAAACATCTCGCTGCGCACCAGGTCGTGTTCCAGCCCGGCGTGAACGAAGACCTCGCGGCCACAGCCGTGTGGGGCTCGCAGCAGGTCAATCTTTATCCCAGCGCCAAATACGACGGCGTGTTCTCGATGTGGTACGGCAAAGGGCCGGGCGTCGACAGAACCGGCGATGTGTTCAAGCACGGCAATTCGGCGGGCTCGTCCCCGCATGGCGGTGTACTCGTGCTCGCAGGTGATGACCACGCCGCCAAATCCTCCACGCTCGCGCACCAGTCCGAACACATTTTCAAGGCGTGCGGTTTGCCGGTGCTGTTTCCATCGAATGTGCAGGAATATCTGGACTTCGGCCTGCACGGCTGGGCGATGAGCCGTTACTCCGGCCTCTGGGTCGCGATGAAATGCGTGACCGATGTGGTGGAATCGTCGGCTTCTGTCGATATCGATCCGCATCGCACGCAAATTGTCCTGCCGACTGATTTCGCAATGCCCGATGGCGGCCTCAACATCCGCTGGCCCGATCCGCCTTTGGTTCAGGAAGCGCGGCTGCTCGACTACAAGTGGTACGCGGCGCTCGCCTATGTGCGCGCGAACAAACTGGATCGGATCGAGATCGAATCGCCCCATGCGCGCTTCGGCATCATGACGGCGGGCAAGGCCTATCTCGATGTGCGTCAGGCGTTGAGCGATCTGGGTCTCGACGACGAAACCTGCGCGCGCATCGGCATTCGTTTATATAAGGTCGGTTGTGTGTGGCCGCTCGAAGCGCAAGGTGCGCATGCATTTGCGCACGGGCTTCAAGAGATTCTGGTAGTCGAAGAAAAGCGCCAGATCCTCGAATACGCGATCAAGGAAGAGCTTTATAACTGGCCCGATGCGCAACGGCCGCGCGTGTTCGGCAAGTTCGACGAGAAGGATGGCGCAGGCGGCGAATGGTCCGTGCCGATGGGCAATTGGCTTCTACCGGCGCACTACGAGTTGTCGCCGGCAATCATCGCTAAAGCAATCGCCACGCGGCTCGACAAGTTCGATCTTCCCGCCGATGTCCGCGCGCGCATTGCCACGCGTATTGCGGTGATCGAAGCGAAGGAAAAAGCGCTGGCGCGACCGCGTGTCGAAGCCGAGCGCAAGCCGTGGTTTTGCTCGGGCTGCCCGCACAATACATCGACGAATGTGCCTGAAGGATCGCGTGCGCTTGCCGGTATCGGCTGCCACTACATGACCGTGTGGATGGACCGCAGCACGAGCACCTTCAGCCAGATGGGCGGCGAAGGCGTCGCGTGGATCGGGCAAGCGCCGTTCACCCACGACAAACACGTGTTCGCCAATCTCGGCGACGGCACGTACTTCCACTCCGGTCTGCTCGCAATCCGCGCGGCGATCGCGTCGAAGACCAACATCACGTACAAGATCCTCTACAACGACGCCGTCGCGATGACCGGCGGCCAGCCCGTCGATGGCGTGCTCACCGTGCCGCAGATCACGCATCAGCTCGCGGCCGAAGGGGCGACGAAGATCGTGATCGTCACCGATGAACCCGAGAAATATCAGGCGAACGTGGGACTCGCGCCGGGTATCGATGTGTTTCATCGCGAGAAGCTCGACGAGGTTCAGCGCGAACTGCGCGAGATCGCCGGCACGACGATCCTGATCTACGACCAGACCTGTGCGACGGAAAAACGCCGGCGCAGGAAACGCGGCGCGTATCCCGATCCGGCGAAGCGCGTGGTCATCAACGAAGCCGTGTGCGAGGGCTGCGGCGATTGCTCGGTGAAATCGAATTGCCTGTCGGTCGAACCGCTCGATACTGAATACGGCACGAAACGCCAGATCAACCAGTCGACCTGCAACAAGGACTACTCGTGCGTGAACGGCTTCTGTCCGAGCTTCGTCACGGTTGAAGGCGGACAGTTGAAGAAGCCGAAGATATCGAGTATTTCCGGCGATGCGATGCCCCCGGTGCCGATGCCCGAACTGCCGTTAATCGACCGGCCGTATGGCGTTTTGGTCACCGGTGTGGGCGGCACGGGCGTGGTGACAATCGGTGCGTTGCTCGGCATGGCATCGCATCTCGAGCAAAAGGGCGTGACCGTACTCGACGTCACCGGCCTCGCGCAAAAAGGCGGCGCCGTGATGAGCCACGTGCAGATCGCCACGCATCCCGGCGATATCCACGCTACCCGCATCGCAATGGGCGAAGCGGATCTGGTGATTGGTTGCGACCCGATCGTGACAGCCAGCGATGAGTGCGGCTCGCGGATGCAGCCCGGTCATACACGTGTGGTGGTGAACAGCGCCGAAACGCCGACGGCTGAATTCATCAAGAACCCGAACTGGCGCTTCCCGGGCGCGAGCGCAGAAGCCGATATTCGCGCGGCCGCGGGCGAGCATGTTGCTCTCGTCGATGCCAATCGTTTCGCCGTGGCTTTACTCGGCGATGCCATCTATACGAACCCGTTTGTACTGGGTTTTGCATGGCAACGCGGCTGGGTACCGTTACGGCATGAGTCGTTGGTTCGTGCCATCGAATTGAACGCGGTGCAGGTCGAAAAGAATCTGGCCGCGTTCGAATGGGGACGTCACGCGGCGCATGATCTCGAAGGCGTCGAACGGCTTGTCAGGGCGCAAGGGCGCGGCGGGGTATCGTCTGGTTCCTCTGAGCAAGGTGGCAGCAAGATCATCGCGCTGCACACGCCGAAAGCGCTGGATGCGCTGATTGAAAAACGCATCGCTTATCTCTCCGGCTACCAGAACGAAGCGTACGCTGCGCGCTACGCCCGGCTCGTGGCAGAAGTGCGCAAGGCGGAAGCCTCAATCGGCTTAGGCGATGGCCAGTACGCGCTGACCGAAGCTGTCGCTAAAAACCTGCACAAGCTGATGGCGTACAAGGATGAGTATGAAGTCGCACGTCTGTATGTCGATCCAGCGTTCGTCGAGCGTTTGAAGGGCAGCTTCGAAGGCGACTGGAAGATCAAATTCCACCTTGCCCCGCCGATGTTCTCGAAGAAGGACGCGCACGGTCATCTCATCAAGAAACAGTACGGCACGTGGGTTTTATCCGCAATGAAAGTGCTGGCGAAGATGAAGTTCCTGCGCGGTACTTCGTTCGATGTCTTCGGCAAGACCGAAGAACGGAAGATGGAGCGGGCGTTGATCGCGGAGTACGAGGCGCTGGTAACGGAGTTGACCGGCGGATTGACGGCTGAGAAATTGCCTTTGGCGATTGAACTGGCGAGTCTGCCCGATTCCATGCGCGGCTACGGTCACGTGAAGGACAACAACGTGAACGCAGCGCGCATCAAGTGGAATGCGTTGCTCGCGCAGTGGCGTTCGTCACCAGGCGGTGAGACGCGGCAAGTCGCTTAAGTCGCCGTTGAATGAAAAAACGCCCGATGAATTTCGTCGGGCGTTTTTTTTGAGTAACCATGCCTTCGCATCGCTGCTCGCGCGTCCAGGCCGCAAGTCATGCGACGACTCGCCGTGCGCCGCAATATCGAGACGTCCAGTAGGCGCTTTTCATCGATTCGATACGAATGAACGCCCCCTCCTCGGCGCATGGATAAACCGCTGCTCGCCAACGTAGATGCCAACGTGGGTGGCCTCACCGCGGGGTGTATTGAAAAATACGAGATCGCCCGGAAACGATCCGTCGTAACGGACATAGGAATGAAACGATCCGCGACTCTGCTCAGCACAACTTGGCATTCGAATCAGCTTTATCCGAATAACAAAGGCGTCGCTATACGCGCCACACCTTTGTTCATCTCATTGATAAAAAATCA
>NZ_AEJF01000152.1 GCF_001028175.1 Caballeronia mineralivorans PML1(12)
CTGTAGTACTAAGCGTTTTTAGCGTATCCGGGTTACATGCGACGGGTGCGCATAAAAAAACGGCGGCTGGGTCAACCCAGTCGCCGCTTCATGGCCATCTCGATTTATCGATATCAACCCGTCAGGATATCGCAATAAATTTGCGGATCACGCTACGTTGCTCGTCGCCGTGACCCGTGCATTCGCCGACGCCACCGCCGTCATGTTGATGATCCGCCGCACGGTCGCGGCCGGCGTGAGGATATGCACCGGTTTATCCGCGCCAAGCAGGAACGGCCCGACCGTCACGCCTTCGCCGCTCACCATCTTGAGCAGGTTGTACGTGATATTCGCGGCCTCCACGTTCGGCATGATCAGCAGGTTTGCCTCACCGGTCAGCGTCGAGCCGGGGAATGCGGCCTTGCGCACGACCTCCGACAACGCCGCATCACCATGCATTTCGCCATCCACTTCCAGATCCGGCGCACGCTCGGCGATCAGCTTGCGTGCCTCCGCCATGCGCTTCGATGAAGCCGTCGGCACGCTGCCGAAGTTCGAGTTCGACAGTAACGCGACTTTCGGCGCAATCCCGAATTTCTCGATTTCGCGCGCCGCCAGGATGGTCATATCGGCGAGTTGCGTGGGCGTTGGGACCTCGTTGACATAGGTATCGCTGATGAAGAGGTTGCGCCCTTGCAGCATCAGCAGATTCATCGCGGCGAAGTTCTCCACACCTTCCGCTTTACCCAACACTTGCTCAATGAATTTGAGATGGTCATGGTACGTATCGATCATGCCGCAGATCATGCCGTCGGCATCGCCCAGTCGCACCAGGATTGCACCGATCAGCGTGTTGAACTTGCGCAGCGCCGCCTTCGCGTTGTCCGGCGTCACGCCTTCGCGTGCGGCGATATGGTGATATTCCTGCCAGCATTTCTGATACCGCGGATCGTCTTCCGGATTCACGATCTCGAAATCGGTGCCGGGCTTGAGCTTCGAGCCCATCTTCTGAAGGCGCATTTCCACCACCGCCGGCCGCCCGATGATGATCGGCTTCGCGATCTTCTCCAGCAGTACGAATTGCGCGGCGCGCAGCACACGTTCGTCCTCACCCTCGGCGAACACAATACGCGCCGGCGCTGATTTCGCCGCCGCAAAAACCGGCCGCATCACCATGCCCGTGCGATAAACGGTCGTGCCCAGTTCCTCGCGATACGCGTCCATGTCGTGAATCGGCCGCGTCGCGACGCCCGAATCCATCGCGGCTTGCGCAACGGCCGGCGCGATCTTGATGATCAGCCGCGGATCGAACGGCTTCGGAATCAGGTAATCCGGGCCGAATTCGAGCGAATGGCCTTCGTAGGCTTTCGCGACTTCATCGCCTTGATCGGTCTCTTCGGCCAGTTCCGCGATCGCGCGCACGCACGCGAGTTTCATCTCTTCGGTGATCGTGGTCGCGCCCACATCCAGCGCGCCGCGGAAGATGAACGGGAAACACAGCACGTTGTTGACCTGGTTCGGATAGTCCGAACGGCCAGTCGCGATGATCGCGTCCGGGCGCACCTTCTTCGCCTCTTCCGGGCGGATTTCCGGCTCCGGATTGGCGAGCGCGAGGATCAGCGGCTGCGTGCCCATGACCTTGACCATTTCCGGCTTTAGCACGCCGGCGCTCGAACAGCCGAGGAACACGTCGGCGTTATGGATGGCATCGGCGAGCGTGCGGTCCGGCGTATTGGCCGCGTACCGCTCCTTCGACGGATCCAGGCTGCCGCGTCCTTCATAGATCACGCCTTTCGAATCGCAGACCAGGATGTTCGACTTGTTCAGCCCAAGGTGAACGAGCAAATCGAGACACGCGATGGCCGCGGCGCCCGCGCCCGAACACACGAGCTTCACTTCGTCGAGCTTCTTGCCGACCACTTTCAGGCCGTTGAGAATAGCGGCCGATGCAATGATGGCCGTGCCGTGCTGGTCGTCGTGGAAGACGGGAATCTTCATGCGCTCGCGCAGCTTCTTCTCAATGTAGAAGCACTCCGGCGCCTTGATGTCCTCGAGGTTGATGCCGCCGAGCGTGGGCTCGAGCATCGCGATGGCATCGACGAGCTTGTCCGGATCGGTCTCCGCGAGTTCGATGTCGAATACGTCGATACCCGCAAACTTCTTGAAGAGACAGCCCTTGCCTTCCATCACCGGCTTGGCGGCGAGCGGCCCGATATTGCCGAGACCGAGCACAGCCGTGCCGTTGGTCACGACGCCGACCAGATTGCCGCGCGCGGTGTATTTCTGGGCGTCAAGCGGTTCGTCGAAGATCGCCATGCAGGCAGCGGCCACGCCCGGCGAATAAGCCAGCGACAGATCCAGCTGGTTGGACAAGGGCTTGGTCGGCGTAACCGAGATCTTGCCGGGCTTCGGGTACTGGTGATATGCGAGGGCGCTGAGCTTCAGTTGTTCGTCCATGATAGGCCTGAGACGTTTAGGAAAAGAGTTGAGAAAATGAGTGGAATGAAGGGCTCGGAAGCTGTGCGCGGACGTGCTCAAACGTCGTTACGGATCAAATGGATTTCGCGCGCCCGGCCGGATTCGATTCGATGACGCCGCGCAACGACCCGGCACATAGGCAACAACAGCGTTTGCACCGATGCGAAACACCCGGCCATAGCATTTTTCGGGGATAAATAGTGTACACCGCGCCATAAAATTGACGCACAGCACCATTTTCAACAGAAACGGTGCGTGGGCATGCAAAACCGTATGCATCGATTGCACGACAACTCCCGGATTCGCAAGACAATTCCAGCAACGAACAACCACTTCGCGATCGTCCCCGTCTTGTCACTCGGGTAAAATCTCGGGCTACGCGCGCATCGAACTCCGTCGACATTCCTCTCGACCGGACGTTACCGCTACGCCAGGCGCCAATGGCCGCCGCCGCTTGATCGCCAATCAAAACTGGCCCCAGGCGCCCCTTCAAAATCCAAGGATTCGCCCATGACAGGCCTCGACCGCCAGACGATCTCCGACACCACCGCCAAGATGCTGCTCGAAGTCCAGGCTGTGCATTTCAACGCGGACAAACCATACATTTTCACGTCAGGATGGGCGAGTCCGGTGTACATCGACTGCCGCAAGCTGATTTCGTATCCGCGCGTGCGCCGCGCCCTGATGGAGATGGCCGAGACCACGATTCTGCGCGATGTCGGCTATGAGCAGATCGACGCGGTCGCGGGCGGCGAGACGGCGGGTATCCCTTTCGCCGCATGGCTATCCGACCGGCTGATGGTTCCCATGCAATATGTGCGCAAGAAGCCAAAGGGTTTCGGCCGGAACGCGCAAATTGAAGGATTGCTGACGGAAGGCCAGCGTGTGCTGCTGGTAGAAGACCTGACCACCGACAGCCGCAGCAAGATCAATTTCATCAACGCGCTACGCGCGGCCGGCGCGAGGGTGAACCACTGCTTCGTGCTGTTTCATTACAACATCTTCAAGGAAAGTGTCTCGGTATTGAAAGATATCGACGTGGAACTGCACGCGCTGGCTACCTGGTGGGATGTGTTGCGCGTGGCGAAGGAAGCGGGTTATTTCGAAGCAAAGACGCTGGATGAAGTCGAGAAATTTTTGCATGCTCCGGCTGAATGGTCGGCGGCACACGGCGGCGTAACGGCGTCACCGCAATAATCCGTTGACACTGAATTTTCTTTGCAATAAAAAAAGCCGCTCGTTTCAATAAACGAGCGGCTTTTTTATGCAACGATATTAACGATTATTACGTGTTGGCGGGAATAGTATCGTCAAGATTCCCATCGCCCACGTAAGCCGAGAGATTCAATAACGCGTTACTCTGGGCATATTGAAATAATTCAGAATCCCGTTCAATCCCCAACTTGCGCATGGCGGTATTTTTTTGCGTGCTGATCGTTTTAATACTGCGCTTCAACTGCGCGGCAATTTCAGTAATCGTCATGCCGGACACGAATAAACGCACCACTTCGAGCTCCCGTTTCGACAACACCACGTCGCGCTGCTGACCACTCGCCGACACGCCCATGCTGTCGAGCGCGAGACGCACCGACGGCCCGATATATTCCTGCCCTCGCATCACATGAACGATGGCCAGTCCTATGTGGCTCAGATCGTCTGACTTATTGATCACGGCCGTCACACCCACTTCACGCAAGCGTTTCAGGAGCGCGGGATTTTCGAGCATGGTCAACACGACGATGCGCACCGCGCGGAAACTGACCCCCGATATAACCCAGCAACGGCATGCCGTCGCCATATCGACCGCCCGGCATGGCGAGGTCGGACACGACCACGTCGCAGGGCGATTTTTGCAAAAACTGAATCAATTCTGTCGATTGACGCGCCTGACCAATCACTTCTATGTCGGGAAATTTCAATAGCGCCTGCGCGGCGCCAAACAGAATGACAGGATGGTCATCGGCGATAATGACTTTTATCCGTTGACCCATTATTTGCCCCTCGCTCGTAAATGGACAAATCCCTCGCGCATTATCGGCAATGTGCTCTCGTTCATTACATTGTCCCTTCGGCCGGGAGAGCGAAGCTGCGGCTATACCCTACGTTACCGTGTTGCCCCTCGCTTAGTCTTGTTTTGAACATTTGAAAAGTTTTATCCTTTCGCGAAATGTTAAACTTGAATCCGCATCTAAGCCTATTTCTGAGACAAAATACATCGTTGCAGTGGGTGAAACGCCAGATTTGGCTGCGTCCGTGACAGGAGAACTCGCACCATGCGCTTGGGGATCGGGCTTGTGGTTTGTGCTGTGTACCGCGTTGTTGGTTGGCGTGTCGTCAGGTTCCGAATTTCCCGCCGCTCGTTGCTGCTACCGGTTTTCTGCGCCGCGATGGTATCAAATGTGCCGCGTGCGGTCGCCGAAGTTATTGCCGCAGTCCCTTTCACGTTGACAAGTACCGACCTCGCCGCGAACCAGCGAATGCCGCTCGCGCTCGTCTTCGACCAGAACGACTGCAAGGGTGGCAACCGTTCGCCACAACTGTCATGGCACGGCGCGCCGGCCAGCACGCAAAGTTTCGCGGTCACCGTCTTTGACCCGGACGCCCCCGGCCGCGGCTGGTGGCACTGGGCCGTCGCGGGCATTCCTGCGAGCGTCACGCAGTTGCCGTCGAACGCAAGCGCCTCGGGCGCCTTGCGCAAGGTGGGCGCGGTGGAATCGCGCAATGACTTCGATATCGACGGTTACGCGGGTCCTTGTCCACCGCCGGGCAAACCGCATCGCTACATCATCACCGTCTACGCGCTCAACAGCAGCGACTTGCGCCTGCGCCAGAGCAGCCCCGCGCTCATGTTCGAGCACGAGATCCGTACAACGACCATCGCCAGCGCGCAACTCGTGGTCACCTACGGGCGCTGAGCGGCCTTTATGGCGCGTCGGCGCGTCGAAATTAGCTTTGCTAGACTCGCCGGTGAGCTTCACCGGCGTCGTTTTTTTACAGCCGGCCAACTTTTATCGCGAAGGCGCGTGGCTCCGCCTGGTTCTCGGGCAGCCTGCGGCTTTGTATCGCAGACAGGAATGACATGTCGAAAATCGTTATCGTTTATCACAGCGGCTACGGCCATACGAAAAAAGTCGCCGAAGCCGTGCTGGCCGGCACGATCGACGCCGGCGCCGACGCGAAGCTGCTCGCCGTCAGCGACCTGGATGACGCCGGCTGGGCCGAGCTCGACGCCGCCGACGCGATCATCTTCGGCGCGCCCACGTACATGGGCGGCCCGTCGGCGGACTTCAAGAAATTCGCCGACGCCAGCTCCAAACCGTGGTTCGCGCAATCGTGGAAGGACAAGATTGCTGCCGGTTTCACCAACTCGGCGACCATGAATGGCGACAAGCACTCGACTATCGCCTATTTCATCACGCTCGCGATGCAGCACAGCATGATCTGGGCTGGCACGGGCATGATGCCGTCGAACACGAAGGCGGCGACGCGCAACGACCTGAACTATGTCGGCGGTTTTTCGGGCTTGCTGGCGCAATCGCCGGCAGACGCATCGCCCGACGAAGCCCCGCCGCCCGGCGACCTGGAGACGGCGAAAGTGTTCGGCGCGCGAATCGCGGCGGTGACGGCGCGGTGGAACGCGAAGTAGATTTTTCGACGGCGTTGCAACGGTTTTTAGGCCAATCGACCGATGTCCCCGGCAATGCCATCGCGTTGTCGCGGAAGCGCATTAAAATGGCGTTTTGACCACGCTCGGGCGATATGACGTCCGGGCGCGACCGAACCCAGCGAGATCGAGATGACCACGAAAGTATTTGTCGACGGACAGGAAGGCACCACGGGTCTGAAGATTTTCGAATATCTGTCCGGGCGGCGTGACGTCGAGGTGTTGCGTATCGAGGAAACGCTCCGCAAGGACGTGGAGGAGCGCCGGCGGCTGATCAACGCGTCAGACGTCACGTTCCTGTGCTTGCCGGATGTCGCTTCACGCGAGTCGGTTTCGCTGGTGGACGCGGACAATCACCGCACGGTGGTTATCGATGCAAGCACGGCATTTCGCACGCACGACGACTGGGCATACGGCCTTCCCGAACTGATGCCGGCGCAACGCGAGCGCTTGCGCACCGCAAAGCGCATCGCGGTGCCGGGCTGTCACGCATCGGCGTTCCTGCTGGCCATGAAACCCCTGGTGGCGGGCGGTCTCGTTTCCGCCGATTTCGCTGCGCACGCGTATTCCATTACCGGTTACAGCGGTGGCGGCAAGAAGATGATTGCGGACTATGAAGCGGGTGGAAATCCGCGGCTTGACAGCCCGCGGCCTTACGCGCTCGGCCTCACTCACAAGCATCTGCCGGAAATGGCAGTGCGCTCGGGCCTGAAGCAGGCGCCTGTGTTCACGCCGATCGTCGGCAACTTCCTGAAGGGCCTCGCCGTCACGACGTACTTTTCGCCCGATCAACTCTCGCGTGCCGCCAAGCCGCAAGACGTTCAGGCTTTGCTCGCCGAGTACTACACGAACGAACCGTTTGTGCGCGTGTTGCCGTTCAGCGCGGATAGCAATCTCGATGACGGTTTCTTCGACGTCCAGGCCTGCAACGACACGAACCGCGTCGAGCTGTTTGTGTTCGGCAACGAGGAGCGTTTTGTCACCGTCGCGCGCCTGGACAATCTGGGCAAGGGCGCCTCAGGTGCGGCAATCCAGTGCATGAACCTCGCGATCGGCGCTGACGAGGAATCTGGCCTCTCGCGCTAATCCGATTATCGATTCAAACGAATGTTGAGCGCGCCCGAGCGCTCATCGCTAAAGGCCGGTTTCCGCTATTGAGCGAAACCGGTTTTTTTTCGCCTTCAATCTGCGCTCGGGCGCGCTCTTCAAATCCCCTTCTCGAAATTTCACCGCAGGTCAATCGGAACTTCGGCCGCGGTTTCCATAGGGATTCTCCCAATTTATTTACGAACGTTCGTTCGTCGATGATTACGCGTTTTCGCACTTAAACCTTCTTCGTTTTTCATCGAAATGAAAAGTATTTTCCCTAATCAACCTTACGGAAAAACTTTTGTTTCAATGCGCCGGCAGTGCCTTATCAGTCAAGGCGCGGCCGGAAGACCACTGTTTGAATCGGTCTTTTAGACGTTTCAGTCGGTTGACATACGAAAAAGTCATAGCGAAATTACACGCGCAAAACTAGATAAGGGAGACAGCGGTATGTCGTATGCCATTTCGAAAGGACTCGCGCTCGCACTTGCGAGCGCCCCGTTGTTTGTTGCATGCGGTGGCGGCAACGCCGACAACCCGGGTCCGATCAACACGCCGCAATGTTCCGGCGCGAGTTGTGGCACGCAAGGCGCGCCGGCTGTCGGCGCGGGCGCGGGACCGCTGTGTCCGGCCAACGCAGATATTGTCGCGAGCACGTATCTGGGCGGCGCGGGCAGCGGTGAGATCGTGAGCCTGAACATCGATGCCGTTAACATGAAATACACGCTGAAATGGCTCGAATCGCCCATTCCGCTGGTCACGGGCACCGTCAATCCCACCCGCAAGGGCACAACGATCGTGGGCGCAGTGGTGCACCCGCCCGCAGGCACGCTGCCCACCGCGGAGCAAACGCGTTGCGCGTTCGTGCTGACGCCGGGAGGCGGGCTGGCATCGGACGGGTCGACGTATACGACCGCCGCCGCGTTCAACCAGGCGAATCCGCCGACCATTTTCATCGGTCAGGGGGTGGCCGGCGGCGGCATTCCGGGCGCGACCGTGCAATACAGCGGCGCGACGCTCACGGCCGACGGCGTCCATGCCTTTCCCGGCGTCCCGCCGCTGTTCCCGGTGCCGAACCGTCACTTCGACTTCTATCCGTTCATCGGTTTTTCGACGGTGAGCACGAACGTCGCGGATCTCAAGGGCACGTATAACGCACTGCTTTACCACCTGGTTCCATCGAATAACTACTCGACCACGACCACGCAAGCCCAGGAATCCTTCGATGCCGCCGGCAACTGCACGGTGCCCGTGCCGGCATCGAACACAACTTGCCAGACGACGGGCGGCGCCTGGACGGCGAACGCCAGCGGTTCGTACTTCACCAGCGCGGTCGCGCCGCAAGTGCAGGGCAAACGATCGTCACCGGCGTTGACGGCTCTCGGCTTCCCCGCGTTTCCTGCCGTCGCGAACGCGAACATGGTGATCGGCAAGATCAACGGCGCCATCGTGCCGATCGTCGCGCGCACGGGTCAGGTCTTCGTGCCATCGCCACTCACGCCGCTGAACGCGAGTGCCTCGCAAGTCGACGATGAATCCGGCATCGCCATGCTCGCTGCGAACACGGTGCTCAAGTCGGGCGCGTTCGATGGCGGTTACGTCGGCGCGGATTCGAACTTCAAGTACACGGCGACACTGCTGCAAGGTCCGGTCGGCTCGTTCATCAATCCAACGACGCAAGCTTCCGAGACCGGTTTCGGTATGAGCTACGCGCAACAGTTGCCTGGCTTGATCGGCGTGCAGGACCAGAAAGGCGGCCAGGGCGCGCTGATTTCGGCGGGCGGGCTGTACGGGATCTTCATTGCAGGCAGCACGGTGAACGGTGGCCTGAGCTCCACGTCCGCTAACGCCGATACGCCGGCGAGCCCGTACTTCGGTATCGGTGCGCTGCTCAGCAAATAAGCATTGCTAAGCACGCAACACGTACACAAGCACACAAGACCAGGGCCGGCACGCGCCGGCTGCCAACGAACGAATAAATGTGGATGGAGACAGCGGTATGAAATGGAGAACCTTTGCGTTGGGTGCGTCAATCGCCAGCGTCACGCCGTTCCTCGGCGCCTGCGGCGGCGGCAGCGACGCGCCTCAAGCGCCGGTCGTCCGGCTGTGCCCGGCATCGCTCGACTACACGACCACCTTCACCGGCGGCGGCGGCAGTGGTGAACTCGTCAAGCTGCAACTCGACACGACGAAACTCACGTGGCAAGTGACCTACGTAGAGTCGCCGATCCCCGCCGTCACCGGCACAGTCTCCCCCACTCGGGCCGGCACGACCCAGACCGGCACGCTGACGATGGAAACCGGCCTGCCCACGCAAAAGCTGAATCAGTGCGCATACCAGTTGAACGGTGCGACGCTCGATGCCACGCGTCCCGCGCGCATCTTCGTGGGCGAAGGCGTGGCAGGCGGCACGATTCCAGGCAAGGAACTCCAGTTCGGCGGGATTCTGGGCCAGGGCGTGGTACCCGACCGGACCTTTCCGTATTACCCGTTCATCGGCTTCTCGACGCTCGAGACGAATCTCGCCAACGTCGCCGGGACGTATAACCAACTGGGCTATCACGAGATTCCGTCGCAGAACTATGCGCGTCTCGCCGTCGATTCGAAGATCACCATCAATGCCGACGGCACCTGGCAAGAATGTGACAACACTGGCGTGAACACCGGCAAGTGCCAGCAGGCGGGGTCGAACTTTGCACAATCGCCGGATGGCAGCGGTGCATTCGTCACCAACAACTTCCTCGGGCAAGGCAAACCGACGCTCGCGGCTGGCGCGCTCGGCAAGGGCTACATGATCGTCGGCAAGTTGCGCGGCCAGAACGTGCCGATCGTCGTACGCGCCGGCACCGCGAACGCGACGATCACCACAGGCATCCCGCCTTTCGCCGACGACGAATCCGGCATTTCCATGATGTCGCCGCAGACCAACGTGGCGTCGGGATCGGTGAATGGGGAATACGTCGGCGTGGATAACGCCTTCAATTACCGGACGACCGCGCTCAGCGGCACGCAGGCCACCTTGATCGATCCGTTCCAACCGTCGCAGGTCGCGTTGTCGCGCGCGCTCAATCTCGATTACACGGAAGTCGTTCCGGGTCTGGTGACATCGACGGTAGTGGGCGCGTCGACCGGCACGACGCCGAGCGGCAAGTTCATCTTCTCCGGTGGCGTGTTCGGCTACCTCGACCAGAGCGACCCGACAACACCGTATTTCACCATCGGCTCATTTGTGCAGTAACCGTCCGGCAGCCCATCAAGAACGGCTGCATGCGAACAATGCCCGGATTTCTACGAAGACGAGCAGCGTTCGCATGACGGCCTGTAACCGAAGAGAGACGAAATGAAAAAGCTTTTGGCTGCGGGAAAACCGTTGGCGGTCGCGGTGGCAGCGTGTGCGTCACTGTCAGCACATGCGCAAAGCGCCGGCGATAACGTCGTGGGACTCGGCTGGTTCCACGTCATGCCACAGGATTCGAGCGATGCGCTGACCACGCATGTCGCGCCCACGCCGATCAATACGCCGCTGCGGTTGCCGTCGCAATTCACGTCGGCGGGCACAAGCTTGTCGACGAAGAGCGCCGATACCTTCGGGCTCGTCTTCACGCACTTTTTCACCGATCATATTGCGACCACGTTCGTAGGCGGTGTGCCACCCGAGTTCGAACTCGATGGTCACGGCACGATCCAGCCGCCGGGACCGGCAGGTGCGCTGGGCAACCAGAATCTCGATCAAACCAATCCGATCGTGAAAAGCGTGCGGCAGTGGAGCCCTGCGCTGATTTTCCAGTACTACTTCAATTCGCCGAGCGCGGCGTTCCGGCCGTTCGCGGGCTTGGGCGTGTCGTACAACTTCTTCACGAACATCAAGCTGACCAACGGCTTCGTCACATCGACGCAGAACAATCTTGGTGCGGTGCTGGCGGCGGGTGCGGGCAAACCGGGACAGACGTCGGTGGAGGCGAAGGCTTCGTCGTCGTGGCAGCCGGTGTTCAATATCGGCGCGACTTATAACTTCGACAAGCACTGGGGTTTGATTGCTTCGCTGACCTACATTCCGTTGAAGACAACATCGTCGTTGATCATCAAGGCGGCTGACGGTACCGAGCTCGCTACAACAAAGTCAAAACTCAATGCCGATCCGCTGATTACGTTTTTAGCGGTGTCGTACAGGTTTTGATCGGTGCGGGCGAAACCGGGCGAGCAGGCGAAAAAAAAAGCCCGCCTAAGATGGGCGGGCTGAATCCATATCAGTGGAGACATGGAGGAGACGACCGAACTATACCAAAACTATTGGTGCAGCGCAACATCCCCGATTCTCCTCACATTGATTCGTTGCATCGATACAACATCAGGGCTGCGTCATCGAGAGGATAAAGCCCAGTTGATCGATGGAAACGGGCTTCACCAGATGGATATCGAAGCCCGCTTCCTGCGTCATCGCGTGGTGCTGCGGCTGGCCCCAGCCAGTCAGCGCAACCAGCAGCATCGCCGGGCCGTCGGGCAACGCGCGCAGCGCTCGCGCGGCGGAAAGACCGTCCATCGGCGACATGCCCAGATCCAGGATCACCACATCCGGCGAGAATTGCCGCGCGACATCGAGCGCTTGCGCTCCGCACGACGCCTGCGCCACTTGATGGCCCAGACCCGTCAGCAGATTGGCCAGACAGCTCAGGGCGTCGTCGTCGTCATCGGTTATGAGAACACGCTTGGTCACGACTGCCCCCTCATTTGCCCGACACCGCGAGCGTCAACTTTCCAGCACCGGCGGTGGTCGCGGTGATCTGCGTGCGCTGCCCACGCGGGCCAATATAAAAATGCTGGCGACCCGGCGAGTTTTGATCGTGTGTGGCCTCCGGCAGGCATGCGGCAATGTCCGCCGCCACGCCCTGCAACGCGTCAGTCGCCGATCCGGCGTCCGACGCTTTCGTCCACATGCAGGTATATGTACGGGCTTTCGCCGCGCACTGCGCATCACGGCCGTACGTCTGCGCGACGGCTTTGCCATCGTCGGGTCGCAGGGAGGTAAAACCGTCAGGCGCTGCCGCCACGATGCGCTTCAGTGCATCGCAGGGATTGGGGGTGTCGTCAGCGAGAGCGATCCCCGGCGTACTCAGGCATGCCCACGCAAGGGCCGCCGATGCCGCCACGAACATGAGACCCCGAAGAGTGCTTTTCATAGTGGGCGCTGTCCTGTCTCCGCTTCGTCTTTTTATAAGCTGGCTTTCCAGGCGACTTCCAAGTCGCTTCCAAGCCAGCTTCCAAGCTGGTTCGTCGCCAACGAGACCTTTTAAAAAGCCTGCACCGGCGGCGTGTGCCCGTATGTGCGCCACCGAATGCTGTCCGATTCGAAACACTTCAAAACCTGAGGCAGACGGCGCGACAAGTATAGGGAACGTTCCCGTCCATTGCCGCTATTTCTTGCCGATACAACGCCGTCGCATCCGGGCTTTACAACTGTGCTTTACAACTGCGCAAGAATCACACCTTCTTTCCCGCGCGCCGTGCAGCGACTTTTCCCAGCACCGCCAAGTCCTTGTCGCCGTCGCCTTGGGCAAGAACGTCGATGAGGTTGTCGCGCACCAGGCTCCCCACCGGCAGCGCCACGTTCACGGCGTCGCCGGCTGCAAGCGCGAGCCGCACGTCTTTCAGCCCCAGCCGCGCCCTGAACAACGCCGGTTCATAACGGTTGTCGGCGATCATCCGGCCGTAGCCCTGGTACACCGGTCCCGGAAACAGCGTGTTTGTGATTACGTCGAGGAACGCGTGCGGATCGATGCCATGCCCCGTCATCAACGACGCCGCCTCCGCAGTTGTTTCGATCGCCGATGCCAGCATGAAGTTCGCTGCCAGCTTGAACACGCTCGCGTGTTGCGGTGCAGTACCGACGCGCCAGGTCTTCTGACCGATGACATCGAAGATGGGCTGGACGCGTGCGATGGCATCATCCGCGCCCGCAGCCACGATGTTCAGCTTGCCCGCCGCCGCCACATCCGGGCGCCCGAGCACGGGCGCCGCGACATACGCCACGCCGTGCCGCTCGTGCAGGCCCGCAAGCTCCTCGCAGAACGCGACGGAAATCGTCGCCATGTTCACGTGCACAAGGCCCTTCGGCGCGCGCTCGAGCAGGCCGCTGTCGAGCAGGACCGAGCGCAACGCGGCGTCATCAGCGAGCATGGAGAACACCGCGTCGCCGGCGAACGCTTCATCCGGCGACGCAACCACGCGCGCGCCGTGTTCGGCGAGCGGTTTCGCGGCATCGGGCGAACGGTTCCAGACGCGCACCGTGTGGCCTGCCTTCAATGCATTCAGCGCCATCGCGGCGCCCATGTTGCCAAGTCCAATAAACCCGATATCCATGTCGTGCTCCTGTGTCGACCAGAGTTCACGCTTTAGCGGGTTACTCTGGTCCCATGCAACTTTCGTTGCGGTTGACAAATGCGATGAGTTCCCAATGAACCCGGCGCCAGCGCGACTCAAAGCAGGCGCGTCGAAGCGATGCGATACTCGAATCCATGACGACTGCCACGTTCCGTTTTCATCGGGAGTTAAATGAGTTCCTGGCGCGGCCGCAGCGCGAACAGGCGTTTGCGTGCGCGTGTCCGGCGGCGTCGACGACCAAGCATATGATCGAAGCTCTCGGCGTGCCGCACACGGAAGTAACGCTGATTCTACGCAACGGCGTGCCTGCAGGTTTCGATACGCCTATCGAAAACGCTGACTTTATCGATGTCTATCCGCCCGGCGTGATGCCGCGCGCGCTCGAAATCGCGCATCCGCTGCGCGCGCCGTTGCGGCTGGAGACGCTGCGTTTTATCGCCGATGCACATCTTGGCGCGCTCGCTCAACTGCTTCGGCTAGCCGGTTTCGATACCCGCTATGACAATCATTTTCCCGACGATGAAATCGAGCAGCTTGCGCTGACCGAACATCGCGTAGTGCTCACGCGCGATCGCGAATTGCTGAAGCGCCGCACGCTCGTCCACGGCTGCTACGTGCGCGCGCTGCAACCCGATGCGCAATGGCGAGAAGTCGCAACGCGGCTCCGACTCGCGCAACACGTCCGCCCTTTCCGCTTGTGCCTGATGTGCAACGCGCCGCTGCGTCGCGCAAGTTCGGATGAAGTGAGCGATCGTGTGCCGGAAGGCGTGCTCGAACGGCACGCACGTTTTGTCACTTGCGATGTGTGCCGGCGGGTATTTTGGGAAGGATCGCACTGGAAGCGGATGCGGGCGCGAATCGAAGAACTGATGGACGGCGCGCCGGGCAATCCACCGGTTCCGGCGTCCGGCTAACAGGCCGGCCGCGCGACGTGCGTACAATACGCGCCTCGGCCTTCGTGCCTCTATAGCTTTTGGAGCTTCGCGTGAAAAAATTCGACCTGGAAAAAAACAAGGCGCTCAAGCTCGCCAACGGCTTGAAGCAAAACAGCGCGTCGAGCTTCGGCCCGCAAACCGCGCAGCCGAAACTCGACAAGCGCGAACAGCGCCGGCTGGATCAGGAGAAAGGGCTTGTGCCGTTCGCCTGCAAGCTGGACAGCGATCTCGTCAGGCAATTGCAGGAACTTGCGGCCAAGCATGAAGGCGGGATGACGGAAGCGCTGGCGGACTTGCTGGTGAAGGCGGGGCTGGAACGTAAGGCTGCGGTTTAAATTAGTACGATGAGCTTGGGCGAATGAACGCGGCTGGCTCAATGCGGCGTTATGACCGCTGAACGTCGCGGAGGTAAAGCGCAGCGCGGAGTTATCGTCTGCTGAATAAAGAGGCCGTTCCGGCGTGTCGCGGAACGGCTTTTTAACGTTGCTTCCGGCCTCGATTTCGCCGCGTGCTTGGCTTGATCTAAATAGTCAGATCAATCAAACACTCCCTTCCTTCTCGATCACCAGAATCCGCGCGATACCGACCGGCTCGGCAATATGCTCATCGCCGGGCTGGGCGTGAAAGATATCGCCGGCATCGAGCAGCACTTCTTCCTCCACGCCGTCTCGCCGCACGCGCATGCGCACCTGGCCGTGCATCACCGCGAAAACCTCCTCGCCGTCATTCACGTGCCATTTATATGGCGCGTCGGTCCAGTGCAGGCGGCATGAGACGCCATTCATGGTGGTGATATCGAGTGCGCCCCACGCGCGCTCGGCCGTAAATTCGCGGCTTTTAACGACTTTCATTAGTGTTCCATCAAGACATCAGGACAAGACCCGCGCTTCGTCGACATCGGCGTGGCGCGCGGCAGGAATGAAGGCGACCGCGATGATCGACAGTGCGATGCCCACCATCACGTAGAACGTTGGCGCCAGCGGCGAACCGGTCACCTTGATGAGCCACGTCACCACGAATTGCCCGAAGCCGCCGAACAACATGACCGAGACGTTGTACGCAATCGATAACCCCGTCGAGCGGATATGCGCCGGGAACAACTCGGCAAGCAGCGCGCCGAACGGCCCGTAATACCCGGCGAGCGTGATCGATAAAATGCCCTGCACGATAATCAATCGCGTCACGCTGGGTTCAGCGGAAAGCCACACGAACAACGGATAAATGATCACGAGCGTGACGATCAGCGACCACAGCGACAATCCCTTTCGGCCGATCCTGTCGGACCACGCACCCGCCACCGGCGACAACACCGTCAGCAGCAAATTGCCCACGATCAAGGCGGTGAACGACTGGCCGAACGGCAGCTTCAGTTGCTTGACGGCGAACGTCGGCAGATAGCCGATCAGCACATAGACCGTCACCGTCAGCGCGATGACTGCGCCGAGTCCGCACAAGACTTCGCGGCTATGTTCGCGGAACACTTCGCCGAGCGTCGCGCGCCGCGCCATCTTTTGCGCGTGAATGAACGCCTCAGTTTCAAGCATGTTGCGCCGAAGATAAAACCCCACCGGTCCAATGATCAGCCCGAAGATAAACGGCACGCGCCATCCCCACGACATCAGCGCTTCGGGCGACATATTGCGCGTAATGATCGATCCGACGATAGCACCCAGCAGCAGCGACGCCGCCTGGCTCGCCATTTGGAAGCTGCCGTAGAAACCGCGCCGGGAGAAAGGTGCTGCTTCGATCAGCAACGCCGTTGCGCTGCCGAACTCGCCGCCGGCCGAGAAACCTTGCAGCAGGCGCGCAAACACGATGATCAACGGCGCACCGAGACCGATGGCCGCGTAAGGCGGTGCGATCGCGAGCAGGAGAATGCCGAGCGTCATCAACGCGATCACCAGTGTCAGCGCCGCTTTGCGTCCGGCGCGATCGGCGTAGAGACCGAGCACGATGCCGCCGATGGGCCGCATCACGAACGCCACGCCGAAGGTCGCGGTGGTGAGGAGGATGGAGGAGTAGTCGCTGGTGGTGGGGAAGAACAGCTTCGAGATCACGACGGTCATGAAGCTGAAGACCACGAAGTCATACCATTCGAGCGCGTTGCCGATCACGGCCGCCACGACCGCGCGGGTGTTCGGCGTTCTGCGCAAAGCGCCGGAACCACTGGAACCGTTGGAGCTGCCTCGTCTCACCGTTGCCATGTCGCCTCCGCCCGTGAGGGCGTTTCGTCTGCGCTGGGTTGTGTCGCGTGCGTCGAAGGTGCGGCGATTCGACGCACCGGGTCAGATGCCATGCGAGTGTAAAGAGCGCTGAGATCGTTTTCAAGCGACGATAAAAAACGCGCCCGGCCCAAGTGGCGGGGCGCGTTTCGATGTTAGCTGAGTGCGTCAGTTTCTAGTTGTGGGCTGCTCAGGCTTTCTTGTTATACGCGTTGCACCAGCCCTTCGATGCAACCTGCTTGCCGCCAAACATGGGACATCCGGCGAAAGCGTCGGTAGGTTTGCCTTGATAGAACGAGCAGTTGCCGCAATCCTGGCCGGCGGCGTAGCGCGGGAATTTGGCTTTATCGACGGTCGTGGCGTCGAGCTTGTAGCCCAGGCTTTGCGCCATCGCATCCGATTCAACCAGCTTGACGGGATCGGCGGCGAACGCGGTGCGCGACACCGCCAGTGCCGATGCCACGCCAATGCTCGAGATCAGGAACGTGCGTCGTGAGGATTTCATGAAAATGTGCTCCGTTGTATTGGGGGTGTGCGCCGTTCTTGTCGACGGCGATGTCAAAGGATATCAACGTGGAGCGCAACGCACTTAGCCAAATCTTTGAGATAAGCGAGCGCTCATTCATCCCAGCATCCGCGCAACCTTTTCCGCAATCGCCAACGAAGCGGTCAATCCGGGGGACTCGATGCCAAACAAATTTACCAGTCCCGCCATGCCATGCGCCGCCCTTCCCTGAATCAGAAAGTCAGCGGCCGGCTGCCCCGGCCCGGAAAGCTTCGGCCGAATCCCTGCGTAAGCGGGTTGCAGCGCGTCGTCGGGAAGATTCGGCCAGTACGCGCGAATCGCTGCGTAAAAACCAGCCGCGCGCTGCGGATCGACGGAGTAGTCAATTTTCTGGATCCATTCCACGTCCGGACCAAACTTGGCCTGCCCGCCCATGTCCATGGTGAGATGCACGCCTAGTCCGGCTTCGTTCGGCATCGGATAGATCAGGCGCTCGAACGGCGTCCTGCCGCTCACGCTGAAGTAATTGCCTTTCGCGAAATACAACGGCGGCACATGGCGCGCGTCGAGCCCGCGGATGTTGCGCGCGATCTGGTTCGCCCACAGCCCCGCGCTGTTGATCACGCAGCCGGCCTGGAAACGCATCGGCGCCTCGCCTCCGGTTTCCACAATAAACGAACCATCGCGAGCATCGATATCCGTCACGGGCGTATGAAACGCCACCGTCGCGCCGTCGCGTTCGGCGTCGCCTTGCAAAGCAAGCATCAATTGATGACTGTCGATAATGCCGGTCTGCGGCGACAACATCGCTTCCACGCACTGAAGTTGCGGCTCCAGTTCCATGGCCTCGGCGCCGCTCACGCGCACCAGATCCGTGACGCCATTTTCAACAGCCTTGTGCTGGATCGCCGCGAGTTGCGGCAACTGGTTACGCGCCGTGGCAACGAGTAATTTGCCGCAGCGGTTGTACGGAACGCCATGCGCGTCGCAATACTCGTAGAGCATCGCGCGGCCGCGTACGCACAAGTCGGCCTTCAGCGAGCCGCGCGGGTAATAAAGACCCGCGTGGATCACCTCGCTATTGCGCGAACTCGTGCCGATCCCGACCGCTTCGCCCGCCTCGAGCACAATCACCTCGCGACCGCGGGCGGCCATCGCCCGCGCGACGGCGAGTCCGACCACGCCAGCGCCAATCACCACACATTCGATTCTGTCCATCTCACTATTCTAGGCCAGCCGGCGGAGCTGGCTCAGGTGCTTTATTGCGCTTTGTTGCATGATTCTCAACGTCAATTCCAGCGAGACCTCATTTTCCGAAACAATCGAGGCTGAATCGAGAAATATGGCCTTTTTGCCCGGAAAAAGTCAGTTTCAGGCCATATTTTGAGGGGTTTTTGCAGGTTTGGGCAATTCAGTTCGCTCAAAACCCGATCGGTTTCTTCCGGCTGCCATTACCGAGTTCAATGTCCTTCGCCTGCACCTCATGCCGGTTATCGATACGTGCATTGCCGAACGCATTGAGCATCGCGCGCCGCATTTCACGTGGCGACGCCTTCGTCAACGCATCGAGCGGCGCGTCGCCGAGTGTTTCCGGAAAGCGCGCGCCCCACGCATGCGCGCTGCGGATCTCGTGATAAATCGACTGCGCGATACGGCGCGCGCCATCGCGATCCGGCGGCGCGATCTCGTAGACGTTCATCCGGTTCAGCAGCGGCTCGGGAATCGTGTTCGCCTGATTCGCCGTCGCGATCCACACGACGTTGCCGGCGTTGATCGGGATCTCGGCGAATTCATCGATGAAACTCTGCGCCGTATCGTGTTCAAGCAACGCGTACAGCGCGCCGAGCGGGTCGTATTGTGCGTCGCCGGTGGCTTTGTCGATTTCATCGACCGTCATCACCGGATTGGCATAGCTGCCGTTCACCAACGCATCGAAAACCTTGCCCGGCTTTGCATTGCGCCATTGCGACGACGCGCCCGACAAGATCCAGCCCGCGGTCAGCGAACTCATGGCGAGGTAATGACAGGACGTGCCGAGCAAGCGCGCAAGCTGCTTCGCGAAATGCGTCTTGCCAATACCCGGATCGCCGAGCAGCAGCATCGGCATCAATTCGAGCCTGTCCTCAGTTTCGAGACACAGCGCGATCTGCTTGCGGATGTCGTTGAGCGGTTCCTCGAAATTGGGCAGATCGGCAACCAGATCGTCGATGGACGGCATTCTGTTCGGCTTCACGCAGAAGCGCAGATTGCCCGCTTTCAACATCTTTTCGTAAGTTGCGCGCAGCGCCTCGCTGCCCCCTTCGCTCAAGCCGTTCAACGCGGTTTCGACCTCGTCCAGGTCGTAGACCTTGCTGAACGACGCCACGGCGAGCTCTTGTTTGACTACGGCGGTGGTCATCGCTTTCCCCGAATTGTTGATCGATAAATTCAGTTTATCGGCCATAAAAATGCGCGCAAGCGAGCAGTCCCGGGCGTCTGCTGCTAATCGTTAAAAATGAGATGGCTTCGGCAGGCGAGCCGAAGCGCTTGTATCATCGACAGGTTGCGCTGCGCAAAAAACCGCTGCGAGCGGGTGCGAAAAGTGCGTCGCCTGACGCGTCGGGGCGCGAAGGATTACTGCAGCTTTTGCGCTCGCGTTTGTAGCTTTTGGAAACAGCAAGCGCTGAACGCAAGCATCAGATCAATGTCAGAAAACAAGCTACCCGGATCGAAGGGGCCATGGCCCATACGTAATAAGGGATCAGGAGAAAAGCTCATATGTTGAAACATCACACGGCAATGTTGCTGTTCTGCGCCGCGATCACTGCGCCTTTCAGCGCCCTTGCGCAAAGCACGCCGCCGCAACCAGTCAAATGGGAATTGCAGGTTTTGCAGGACGGTCAGCAGATCGACAGCTTCACCGGCACGACGAGCGTCGGCCAAGCCCGTACCGATACCCACCATCACGTGGTGAAGAACAATGTAGGTTGCGCGGACAAACCCGCCGGCGATATCGACCTGCAGCGCACCCTCACCGTCTCTCCCATCCACGCCAACAGCGACGACATCACGCTGCAAATCGACGCCCAGGAAACGCTGCAGGACAGCAGCGCGCCCGTCACCGCGGCGGGTTGCAAGCTGCCGCCGCAGCCGCGTCAGGTCAACGCCGCGCATCCCGGACTGGTTTTGAAGCCCGGCGAATGGTCGACGTGGCAGATCGTCGATAAAAACCCGTCGCTCGCCTACAAGGTTCGTGCGACGCTGGCAACGGCTGCGCAGTAGCGCGGGCGCGCGTCGAATCACACTCGGCGCCGCCACGTCCCGCACCGCGCCGTTCAACTCCGCGGTCAACTCATTCATCGCATGCGAAATCCAGAACATTTCACCTCCGGAATTCCCTCCGCTCACGACACCCCAGACTTCGTGGCCGTGAGCTGGAACCTGCACAAGGGCCGCTCACCGCTCGGCCTCCAGGCGTGGAGCGCCATGCAGCGCTGGGTTCAGTCGACCAAAGCCGATGCTTATTTCCTGCAGGAAGCCATGGCGCGCCGGATGCCGCAGCCCGTGCTGGCCGCGAGCTTCGGCAATCCGCTCGATGCCCCCGTCGACGACATCTGGCATTGCCAGGCGACGGAAATAGCGACATCGCTCGATCTGCAGATCGCGCTCGGGCAGAACGTCTTCAAACCGTCGTGGCGACACGGCAACGCGATTCTTTCACCGCATCCGCTCGATCTGGGTGGACGCTGGGATATTTCGGCGCATCGGTTCGAACGGCGGGGTTTGCTGGTCGCGCGCGCCACGTTCGCCGGGCGTTCGGTCACGCTGCTGTGCGCGCATCTCGCGCTCACGCGGGCGGCGCGGTTGCGGCAGATGAACTGGATCGCCTTATGGATTTCGAAGGAAGCGCCTGAAGGGCCGCTCGTTCTGGCGGGCGATTTCAACGACTGGCGCAACGACTCCGTGCCGTTGTTCGGTGAACTCGGTTTGAGCGAAGTGGCGACCATGCTCGGTGAATCCGGGCGGACCTATCCGGCGTTTTCACCGGCGCTCGCGCTCGACAAGATGTTCGTGCGTGGGATGAAACCGGTGGAATGGATCACGCCAACGCAGGACACTGCTTGGCTGTCCGATCATCTGCCGTATATGGCGAAGTTGCGGGTGGAGTGAGGCGGGGTTTTTACGATTTTTGGCCGCCAGAAAACGACGCAGCAATCACCGTTTCTATCGCCGTGAACGACACGGGCTTCACCAGATGATGATCGAAGCCAGCATCGCGGGCTTCCTGCTTGTCGCTGTCCGCGCCGTAACCGGTCAACGCGATCAGCAAAGCCGTTTTTGTCACTGCGCGCGTGCGCAATTCCCGCGCGACGTCGAAGCCGCTCATTCCCGGCAAGCCGATATCCAGGATCACTACCTCGGGCGCGAAGTCATCGACTATCGCGAGGGCGCTCGGGCCGTCGTGCATGACGCGCACCTCATGACCGAGCGTCTCGAGCAACATCGACATGGCTTCGGCTGCATCGACGCTGTCGTCGACGAGCAAAACCCGGCGCGGTTGTGTTGATTCGCCCGGCGCGCCGTCGATCGTCGTCATTGTGCTTCCCTGCATTTTTGAGATTTCTGAACGTGCTCTTACGGTTGATCAATCAAGCACGCGGATAATTTCAGGATGATACCGGGAAAGTGGAAGGCGGCTGTCAGGTGGTTGCTAATCCGGGACCGCGCGGTGTCCAGCCGAAGCGCGCCGTGCTTGTCTCGCCCGGCATCAACACCCCGCCGCCCACGTCCTCTCGCAACGCATCGAGATTCAGAAAATCCACCGTATTCGTCACCGGTTCCACGCACAGCAAATCCCGATGCGCCGCGGGTGCGTATAGGACCATGTGGTCGAACGGGGTATCAGCGGAAAGCGTGACGCTGCGGTGTTCGTCAGGCCAGTCGATGATCGCGGACCTCGACCAGCGGGCGAAGTTGTTGTCCAGATCGAAGGTATCGGCGGATAAGCCTTCCGGCGATGCCAGCAGATCAACGCATGGATGTGCACCGAGAAACGTCGGCAGGAGATCCTTTGTGGCATGCCACATCGCGCGGACGTTGGTGCGGATGCGCGTGGCGGGCGTGCGCGGGTAGTAAGGATGGTGGCCCATGCCGAACGGCATGGGTCGATCGGCGAGATTGCGCATCGACATCGTGACGAACAAGCCTTCTGAAGCGTCAAGTTCAAAACGCTGCGTCGCTTCGTATCGATACGGCCAGTGGTGCGCCGGTTCATCGCCGGGTTCGTGGTTCAGGTGTAACTCGACCGCGGTTGCCGATACCGAGCCAACACGCCACGGCCGCCGCCACGCGTGCCCATGCAGCGCGTGATCGAACGAGTTGCCATCGCGGGAGAGATCGACCTTTTGGCCATCGAAAACAAAACGCGCGTCGCGAAGGCGATTGCAATACGGCAGCAAGGGAAAGCTCGCCATGCCAAGCGGGTTGCAGGAGGCGAGCGCGTCAGCCGAAGCGGGACGCAGCCAATGCCACGGCGTGGCGCTAGTGACCCTGTCTGGCAGATCATAGAACGCCGCGATCGCGCCGCCTACGTGCGGCGCAAGCAACACCCGCCGATCCCCCGAGCGCAGTTCGATTAGCTCGCGATCATTCAACGCGATGCGAAACGCGTCGTTAGCGTGCTTCGTGGTGGGCTTGGCGGTGGCGTTCAATATGCGAACCGCTGATAACTTTCGTCGAAGGTCCGCGGCGTCTTCTCGACTTGCGGGCTGTAGCGCAGCAGCCGTTTTCCGCGTGCAGGCAGTGCGGCGAACACGTCGCGTGGCACTTGTATTTGCACTTCCGGCCGGAAATACCACGAGCGGCTATAACCGATAACGACCATCGGACGCGGGGTATCCGTGAAATTCGGCGTTCCTCGATGTAACCCGCGCACATCGCGGATCATCACGTCGCCGAGTTGCATCGGGACACGTTCAGCCGGGAACTTGCCGCGAGCCAAACCCGCAAGCGCCTCCTGCCGCGATATCCGATGCGTGCCGCGCGTCGTTTCCAGCGAGCCGTTTCGTTCATCTACATCAACGAGCGGAAAATTCACCGCCAATTGGAACGACGGTGTTTCGGGGAAGTCATCGAACAAAGGTGGCGTGTCGCGATGCCAGCCCTGGAAGTCGGAACCACGCACGGGGGTATCGGTGGCGAGCTGACACATCACCGGATCAGGCCCGGCGATTCGCTCGACGATCCCCAGCACGTCGTCGTCGCAAAAAATGGCGGGGTCGGCGAATTCGCCTTCGAACGGCAACGTGACGTAATACCGGCCCGGCCCGCGATTGCCGCTGCCGCCCTGCTCCTGCGCCGCGTCTGCATGGGGCTTAAACAGCCGCTCGAAAGCCGCGCGCCATGTTTCGAGCGTCGCACGCGAGAAATGGCTCGGCAGCAGGACAAAACCATCACGTTCGAAATCCTCAGCAAGCGTTTCGCGAGCGCGCTCGTCGTAGCGGGCCATCGTCGTCTCCTTGTGTTGCGCCACGCGAGTCGGGCGCGGTCGGCACGTGCGGCTTTCATCGAACCGACAGCCACGCGTGTGCCCCGAGAATCGCATGATCGTTATCGGCTAGTCAATATTATTAGTAATAGTACTTAGATCAGCCTAATCGCGTTGAAAGCCATGTATATCAGTGGTTTCGGAGCGTTGTCGGTAGGAAATATTAGTGGTACTGTCGGCGGCATCCAAAGAACGTTTCAGCGCATCGACAACGCCGCCTTTTCGCGGCCTCAAAAAATGAAAAAATCCACGCAACGCCGTCCGACGATGACCGACATCGCGAAGCTGACCGGCGTGTCGCAATCCACCGTGTCGCTCGTGCTGAACAACGCGACCGGCGCGAAATTCTCCGATACCACGCGCAACAAAGTACTCAAGGCGGCGCAGGATCTCGGCTACCGGATGACGACGCGCGAGCCGTTGGACGCAGCGATCACGGCGGATGAAAAGAACCTGATTGTTTATTTAGCGGACGAGATTTCGACAAGTCCGCATCCGGTGGTGAACATCGACGGCGCACGCGATACAGCGTTCGCAAACGGCCGGATGCTGGCGGTTTACTCGACGCATGGCAACGCGGAAATCGAGCGGCAAGTACTCGACGCGACGCTGACCAATCCGAACGTCCTCGGCGTGATCTACGCAACCGTGTACACGCGCAAGGTGACGCTTCCGGCTGCGCTTTCAAAAGTGCCGACAGTCTTGCTGAACTGCTACACAAGCGATTCAGAGCTTTCATCGGTGGTTCCGGCCGAGGTCGCGGGTGGCCATACCGCGACGGAATATTTGCTGAACGCGGGGCATCGAAGAATTGGGTATGTGAACGGCGAGCCCTGGCAAGACGCGTCGCGCGACCGGCTGAAAGGGTATCGGATGGCGCTCGCGACGGCTGATCTTCCATTCGCCGCCGAGCTGGTGCGTGAGGGTGACTGGAGCTCGGGTTCTGGCTTCGAACAAACGCTTTCCCTGATGCGCGAATCCAACCCGCCGACCGCCATTTTCTGCGCGAACGACCTGATGGCGCTCGGCGCGATCGAAGCGCTCAAGCAGCTTGGGCTACGCGTGCCGGAAGACGTATCGATACTCGGTTACGACGATCAGGAAATCGCCCGGCATACTCATCCGCCGCTTTCCACGGTCGTCTTGCCGAACTACGAACTGGGCCGATGGGCCGTCGAAACGCTGCTCCAGGAAGAGCACAACCGCGCCGCCGGCGCCCCCGTTCGTCGACGCACCGTGAAGCTCGATGGACCGTTGGTCGAACGCGCATCGGTAAGGGTAATCACCGTAGCAAAACAGCCAGAAATTAATAATATTAGCGATTGATCAATAATAGAATTCGGTGAAGTAATCGTCGCACGCCGACTTATTGAGATGGAGCGGAGAAGACGGAAAACAGAGCGGGACCGAAGCACCTAAAAAAGCAGGACCATCCATACCGGAGGAAGACATGCTGTCGCTTGAAAACTTCAACAAATGCAAATTCCCGTTGCGCGTGCTTGCCGCGTCCGTGCTCGCGCTGTCGATGTCGGTGGGCTTCAGCATCGCCCACGCCGATGACGCCGGCCTGCCGAAACTCGCGAACAAGAAGCCACTGCGCGTCGGCTTCGCTCAGACCGAGAGCAACAACCCGTGGCGTCTGGCCGAAACCAAGAGCTTCAAGGACATCGCGGCGAAGTGCGGCTGGCAACTGGTGATGACCGATGCGAATAGTTCGGCATCGAAACAGGTCGCCGATATCCAGAGCATGATCGCGCAGCACGTCGACCTGATCGTGTTCCCGCCGCGTGAAGAAAAGCCGCTTGCGCCAATCGTGTTGCAAGCTAAGAAAGCGGGTATTCCCGTGATCCTGGTCGACCGTAACGTGGATCAATCGGTCGCGAAAGCGGGCCAGGACTACATCACGTTCATCGGCTCGGATTTCATCGACCAAGGGCAACGCGCGGCCAACTGGCTGATTAAAGCGACCGGCGGCAAGGCCAAGATCATCGAGCTGGAAGGGTCGACGGGCGCGTCCGCTGCGAACGATCGCAAGAAGGGTTTCGACGACCTGATCGCGAAGAATCCGGGTATGCAGATCGTGGCATCGCAAAGCGGCGATTTTGCGCGCGACAAAGGCCGGCAAGTCATGGAAACGCTGCTCCAGGCGCATCCCGATGTAACCGCCGTCTACGCGCATAACGACGAAATGGCGCTCGGCGCAATCGCTGCGATCAAGGCGGCTGGCAAGCAGCCGGGCAAGGACATCACGATTGTGACTATCGACGGAACGAAGGGCGGCATGGACGCGATCGCCGCCGGCGAACTCGGTGCGAGCGTGCAGTCGAGCCCGTTCTTCGGCCCGCTCGCATGCGACGTGGCGCAGAAGTTCGCGAAGGGTGAAACGATCCCGCCATGGGTGAAAGTCTCCGACCGCTTCTACGATAAAAGCAACGTAGCGCAGAGCATGCAATACGGCTATTAAGCGGACGCCTTCAGCGAACGTGTGACGCTTGGTACAGAGCAACGAAGGTGTTCGAAGCGGCGCGCCCGGTCTTTAGCGGGCCGTCGCTTCTTTTGTATCCGGCGGATGGACCGCATTGATCGCGGGAAACCAACGCCAGGGAGACGCGCTAGATGAACACGCCGCAATCTGGATCTTCCTCCATGACCCGCCCGCCGCTGCTCGAGATGCAGGACATCGACATCAGCTTTGGCGGCGTAGCCGCGTTGCGCCATGCGCGGTTGTCCGTGTCAGCCGGAGAGGTGCATGCGCTGATCGGACAAAACGGCGCGGGTAAATCGACGCTCATCAAGATTCTCACCGGCGCCTATCGGCGCACGGCCGGCACCATTCGCTTCGATGGTCGCGAAGCCGATTTCCGCAGCCCGAAAGAAGCACGCGAAGCCGGTATTAGCACGATCTATCAGGAGATCAATCTCGTCCCGTTCCGCTCGATTGCCGAGAATATTTTTCTGGGCCGCGAGCCGCGCCGGTTTGGCTTGATCGACTGGAAGACGATTCATCGGCGCGCACAGGAATTGCTCGACTCCTTTGGCTTGCAGATCGATGTGAGCAAGCCCGTGCGTGAGTTTTCGACGGCCATTCAGCAAATGGTGGCGCTGGCGCGGGCGGTATCGTCGGAGGCGAAGATGGTCATCATGGACGAGTCCACGTCCTCGCTCGATGAACGCGAAGTCGAGTTGCTGTTCAGCGTCGTGCGGCGTTTGCGCGATGATGGCCGCGCAGTGATTTTTGTGTCGCATCGGCTGGATGAATTGTATGCGCTATGTGATCGCGTCACCGTGATGCGCGATGGACAGACCGTGGCGCAAAGCCCGATGGCCGCGCTCGACAAACTGCAACTTGTGACCACCATGCTCGGCCGCACGCTCGCTGCCGTCGTGCATGAAGACAGCGCCGTGAAGGAAGCCAATCTCGCGAAACGCGGGGCGACGGCGATCAGCGCGACGAACATCGGTGCGGGCGCGAAGGTGACGGACGTATCGCTCGATGTTCACTCAGGCGAGGCTGTCGGTCTAGCCGGGCTGCTCGGCTCGGGCCGCACGGAAACCATGCGGCTGATGTTCGGCGCGGATCCGGCCGAGCGGGGTTCGCTTTCCATCAATGGCAAGCCAGTCACGTTCAAGTCGCCGCAAGACGCGATTGCGCGTGGTATCGCGTATCTCACCGAGGACCGCAAAGGCGATGGCATCGTGCCCGAGTTGTCGGTGCGCGACAACCTCACGCTCGTGTGTCTGCGTACGCTGACAAAACGCGGCGTAGTCGATGTCGCGCAGCAACGGGAGATCGTGGATCGGTTTATCGAATCGCTGGGGATCAAATTGCGTTCACCCGATCAGCCGATTCGGGAATTGTCGGGCGGTAACCAGCAGAAGGTTTTGCTGGCGCGCTGGTTAGCGACGAACCCAAGCTTGCTGCTACTCGACGAGCCCACACGAGGAATCGATGTCGGCGCGAAAGCCGATGTCGCCAAGATCATCCGCGACTTGCGCGACTCGGGGCTGGCGGTGTTGCTGTCGGCATCGGAACTGGAAGAGCTCACTGCGGTGGCCGACCGCGCGGTCGTGATTCGCGATGGCAAGAGCGTCGCCGAACTCGACGGCGCGCGCATGAGCGAGGCGTCGATCATGGACGCGATCGCTTACGGATCAGGCGAGGAATCCGCGCTGGCCGAAGCCGTCGATGCTAAAGAAGGTCAGCCATGAATCAGAAAACGCAGCCGGCCACAGCCGCCCCGCTTGTACAAGCAGCGCCGAAGAAGAAGTATCGAATCACGGTTCAACGCGAGATCGCCGTGCTGCTCGCGATGATCGTCTTCAACTTGCTCTTCACGCAGCACTTCTGGTCGCTGCAGACCTTCAACGTCAACCTGACGCAAGTGGTGACGATTGTGATCGTCGGCATTGGGATGACCCTGGTCGTGGCGACGGGGGGTATCGATTTATCGGTGGGCGCGTCGATGGCGATTGCGGGTTCGCTCGCGCCGATGATCTTCATGAACATAGCGGGACCGTTCGGCATTGCATTAGCCTTTGTCTTGCCCGTAATGGCCGCCGCCCTCTGCGGCGTGTTCAACGGCTTCCTCGTGACGAGGCTTGCCGTGCAGCCGATTGTCGCGACGTTGGTGCTGTTCATCGCGGGAAGGGGCATTGCGCAAGTGTTCACCGATGGCAGCCTGCAAGCCTTCAACAACCCTGCGTTCCAGTGGATCGCGCTGGGTCGCGTGGCGGGCGTACCGGCGCAAGTGTTCCTGATGCTCGCGCTCGTCGCGTTGTTTGCATGGATCGTGCGCAAGACCTTATTCGGGCAGTACTTGCTCGTGACGGGCGGCAACGAACAGGCCGCCTACTTGAGCGGCATTCCAACGGCGCGCGTGAAGATGATCGCGTACACCTTGTGCGCAGCGCTCGCGGGGTTGGCGGGGTTGATATCGATATCCGTGAATTCTTCGTCGGATGCCAATGTGATTGGCGTAGGTTCCGAGCTCGATGCGATTGCTGCGGTCGCGGTCGGCGGGACGGCGTTGACGGGCGGCAAGGCGTACATAGTCGGGACGTTGATTGGCGCGCTGATCATCCAGTTGCTGCGATATACCCTCCTCGCCCACGGCATTCCCGACGCGGCCGCGCTCGTGGTGAAAGCGGGCATCATCATTGCCGCAGTGTATGTACAGCGGCGTCAGCGCTAGGGAGATATCGACGTGAAAAAGAACCTTCCCATTCTGTTGGCGTTAGCGGCGTTGCTCGTACTCGGCGTGCTTCGATACGACCACTTTGCATCGGCCTACAACATCAATTCATTCTGGCGATACAACTCGATGTTCGCGTTGATATCGGTGGGTATGGCGTTCGTGATCATCACGGGTGGCATTGACTTATCGGTGGGCGCGGTGGCGGCGTTGGCGAGTGTTGTAGCGGCGTTGGCAAGTCCACATGGCGGCATGGTCGCAGTACTGGCCGGCGCGGGAGCGGGACTCGCGGTCGGCATGTTGAACGGCCTGGTCATTACGCACATGCGGATCTTGCCGTTCATCGTGACGTTGGCGACGAGCCTCGGAGCGCATGGAATGGCGTTATTGCTGGGGCATAACGATGCCGTCTCAATCGCGCCCAGTTCGAGTTTCGGCAACTTCGGCCAAGGCGATTTATTGGGGCTGCCGATACCGGGAATCGTGGCGGCCGTCGCTGCGATATTGGGCTGGCTGGCGCTAAGAAGCACACGCTTCGGGCGACATGCGCTTGCAATAGGCGGCAGCGAAGAAGCATCGCGTTTAATGGGGTTGAATGTGGACCGGACGCTGGTGGCCGTCTATGCGTTGAGCGGTTTGCTGGCCGGATTAGCGGGCGCGATTCTCGCTGCGCAGTTCGGCGCGGGCCAGCCAAACGAGGGCGTGGGCTGGGAGTTGTTCGCGATATCGGCGGTGGTGTTGGGCGGGACGTTATTGACCGGCGGACAAGGATCAATAGCAATGACGATTGCCGGCGTCACGCTGCTGGGTTTGGTGTTCAACCTGCTCAACTTCGAGAACGGCTTGGGTTTTATAAGCCTGTCGGCGTATTGGCAATCGGTAATACGGGGCGTGTTTTTGTTGCTGGTGATCGTGCTGCAAGCTCGGGTGTTGAGGAAGCGGGTGACGGTGACGAAGCTTGCTCATTGAGATATGAGAGCGCAAGCTCCGAGGCTGACAATCTGCTAACTTATGGTGACTAACCCAGCCCCGCCCCAGAAGGCGAAAAGCCGCCATGTTCGACCTCTTCGACGACATCCCCAAGCCCGACATCGTCTGGCTGCCAGACTGGCTGGATGCAGCGACTGCATCGGACACGTTAGCGGCGCTGATCGATGAAATCACCTGGCAGCAGGACGTCATGAACACGCCCGCCGGCAAGGTGCCCTTCCCGCGCTTGACGGCCTGGCAGGGGGACCCCGGCGCGGTCTACGTGTACTCCGGCATCCGCAACATTCCCAAGTCGTGGACCCCGACGGTCCTGACGTTAAAAACACAGGCAGAAGCAGAATCGAAGACCCGCTTCAACAGTGTGTTGCTCAACCGCTACCGCACGGGTATGGACAGCATGGGCTGGCATGCGGACAAGGAGCGCGAGTTGGGGCCACAACCGGTCATAGCCTCAGTGAGTTTGGGAACGACGCGAACCTTCGAGTTCCGGCATACCAAAACCCGCCAGACGCATGCGCTTCAACTCACGCACGGCAGCTTGCTCATCATGCAGGGTCGCACTCAACTCGACTGGGCGCATAGAGTGCCGAAGGAACCGGAAGCTCGCGGCGAACGGATCAACCTCACCTTCCGTTACGTGGATTCGTCGGCGACGCCGAAACGCCCATAGATAGGCTCAACGCTTGGCGACAAAATCAATCTCGACAAGTGCATCGCGAGCCAACCCCGTCACGCCGATACACGTGCGCGCCGGCAACGGCTTAGGCAAGAAATAGCCTTTATAAACCTCGTTCATCGCGGCGTAATCGCGTTTGAATTCAGTCAGGAAAATCCGCACGCTAACCACGTTATCCAACGACAACCCGATCCCTTGCAGCACAAGAATCAGGTTATCCATCACCCGTCGCGTTTGCGCCTCAACGCCCTCGGGCAAGGGCTTCGAGTCATCGGCGGGATCGGTCGGCATTTGACCGGTGAGAAACACCCAGCCATCCGCTTCGGCTGCGTGAGAAAAAGGACCGACCGGCGTGGGCGCGGTATCGACCATCGAAAAGGTGGGCAGCGTCATTGCGTCTCCTTAAAAAGCACAGATCGATAACGTAACGGATCAAAAATCCGGACGCCGGGCTAGGAGATCACAAATTCATACGATCATGCGCCAATGAAAAGGGCCGTTCCAACGTCGATCGGAACGGCCCTTCTTTGTGCGGAATATTTCGCGATCCAACCGGCGCCTTAGCCGATCAGAGCGCCAGTCAAAACTCAATCACGGTCACCGTGGTGGTCGCCGTGCCAGCCGTGATCCCGCCCTTCGTCATGGCGCCATTCACGGTGACGCCATTCGCGTTCGCGCCAGCCCTCGTCGCGATAACCACCATAGCCGCCGTAACCATAGCCCACGACGACAGGCGGTGGCGGCGCAACGTACACCGGTGCCGGCGCGTAGTAACCCGGCACGCCGATCCCCACGGAGACATCGACGTGAGCGGACGCCGCCGCTGACACCATCAACGCGCTCAAGCCCAGTACAGCACCCAGGATCTTCTTATTCATTGTGTCTCTCCGTGCACATGGTGTGCAAACGTGTTGTTTACGCAACCGAGTGTAGGAGGAGCTCGCTGATACAGGTGCTACCAGAATGCGATAAAGGTAACGAAGCGTATCTTTTCTTAGAACCCCGCCGCCAGTCCATCTCTGCGGCTATCGCTGGCTGCCACGTAACCGCGCTCGGGATCGTTGCGGTCCAGCTTCCAGATGTACTGGCCCGAACCGAAGTCCATATAAGGATCGTCGACGGATTTGATCGTGTGGCCCAGCTCTTCTAGCGCCTTCACCGTTTCGTGATCAAGCGTCGATTCAACATCGACGGTGAAATCGCGGTTGACCTTCCAGCGCGGGGCATCGCAGGCAGCTTGCGGTTGCTGGCCGTAGTCGAGCAACCGCACGATGGACTGCAGATGGCCTTGCGGCTGCATGTCGCCGCCCATCACGCCGAAGCTCATCACCGCTTCCTGAGTACCGTTCACCTCTTGCGTCAGGAACGCTGGAATGATGGTGTGGAACGGCCGCTTGCCGCCTTCCACCACGTTCGCGGATTTCGGGTCCATCGAGAAACCAAACCCACGGTTCTGCATCGCGATACCGGACTCCGGCACGACCACGCCTGAGCCGAAGCCCATGTAGTTCGACTGGATGAAACTCACCATCATGCCGCGTTCGTCAGCCACCGACATATAGATCGTCCCGCCCGCCGGCGGCATGCCGAAGTCGAAGTGCTTCGCCTTGTTCGGATCGATAAGCTTGGCGCGCTCGGTGAGATACGCGTCGTCGAGCATCTGCTCCGGCGTGACGTCCATGGAGCGCGGATCGGCGACGTACTGATAGACATCGGCGAAAGCGAGCTTCATGGCTTCAATCTGCAAATGCTGCGACTCGATCTTGTCGACAGCCAGCGACTTCACATCGAATTTATCGAGGATACCGAGCGCGATCAGCGCGGCGATGCCCTGCCCGTTCGGCGGAATTTCATGCACCGTATATCCGCGATAATCCTTCGATATCGGCTCGACCCAGTCGGCCTTGTAATTACGCAGATCGGCCGCCGTCATCGCGCCGCCGCCCTGCTTCGAGAACGCGGCGATCTTCTCCGCGATCTCGCCTTCGTAATACGCACGCGGTCCATGTTCGGCCAGCGCACGCAGGGTCTTCGCGTGACCCGGGTAACGCATCAGTTCGCTGACCTCCGGCGCACGGCCGCGCGGCATGAAGGCATCGGCGAAACCGGGCTGGTCTTTCAACTCCGGGATCGCCGCCGCCCACTTGTACGCGACGATGTTCGCCACCGCATGCCCGCGCTCGGCGATTTCAATAGCCGGTTCCATCAGATCGCCGAACGGCAGCGAGCCGAACTTCACGTGCAGCGCTTCCCATCCCGCGATCACGCCGGGCACGGTGACCGCGTCCCAACCGCGTTTCGGCTGGTTCGCCAGGCCGCCTTGCTCGCCGTATTTGTGCTTGAAGTAATCGACATTCCAGGCCGCCGGAGACACGCCCGACGCGTTCAGCCCGTGCAGCTTCGTGCCATCCCAAACGAGCGCAAACGCATCGCCGCCGAGGCCGCACGAAACCGGCTCGACCAGCGTAATCACAGCCGCCGCAGCGATGGCCGCGTCGACGGCGTTACCGCCTTTCCACAACATCCTCAAGCCGGCTTGCGCGGCGAGCGGATGCGAAGTGGACACAATATTGCGCGCGAACACGGGCAAGCGCGGGGTGGGATAGGGGTTCTGCCAGTTGAAGCGGGTCATGGGAAACTCGTCTCTTTGATTGAAGAAGGTATTGGGTTCAACGGGGTTCAAAGCTCACGCGGATCGAGTGCGTCCCGCAATCCATCGCCGAGCAGGTTGAAGCCGAGCACCGCCAGAAAGATGGCGATGCCCGGAAAGATCGACATCCACGGCGCCTGGCTCACGAAGTCCTTTGCGGTGTTCAGCATCGATCCCCACGACGGCGCGGGCGGCAATTGCCCGAGACCGAGGAACGACAGGCTGGCTTCCGCGATGATCGCCATGGCGACTGTGAGACTGGCCTGCACGATGATCGGCGGCAGCACGTTCGGAAAAATATAGCGGACGATAATGCGGAAGTGCCCAAGCCCGATGGCGCGCGCGCCTTCCACATAGTCTTCGGCCTTGACGCTGATTGCCTGGCCGCGCGTGAGGCGCACGAAGCGCGGCATCGCGGAGACGCCGATGGCGATCATCGCGTTCGTGAGACTGGGCCCAAGGAACGCAGCGAGCGCAATGGCGAGGATCAGGAACGGGATGGACAGCAGCGCGTCGGTGAAGCGCGAGATGATGCCATCGACGAGTTTGCCGAAGTAGCCCGCGAGCAAACCGAGCGGTACGCCGATCACCACAGCAATACCCACCGACACCACACCCGCCAGCAACGAAGCACGCGCGCCCCATAGCAAGCGCGTGAGCACGTCGCGACCGAGTTCATCGGTTCCAAACCAGTGAGTAGCCGATGGCGCCTGCCGCACCGTCATGAAGCTCGCCTGAATCGGATCGTAGGGCGAGAGCCACGGTGCAAAGATAGCCACGAGTATCACCAGCAGCACAATCGCCGCGCCCGCGACAGCCGCACGATTGCGCATGAAGCGACCCAGTGCGCGATTGCGCTTACGACGCGGCAAAACAGTTTCCGCAATAGTCGCCATCAGCTTCTCCTCAGCCGCGGGTTGAGCAGAATGTACAGAACATCGGCGAACAGATTCACCACGATAAATCCCACCGCCGTGACGAGCACCACGCCTTGAACGACGGCGTAATCGCGATTGAAAACGGCATCGACTACCAGCTTGCCGAAGCCCGGAATCGTGAACACTTGCTCCGTCAATACGGCGCCCGCGAGCAGTTCACCGAACAGCAACGCAAGCACGGTGACGATCGGAATCAGTGCGTTACGGAAGCCGTGCTTGACCACGACAGCGCCGCGTAACAGCCCTTTCGCACGCGCTGTCCGGATGTAGTCGCTGCGCAGCACGCTCAGCATCGCGCTACGCGTGTGGCGCATCAACTGCGCGCCGAGCGCCGCGCCAAGCACAAACGCGGGCATCAGCATGGTCTTGATGCTCAACCAGAAGTCCTCGGTCGGCGACACATATCCCGACGATGGCAACAACTGCCATTTCACCGATACCAGAAAGATCAGGATGATCCCGAGCCAGAAGTTCGGTATCGACATGCCGGTAAGCGCGAGCACATTTGCGCCGTAGTCGAGCGCACGTCCCTTGTTGGCCGCCGATAAAACCCCCAGCGGCAAACCAATGCCGATCGCGAAGATCATCGCCATGATGGCGAGTTGCAGCGTCACCGGCAACTTCTGCGCGATGAGCCTGGTCACCGGGACATCTGTTCTCAGCGATGCGCCGAGATCGCCATGCAGGATGTCCCGCACCCAGAGCGCGTACTGCACGGGCACGGGTTCATCGAGGTGATATTTCAGCCGCAATGTAGCGATGACCTGTGGGTTCTGGTCTTCGCCGGCCATCGCCAGAACCGGATCGCCGGGTAGCATTTTTTGCAGGCCGAAGATCATCATCGACACCAGGATCAGTGTCGGGATGGCTACGAGCGCGCGGTTGGCGATGATTCGCAACATAAGCGTGCTATCCCTTGATGCTCACGCCGCGCAGACGAATCAAGCCGTCGGGATAGGGCGCAAAGCCCTGCACCTTCTTGGACATCGCGTACGGCCACGGCTGGGCGTAGAGGTAGATGATCGGGTCTTCATCGGCGAGGAGCTTTTGCGCGGCGTCGTAGATCGGCTTGCGTTCGACGACCGTCGGTTTCACGCGCGCGTCGTCCAGCAGCTTGTCCACGTCGGGATTGCAATAGCGCCCGTAGTTCAGGTTGCCCTTGCACGTCACGAACTGATGCAGGTTGCCATCCGGGTCCGTGCGGCCAGACCAGCCCAGATACAACAATTCAAAGTCGCCTTTCGTCGATGCATTGAGCGCCGCGGCGTAGTCAGTCGGACGCAGCTTCAGGTTGATGCCGGCTTCGGAGAGCATGGCTTGCAGCATCTGCGCCATCTGGTTCGATACCGTGTTGTTGCCGAAGGTCAGCTCCACATTCAGTTGCTCGAAACCCGCCGCCTTCAACAACGCCTTCGCCTTCGGGATATCGCGTTTGGTGGTCTTGATCGATGCATCGAAGTACGGGCTGTTTGTCGGTATCGCCTGGCCGATTGGCGCGAAAATTCCGCCACCGATCACCTGGTTGATCGCGTCACGGTCGATGGCAAGCTCGAACGCCTGGCGCACACGTTTGTCCTTGAACGCCTTCGGCGCGCGCGGTCCGTTCGAGACGTTGAAGGTCAAGTCGTAGAAACCTAAGCCGCTCATCGAAATGAAGTTGAGGTTCTTGTCGCTCTTCACCGATGCCACATCGGAAGGCGCAAGACGTTCCAGCATGTCGAGCGAACCCGAACGCAGGTTCGCGAGGCGCACGGTGCTGTCGGGAATCGGCTGGAAGATGACCTTCTGGATCGGGTATTTATCGGCGTCCCAGTAGCCAGCGAATTTCTGCAGCACCACGCGGTCGTTCTGCACACGCTCGACGAACTTGTACGGACCGGAGCAGACCGGATGCGTGGAAACTCCCGCGTCATCGGTGAGCGTTTTCGGCGCGAGCATCATGCCGGCGCGATCGGTGAGCGTCGCGAGCAACGCGGCGTCCGGTGCTTTTAAGACGATCGCGACGGTGGAGTCGTCGACCACGTCTACGTGATCTATCGATGCCAGTTCGCTCTTGCGATTGCTCGCGGGCATCGAGCGCGAACGGTCGAGGTTCGCCTTGACGGCGGCGGCGTTGAACGGCTCATCGTCGTGGAATTTCACGCCCTGGCGCAGCTTGAACGTGAGTGTCTTGTTGTCGGCGCTCATGCTCCAGGAGGTGGCGAGCATGGGCACGATCTTCAGGTCCGGGCCGATATCCACCAGCGAATTGCACAGCGAACTGAACACAATCCGATCGACCACCTGCCCGCTACGTGCCGGATCGAGCGTACCGATATCGTCCTGCAAGCCAATCCGGATAGTCGAGTTCGACTGAGCCATCACGGCGCTGGTACTGGCGGCAAGCGCCGCGGCCAAGAGAATTTTTCGCATCTGAATTTCCCCGTTTTATCGTGTGTTCGATTGTTCTTGAATGCTGTTGTCGGCCAGCGTCTGGCGCTGCCGATACACCGCGAGCCGCTCGGTGAGCTTCGGGCTGACGACGGAAACCAGCGGCGCGCCGCCGCCCGCGTTTTGTATCTCGCGCCAGAAATGGCACGCGACGCGATGGCCGTTTCCCAGGGTTTCGCTCACCGGTTGCTCGTCGGCGCAACGCGCTTTTGCGTGCGGACAACGTGGATGAAAACGGCAGCCCGAAGGCGGCGTGGTCGGACTTGGCAGATCGCCCGTCAATGAAGGTTTGCTGCGGCGCTGTTGTGGGCTGCTCGCCGGAATCGCCTGCAATAACGCTTGCGTGTACGGATGCAAAGCTTGATCGAAGAGATCGTCTACATCAGCCAATTCCACGATTTCGCCGAGATACATCACCGCCACGCGATCACTCATGTGGCGGATCACCGCGAGGTCATGCGCGATCATGATCAGCGTCAGGCCAAGCTCCTGCTTGAGCGACTCGAGCAGATTGATCACCTGGGCCTGCACGGAGACATCGAGCGCGGACACGGGTTCATCGCCAACAATCAGTTTCGGCTCGCCCGCCAACGCACGAGCAATGCCGATACGCTGCCGCTGCCCGCCCGAAAACTCATGCGGATATCGCTCGGCGTAACCCGGCTGCAAGCCGACTGTGCGCAGCAGTTCAGCCACACGTTCATTGCGTGCGCTGCCCTTTGCAAGACCATGCAACGCAATGGGCTCGCCGATAATCTGCCCCACCGTCATCCCCGGATTCAGCGATGCAAACGGGTCCTGGAAAATGATCTGCATCTCGCGTCGCAGGTGGCGCATGGGCTCGGTGCCAAGGTGCGTGATATCGCGGCCTTGATAGATCACGCGGCCTTCGGTGCTATCGATAAGACGCAGCAGCAGACGTCCGAGCGTCGACTTGCCGCAACCGGATTCACCGACGATGGCGAAAGTCTCTCCCTGCTGCACGGAGAACGAGACCCCGTTGACCGCGTAGACGGTTGGCGCACGCGTGAACATGTTTCTGGTGCCGCCGAAGTGCTTCGTGAGTTCTTGCGCTTCGATAATGGGGTTCATGCGGTGGCCTCGCTCAAAGCGACCGCTTCAACCGGCGCGACCCAGCACGCCACCCGGTGCGAGCCGTCGACTACTTTATCCGGCGGCACTTGATCGATACATCGCTGCTCGGCGAACGGACAACGCGGCGCGAACCTGCAACCTTTCGGCATTTGCTCCGGCGATGGCACCGAGCCACGAATAGTCGCCAACGCGCCTTCGCGCTTCCCCACCGATGGAATCGCGCCCATCAAACCAATGGTGTAAGGATGCTGCGGGTCATCGAAGATTTCATTCACCGAGCCATATTCCACGATCCGCCCCGCATACATCACCGCGACGTAATCGGCCACTTCGGCCACGACGCCAAGGTCGTGCGTAATCAACACCATCGCCGTGCCGGTTTCGGCCTGCAGGCTGCGCACCAGCAATAAAACCTGCGCCTGGATGGTCACATCGAGTGCGGTGGTGGGTTCATCGGCGATCAGCAATTGCGGGCGATTGGCGAGCGCCATGGCGATCATCACGCGCTGGCGCATGCCGCCCGACAACTCGTGCGGATACGCATCGAGCCGCGTTTCCGGCGCGGGAATGCGCACGAGGCGCAGCATATCCAGCGCAACCTTCCGCGCCGCCGCGCCCTTCAATCCACGATGCCTTTGCACGCATTCCGCGATCTGATGCCCGATGGTGAACGCGGGATTGAGCGAGGTCATCGGCTCCTGGAAGATCATCGACATCCGGTTGCCACGGATATCGGCGAGTTCGCGTTCGGTCAGCTTGAAGAGGTCGCGGCCGTCGAACATCGCCTTTCCCGCGACGATATTCGCCGGCGGGCTCGGCAACAAACCCATCAACGCCAGCGACGTGACGCTTTTGCCGCAACCCGACTCCCCGACGATGCACAGCGTTTCGCCCGCGTTCACGGAGAACGAGACGTCCTCGACGAGATTCGGGACGTGCGCGGCGCGTGAGAATTTCAGCGAGAAGCCGCTGACTTCGAGTACGGGGTGCTTGGCAGGTTGATTCACCTGATCGGGGAGATCAGGCTGATTCACAGGCAGCTTGTTTAACGTCGACAAATTCCAATACTCCGCTGCGTGGCAAAACGGGCGGCGAGCCGGAGCCCTTATTCGGTTGCGGGCTGGTTGCCGCAAAACGGCGACTCGCGAGTCACGAAATTTTCATAAGTAATTATGTCGGTCAGGATGCATCAGGAAATATTAAACTTTCTTTTTGATGCTTAACTTTCTCTTGAATAACCAATGCCGACTATTCGAATGCTGAAGACGTTTCGAGCGGTTGCGCGGACCGGCTCGTTCGCGGCCGCCGCCGACAAGGTCGCGCTCACCCAGGCGGCTGTCAGCTTGCAGATGCGCGGGCTGGAGCAGGCGCTTGGCCGCCAGTTGTTTGACCGCAGCGCGCGCCAGATCGTGCTGAGCCGGCAGGGGCACGAGATTCGTCCGAAGGTCGAGCAGATACTGGATTTGCTTGATGAACTGGAAGCCACGCCGGCTGGGTCCATGCAGGGGCCCGTGGCGATCGGCGCTGTTGTCTCGGTGATTGGTGCGCTCTCGTTGGGCGTCGCCCGGCTAAAGACAGCACACCCTGGGCTGGATGTCCGTTTGTTGTCCGCCCGCTCGGATGAGCTGACAGTCATGGTGGAGCAAGGGGAAGTGGACATTGCGGCGGTGGTGGCGCGGCCCGATCAAACCCTGCCTGACACGCTCAAGTGGACGCCGCTATACACGGAGCCACTGATGCTTATTGTGAGCCGCGAGATCACGGATACGGATCCACGCCGGATCCTTGCCTCATACGGTTTCTTGCGTTTCGACCGGCGGGTGCGCACGGGCGTGGTCGTGGATCAGGCACTGACGGCGCTCGGACTGGAGGTGAACGAGTATCTGGAACTGAACTCCATCGAGACAATTGTCGCGTTGGTGAGGAAGAACGTGGGGGTGACGGTGTTGCCGCAACTGCATCGCGCGGGGTGGCAGACGGATCCGTCGCTGCGGCTGATTTCGATTGCACAGCCGGCGATTCTGCGGACGGTCGGGATGATCGAGAGGGCGTCGTATGGGCGCAGCGGGATCACCGCGGCCATCATTGATACGCTGCACGATTAGCTTGCTTGCGCCGGGCGAACGCAAAAACCCGCATCTGATTATTCACCGATCCCGAATAGTTAATTCAAAACTATCGAGACAATACTTCGATAGTAAGGGTATACACTGCATTTCATCGACGCAGTGAGCAACAAAAGCCAGCCACTGCGCCCCTTAAAACCCAAGCAAATCGGAGCGCATCATGAACAAGAATCTTATCGCCACGTTGTTGATCGCCACTTCTGCTGCCTTGGCAGCGCCGGCATTCGCAAGCAGCGGCTACGGCCCGGCACCTTCGTACAACCCGCTCGTCGGCGCACCGGCATCGCAACGCGGCCAAAGCGCACAAACCGTTGCGGCGGAAAACGCACAAGCTAACACCGACGCAAAGTCGTACGGCGGCGTGCAAGACACGCAATCGCAATCGGGCAGCCGTGTCCGCGCGAGCAACGAACTGTCGACCTACTCGCATAGATAATTCCGAGGCCGTACGGCCGGGAGCGATCGATCAACATCCGCTCCCGTCGTAACGCCAAAGAGTGCAAAAAGCCGATGCCGGGAGAACTTGCGTTCTCCCGGCATCGGCTTTTTGCATTTCTGCACGGTAAGCCTTATCTTCGATAAAAATAAACTGGACTGATACCACGATCAATTTATTATCGATTTGGCCTATGTGGAATCTGCCTGTATTTTCCATTACAGCGCGCTCCGGCCAAATCCCTTGATGCCGTACCGCGCGTCAATCGTAAAACAGCCTCCACAAGCCATGAGTTCTTCCCTGATCACCGTCTGCGTCAATGCCGTGCGCGACGAGGCCCCCGGCATCCGCTCCTACGCCATCTCGCGCGTCGACGGCGCGCCGCTTGACGCGTACGAGCCGGGCGCTCACATCGACGTAACCAGTCCCTCCGGCGTCACGCGGCAATACTCGCTGTGTGGCGACCCGGATCACCTGGAGCAGCATCTTTTTGCGGTCAAGCGCGAAGACGCGTCGCGTGGAGGATCGAGTTCGTTGCACGACCACGTGGAGGCTGGCACGCATTTGATAATCGGGCCGCCGCGCAACCTGTTTCGCCTCGACGCAACGGCCACCGAACATATCCTGATCGCGGCCGGGATCGGCATTACGCCGCTACTCAGCATGGCGTACCGCCTGGTTCGCCAGAAAGCCTCATTCAAGCTGCACTATTTCATTCGCGACCACGCCAGCGCGGCATTCCTCCCGTTGCTCTCGCAACCGCCATTCGCCGATCACGTGGCGCTTCACTGCGGCGTCGATCCGGATCGAGTCGATGCCGAAGTCATGGGGTGTCTCGTGGGCGTGAACCGCAACGCCCACCTCTACACATGCGGCCCGGGCGCGTTCATGGACAGAGTGGTGAGCGTTGCGGAACGATACGTCCCCGCTGAATCAATACATCTCGAACGGTTTGCCGCCGATCCCGCTGCGACCGCCGCCATAGCGCCTGCTCGCGATTCCTTCGAAGTGGAAATCGTCAGCACGGGATCCAGAGTGCGGGTGAACAAGGGCATGTCGATCGTGGAGGCGCTTGCGTCCATCGACATCCTTATCGACACGTCATGTGGCGAAGGCATTTGCGGCACCTGCATGGTCGATGTCGTCAGCGGCGAGCCTGAGCATCGCGATCAATGCCTGAGCAAAGCGGAGCGCGCGGGCGGTGCGGTCATTTGCTGCTGCGTCTCGCGTTCACGGTCTCCGCTTCTCGTCCTCGACCTCTAGCGCCGCCCTACGGAAACTGATCGAAGGTCTGCACCATCTCGCTCAGCAGTTCTCTAAGCCAGGCGTTGCCTTCGTCGTTGTCGAAGTTCTCGTGCCAATGCATCGTGACGGTCGCACCGGGTAATTGCACCGGCAATTCGTAGACCCGAAAGCGTCCATCGCGGTTAAAGATCTGGGCTAGCCGGCGCGGCAGGGTCGCGTAGTAATCCGTGACAGCGAGCACGCTGGGCAATGCGACGAAGTGCGGCAATTCCAGCAGTGTATTGCGCCCGACGCCCTGCGAGCGGAACGCGTCTTCCAGTGCGTGGTGACTGTGTTCGACCGACAATATTTGCACGTGCGGCGCTTCGGTAAACGCGGCCAGGCCGATTTGCGCGCCGCTCGGCAACCCCCGGCGCTTGCGCGTCATGCAGACATAGGTCTCCTCGAATAACAGCCGATGGCGCGTTCGCGCCGTGAGCTCCGGCAAATTGCCGATCGCGAAATCCAGCCGGCTTACCCTCAACGCTTCTTCAATCTCCTCCACGGGCGTCGGCTCGATACGCAACTTGACGCGCGGCGCAAGCCGTTGCAACGCCGCGCAGATCGGCGGCAGATACGCCAATTCCCCCGCATCCGATAACGACAGCCTGAAGGTCCGCGTACTGATGCTCGGATCGAAGCGTTCTGCATAGCGCAGTGCTTCGCGCACCGTATCCAGCGCCCGCGCCACGATGGCGGCCAGTTCGAGCGCGATTGGCGTCGGCTGCATGCCAACGCGCGTGCGGATAAAAAGCGGGTCGTCGAAGAGCGTGCGCAGCCGCCCGAGCGAATAGCTGACCGCCGGCTGCGACAACGCCAGCCGCTGCCCCGCGCGCGTCAGGCTGCGTTCTTCGATGATCGCGTTGAAGACACGTAGCAGGTTGAGGTCGACGTGATCGATAGAGGTCATGATATTTGCCGCATTGATGAACCTACCGATTTTAGATGAATTTGACCTATGGGCACCAGCGCCCGACACTTCGATTCATAACTAGCGTCACGGCCCTCCACTCTACTCAGGTCATCGATGAGCGATTTCCCCCACACGGCCTCTCAGGCCATCGACACGAGCGCGCTCTACAAGCGTGCCGAAGCCGACCGCGTTTCGCCGTCGCTTTATAACGATCCTGCGATTTTCGAAGCAGAGCTCGAACGCATCTTCTACAAGACGTGGATCTGGGTTGCCCATGAAAGCGAACTCCCGAAGCCGGGCGACTTCCGTACAACGACAATCGGACGCCAACCGGTGATCGTTGTCCGCGACAAGACCGGTGCAATCAATGTGCTCGAGAACCGCTGCCGCCATCGGGGCGCCACCGTATGCGAGCAGCACAAGGGCAACGCGCGCGGCTTTACCTGCCCTTATCACAGCTGGTCGTACGCGCTCGACGGCGCACTGCGCGCGCTGCCTTATGGCGACGGTTATGAAGGTATCGTCGATAAAACCGAACTGCCGCTGAAAAGCCTGCGCGTCGGTGTCTATCAGGGGCTGATTTTCGCGAGCTTCGACCAGTCGATCGAACCGCTGGAGGATTTTCTCGGCGGAGCGAAACCGTGGATCGACCTGTTCATGAAACAGGGCGCGGGATATCCGGTCAAGGCGAACGGCGAACACAAGTTCAAGTTCAAGGGCAACTGGAAGATCCAGCTCGAAAACACGACCGACCTGTATCACTTCCCGGTCGTCCACAAGTCATGGATGAAGACCATCGACGACGAAACCGCTGCCGCCATTACCAGCTTCATGACCAGCGACAAAGCGTTTTGCCGCTCGCTTGGCAACGGCCATAGTCTTGCTGTCCTGGTGCCCGAGATCGTCGACCTGGACGAAGACAACGGCGCGCCTATTCCGGCGCGCTACGAGGCCCTCGCGGAGTCTCTGGCGAAAGACTATCCGCCCGATCAGGTGAGGCGAATCGTGCGCTCGCTGATGGGCGTCGGCTTCAATCTGAACCTGTTTCCCAACCTGGCGTTGTCGATGGCGTTTTTCCGCGTGCTGCGGCCCATTTCCGTCGAGGAAACCGAGATCCGTCATGTTGCACTCGGCATGGACGGCGGCCCCGAGGAAGCCAACCGGGCGCGCTTGCGCGTGCATGAACATTTCCAGGGCCCATTCGGTTTTGGCAGCCCCGACGACGCCGAAGCGTGGGAGCGCGTGCAGCGCGGCTCGCATGCCGGACCCGATGTGCCGATCCTCGTCAATCGCGGATTGAACCGCGAAACCACGGCGGCGAACGGCGAAAAAACGGCACATGCCACCGACGAAACCGGCATGCGCGCCGCCTACGCGAAATGGCGCGAGATGATGGAGCAGCAATAACATGGACGATACCAACGCCCTCTTCATGCAGCCCGCGTTTGCGAAAGCCGTGCAGTTCATCTGGCGCGAAGCCGAACTGCTGGATCGAAAGGATTATCGCGCGTGGCTGGAACTGTGGTCATCCGACGGGTTCTACGTGGTTCCCATCGACCCGGCGGCGACCGACTTCGCAACAACACTGAACTACGTCTACGACGATCGCCACATGCGAGCCTTACGCGTGCAACGGCTGAGCTCGGGTTATTCACCGTCCGTCACGGACGCCGCGCGCACGGTACGCACCGTGTCGCGTTTCACAATCTCGAGTGACTCGGCGGACACGGTCGACGTACGCTCCGCGCAGGTGGTCGTGGCGTACAAGCGCGGTGTCGCCACGCTGTTTGCGGCGGACGTGGAGCATCGCATCAACCTGTCAGACGGTGAACCGCGCATCGAGCAGAAGGTTGTCAGGCTGATCGATTCCACCGACGCGCTCAGCGCGATCGGTTTCCTGCTCTAGTGCACTCCCGGGAGAAATCCACCATGACGGACAACGTATCGCTGCCTCTGCGCGTACTGTTTTGCTGCGGCGTGACCCAGAATTTCTTCGACCTTCCGCGCGAGCAGATCAGCGCGGTCTGGCAAGCGTATGGCGTCATGCTGAAGAGCATCGAGGCCATGGAAGAGGTCAAGGTCCTCGGCATCATGGACGACGACCGGCTCGTCGTGGGTCAGGCTGACAGTGCGCCGTGGACCTTCTACATCATGGCCGATGTCGCTAGCTTCGACACAGCGGCGGCCGTCTGCAACCTGTACCGGAGCACGCCCGTGGGTGAATACAACCTGTGGCGCTACGGCAAGATCGAAGCCCGCGTAGGCCGCGCACTGACCGTGCCGAACCCGACATGAACGAGCCGTCGAACGAGATGATGAAAGCGACGCTGGCCGAGATGACCGCCCGGCTCGCCGTGCTCGAGGCTGAGCGCGCGGTACGCCGGACCATGACGCGATACATGGCGCTGTGCGACGTTCCATCGGGCGGCTTACAGAACGAGACGCTTGCCGCGCTGTTCAGCGAAGATGCCGTATGGCAAGGCGTTGGTCCGCAGTACGCAGAAAAGTTCGGCGCGCTCACCGGCCGCGAATCGATCGTCGCGATGCTCGCGCGCTATCTGCCGCCCACGCCGCATTTCCGCGTCAACACGCACTTCCTGACATCGGAAACAATCGATGTCGACGCCCGCGCGGCGCATGCCACGGGACGCTGGATCATGTTGCAGGCATCGGGCTATGTGACGGGAGGCGCCGAGTTGATATCCGCGAGACTTGAAGTGGATTTCGTGCCGGCCACCGATGGCAAGAGCTGGCTCATCAGGCATTTCCGTACGCAGCGCCTGTTCGATGCCCCCTGGCAGGTTCATCCCTCTCCCGCCGGCGCCCTCGGCACCCTTCGGCAATGAACGAATTCATCAGCGAATTTACGCTTGGCGACGCCGACGGCCCGGCCATTGCGCTCAAGGACACCATCGACGTCGCGGGTTATCCGACGACGGCGGCAAGCCGCGCGCTGGCAGACGCGCCGCCGGCGGAACGTCATGCGGAGGTGGTGGACCGCCTGCTCGCGCAGGGCTGGCGAGTGGTCGGCAAGACCAACATGCACGAGCTGGCGTTCGGCATGACCGGAATCAACGACTACACCGGCACACCCGATAATCCACAAGATGAGACGCTCATTCCCGGCGGCTCGTCGAGCGGATCGGCTGCGGCGGTCGGGCTGCATCTGTCGAGTGCGGCGCTTGGAACCGATACCGGCGGCTCTGTGCGCGGTCCGGCGGCGTGCTGCGGCGTGATCGGCATGAAGCCGACGTTTGGGCGGGTGTCGCGACGCGGCGTCGCGCCTGCACGGACTACGCTCGATTGTGTCGGACCGTTTGCGCGCGAGATGCTGACGCTGATCGACGTGATGGCGGCTATCGCTCCCGGTTTCGATGAAGGCGTGGCGAACACGTTGCCGTCTTCGCTCAGGATCGGCGTGGCGTCCGTCGATGCAACCCGCGAGATCAGCGACGCCGTGACAAACGCTCCATCGCTAGCGGGCTTTGCATCGCGAAGCATCGAATTGCTCAACTTGCGTGCCGCTTTCGATGCAGGCCTGACCGTGATCAACGCCGAAACATGGGCAGCGTTCGGGCATCTGCTCGAGACCGGCAAGCTCGGTGCGGATCTGGACGCACGCCTGCGCGCTGCGTCGAAGACAACAGAGGCGGACTTGGTCGTCGCGGAATCGGTGCGCGCCCGCTTCACCGCCGAGGTCGATCATGCGTTGCAAAGCGTCGACGCCATCGTGCTGCCGACGCTGCCCGCGCTGCCGATCACACTCGAGGCGGCGAGAAACGGCACACCGGTGATTGCCATGTCATCCTTGATCCGGCCGTTCAATCTTAGCGGTCATCCGGCGCTCAGCCTGCCCCTGCCAATAGCCGGTTCGCCTCTGCGTGCAGGGTTGCAGATCGTCGGGCGCAGGGGTGCGGACGAACTCGTGTGCGCCATCGCTGCGTGCTTTGAAGCTTGTTTCGAGGCTTGTTTTGAAGGCGCGCTCGCTCAATGATAGGAGGCAGCATGCCGGATAGGGTTGTCCTCATCACCGGAGCGGCGCGGGGTCTCGGCGCGGTCATTGCGCGGCGCTTTCACGAGTCGGGATATCGCGTGGCGATCGGCGACATTGCCTTCAACGCCGCGCAGGACCTGGCGAGCGAACTCAGCGCCGATCATTCGACGGCGTTTGCGTTGAATCTCGACGTGACATCGAAGGCCGATTTCGAAGCCGCGCGCGATGCGATCCTGAACAAGTGGCAACGCATCGACGCGTTGATCAACAACGCGGGGGCATCGAAGGTCGTGCCGGTGATGGAAATCACTGCGGAGCAATTCGACCACGTGATCCAGGTGAATCTGCGCAGCGTGTTGTTCGGCTGCCAGGTTTTCGGTCAGCATTTCGCCGATGCCGGCGCCGGGCGCATCGTCAATATCGCGTCGCTCGCGGGGCAGAACGGGGGCTCTGCAACGGGTGCGCACTACGCGGCATCGAAGGGCGGCGTCATCACGCTTACCAAGGTGTTCGCCCGTGACCTCGCATCGCACGGCGTCACAGTTAATGCGATTTCGCCCGGGCCGATGGACTTGGCCGTAGTTCATGAAAGCGTGCCCGCCGACAAATTGAACGCGGTCATCGCGAGCATTCAAGGCGGACGTCTTGGCTCGGCCGATTACGTCGCCGATGTGGCAGTCACGCTCGCCGCGGAGAATGCGTACTTCGCAAACGGCGCTTGCTGGGATGTGAACGGTGGCTTGTTCATGCGCTGAAGTGTTCGCCTCTCAATCTCAAGCGACGGGCCATTTGATCCCGTCGCCTTTCCCCAATCAAACTGGCTTGCCTTCACTCGACGCCCAGTTCGGCATCAACGTATTCGTCGGCAAAGTTTCATCGACCATCTTCTTGGCGGTCTGAATGCCTGCAACCGGCAAGCCTGTCGGATCGAGCACGCCGATCTGCACCAGCACGGACGCCTGGTCCCAGTAGATATGCTCGTTGTACAGCTTGTCGCCGCGAAAACAGATGACCGCGAGCATGGGCACTTCGAAGTACTTCCCGGTCGGCTTGAGCCCCGGCAATAGCCAGTCTATTTCGCGATCGTGCGTCGCACAGAACACGAATTCGTCGACCACGCGATCCGCGCCGATAGTGCGCGACACCGGAATCAGACGCGTATCGGCGGGATTCGAATCGACGAAATGGTACTTGTAGAAACGCTTGAGCTGGTCATGGCCGACGCCGCCTGTCATCGTGGGAACGTGGTTGACGTAAGGCTGCGCCACCATCGTCGGCATAACGGCATTGACGTCGCGCGTGCCGAATTCGTAGTAGCAATGCATCTCCCAAAGCTGGTTCAGGTCGTACACGGGACCGAGGACTTTACGCAGCATGGCCATGGTCCGCGAATACGCCATCATGGCCGCGGGTTTGTCGAAGTGCTCGCGCTCGGGCGTGGCGAATGCATGATCGCAACCCGGGTACACATAGGTTTCAATCGATGGTTTTTCTTTCAGCGCTGCGATGATCTTTTCACGCGATGCGGTCGGCGTCATCACGTCGTTCTCGGCGAAGTGGAAGATCATCGGACAGTGAATCGCCGGGATCTTGCTCGTGTATGCATCGAGTCCCACGCCGTAGTAGCTCACGGCGCAATCTACATCGGTGCGCGCGGCTGCGAGCATCGCAAGACGGCCGCCCAGGCAGTAACCGATCGTGCCGACCTTGCCTGCCTGCTCGGGCAATGCGCGAATTGCGGCGAGGCTCGCGGCAATATCGTTGACCGCGTTCTCTTCGTCGAGCCTTTCGTTGTAACCGAGCGCTTCCTTGAAATCCGCTTCGCTGTAGCCGAGCTCGACGCCCGGCTTCATGCGCCAGAATAAATCCGGAACGAGCACCACGTAGCCTTCCTCGGCGTAGCGGTCGGCCATCGATTTCATGTACCCGTTGATGCCGAAAATCTCCTGAAGCAACACGAGGCCGGGACCGGACCCTTGCGCCGGCTTCGCGAGATACGCCGCGAACTTGCCGCCGTCGTACGCCGTCACCTGTATTGTTTGACCGCTCATCATCTCTCTCCTTGTTCGACGTTCAAAGATAACCCGCGAACTGCTTTTGTACTGCATCGCGATCGGCTGCGAGACCCGCACTGACGCCTTGCGCCATGCCGCCAACATACACTTCGTCGGGACCGTTCGCGAGCGCGGCGAACACGGCATCGACCACTTCGTCCACCGCAAGCTTTGGCGGCGGAAAGTCGCGGCTCATGTCGGTATCGATCGCACCGGGCAAGACGGCGAGTACGCGTACGTGATGTTCCGCGAGTTCGGCGCGCAGGCATTCCGTCATGCGTAACGCAGCCGCCTTCGACGCGCACAACGAACCCATCATGGGCAAGGCGACGCGCGCGAGAATCGACAGCATGTTGACAACCGCGCCGCGATTGGCGATCAGCGCGGGCGTGAACGCGCGGCACATGGCCAGCGTGCCGAAGTAGTTCACGTCCATTTCGGCGCGGGCAGCGGTGTGGTCGCGGGGAAGAATGGCTCGCTCGAGCCGGTTGATGCCGGCGTTGTTGATCAGCAGCGTGACATCGCCTGCCGCGGCGGCGGCTTGCACCACCTGCTCGGGATCCGTGATGTCGAGCGTGATCGGGACAATCCGCGAGTCGCCCGGCGCAAGGGCTGCGCAATCGCGCGCGGCAGCGTACACCTTGCGCGCGCCGCCTTCGAGCAGGCTCGTGACAAAGCGCGCGCCCACGCCGCGATTGGCGCCTGACACGAAGGCGACGGAATCTTCAATCTGCATCGCATGCTCCTGGTTAATAGGGACTCGATTCGAGGGACTCGAGTCGAGGAACCCGATATCACTTACGCTTGTATTCGACAGGCAGGATATAGCCGCTATCGAACGTCTTCACGTCGATATTCGATCGATACGCAATCGTGGTCACGGCCTGCAGCAAGGGCACGACCCACGATTTCTCCGACGCCTCCTGACTGAGCGCGCGATACCCCGCCATGCGCTTTTGTTCGTCGACTTCAGTCATCAGCGCTTCGACGCGCGGCGCGAGCGCATCGTCTTTCCACGCGGAAAAACGCAGGCGCGGGTCGAGAATGCGGCCCGTGTAGTTCTCGGGGTCACCGGTCGAATTGGCCCAGCTATAGAGCAGCACGCCGCTCATCTTCGTCGCCTGGATCTCACCGATCACCTTCGCCATCGTGGTCTGCGTGAGGTCGGCCTGAATGCCCACGCGCTGCCACATGCCGGCGATAGCGCGCGCCATGTCATAGTCGCTCGGGAACGTGCCGTTGGTGGTGAGAAACGGCACCTTCACCGGTTTGTTCGGACCATAACCCGATTTCGCCAGCGCCGCGATCGCGCGTTGCGGATCGAAGCCGATCTTGAAACCCGGCACGTCCGCAGGCGAACCGGGCGTGGCCGTGACCGACAACGGCACGGCTTCGCCGCCGTAGAACGCTTTGGACAGCGCGGCGGTATCGATGGAGTAATGCATGGCTGCGCGCACGTTTTCGTCGTCGAACGGCTTGACGTAGTTCGGCATGCGCAGCATGTAGATTTCGCTGTAGGGATAGACCTTCGTCGTGATGCCCGGCGTCTTCGCGAGACGCTGCGCCTCGCGCAGCGGAATCTGCACGGCGACGCCCGCGCGTCCGGACTCGACCGCGGCCACGCGCGCCGACGGTTCCGTCGTGATCTGGAACGTGACGTTCTTGATGGCCGGAACGCCGCCCCAGTATTTATCGAAGGCTTCGAGCACGATGCGCGAACCGCGTTGATAGTCGACCAGCTTGTACGGTCCCGCACCGATCGGCTTCGCCAGGAAACCATCGGTGCCGACCTTCTCCATGTACGCCTTCGGCACGATATAACCGGCGAGGAACGCAAGATAGATCGGCGCGGCCGGCGTCGGTTTGGCATACACGAGCACGGCGCGCGTGGGCGAAATGATCTCGACGTCCTTCAGCGTCTGGAACATGCCGCCGACAGCCAGTTTCTTGTCGGCGGACGGACGATCGTGAAGGCTGTATTTCAGGTCGGCGGTCGTGAGTTTCGAGCCGTCATGAAACAGGATGTCGTCGCGCAAGGTGACTTCGAGTCGCTGGTCGGTCTTGTCCTGCCACTTCCATGCCGTGATCTGGCGCGCTTCCAGCGCCAGCTTCGGCGAGTAGCGCAACGGCGAATCGAAGACGGTCTCGTAGATGGACTGCGCCTGCGGCACCGTGATCGCGGTCGGGTCCCAGGTCGGCACGTCGGAGATGTAAGCGATATTCAATACGTCGTCGCTTGCCTGACCCTGTGCACGAGCGAAGTCCCACGGCAGGATAAGGCCAGCACCTGCGGCCAGCGAGCCCAACAACCATTGCCTGCGCTTCGCGTCGATCTCGAAACTATCCATCGATACTCCTGTGTCCCGGCATCTGGCCGGATGAAGATGCACGAAAGCGTGCCGCAACCTTGGCTCGTAGCACGCGTGAAGATGCATTATTAACGCTCAGAAATTAACACTCAGAAACGATGACGCAGCCCCAATCGCACTTCAATCTGATTGGGCGTGCTCGACCGCTGCAAAACCGGCGCGAGATCGGCGTATTGAGCGTCACCGGCAGCGTGCATGTAAGTGGCCTGCAAGTAGGTATCGGTGCGTTTCGACAGGAAGTAGTCGACGATGGCATCGACATTGTGATACTTCGGCTTCTTCGAAGTCGCAGAGACTTGACCTTGCGTATAGCTGTATCCGGTGCCGAGTTGCACGGACGGTGTCACGAAGTAGCTCGCCACGATTTCGAAAATGTTGAACGTCACATGGCCGCTGATGTTGGCGCCGACAGTCGGGTCCAGTCCAAGGAATTTCGTGTTCGTGTAGTCGGCGCTGATTTTTGCGTTGCCGAACGAGTACTGGCCGCTGATACCGAACGACTGATACTTCGACGCAGCAAGGCCATAGTTCCCATCGACCGCGTTGGTCGCCGTCCACACGCCTTCGGGCACGGCTTCGGCTGGGTGATCGATCGATGTATACGCCGCTGCCAGTGCGACCGGACCGCCCGCGTATTTCACGCCGACCGACTTGACCGCGTCGCGGTTGGTCGCACCCGCTACGTTCCCAAACCCATAGAGCGCCGACGCCTGGATGCCCGAGATGATTGGCGAGGTGTATCGGACAGCATTGTTGATGCGGAAGTCGATGCCGGTGTTGTCGAGATCGCCAGGGTGCGGGAACAGGATGCCCCAGTTGCCGTTCGCGGTGTACAGGCCCACGTAGTCGCCCATGAGCTCGTTTTGACGGCCGAGCGTGACCGTTCCCAGGGTCTTGCTGGACACACCAACGTAAGCGGCGCGGCCGAATTCGCGGCCTTGTTGCCCCAGCTTGCCCGTATTGATGTCGAAACCGTTTTCGAGCCGGAAGATCGCCGACAAGCCTCCACCCAGATCTTCCGCACCTTGCATCCCCCAGCGGCTGCCCTGCGAAATGCCGCTTTGCATCTGATACGCCTTGTTGCCAAGTTGATTGTTCGAGAAGGTCAGGCCTTCGTCGATGATCCCGTACAGCGTCACACTGCTTTGAGCGCACACGGAGCCACTCGCGCACAACGCGGCGAGCGATGCAGCAATAAAAGGAGTTTTCACTTGGGTTCCGTTAAAAGATCGAAGGTGGAGAACGTGATTTCTTGATGTCGTGATTTCGTTTGCAGGTGACTTCGGGGTGGAACCAGCCACGCCGCGCGGATCGCCGGGGCGACAGCGTCCCATGACGCGTGAATGTTTTGTGTCTCCATTAACATTCTGAATTCAGATTATTTCAGTAAAAATTGGGCGTCAAGAACTTGCCAAAATTGTTTTTCGGGTAGAGGTGCGATGTAAGGCTGAGGTGCTTAGCCGATGGGTCGGCTTTGTTCGCCCTTTGCGGGGCGATCGGTACGAAACCGAAGATGGCGAATGGGACATTCGCTAGCCGCAGGGGCGGTGTGATCGCCGCGTCGATTCAGCAGAAGTCCTTCCTGCAAGCCTCTACTGGGCTTGCGCCGCGCTTGTTGCAATCGCTCGTCCGTACTGATCCAACCGATACGGCCGGCTTTGATGCGTCGACGCACGCCGTCGAACAACCCTGCATCGTCGCGATTTTTATTTGGCGCGCGCGTGCCCCAATACGATCAGTTTTCGCACAAGCACAACGCATTGCACGTGAGCCTTGACATGCGATTTTTCTGAATTCAGTATTCTTCAATAATCCATGTCATTTCCAAGGAGCAAGTCATGCCGTTAATGCGCGAAGCCGGTTTGCGCAACGATCTCGACTGACCCTCTCGCTATTTGAATACGGCGCTTTTGTCTGAACGAGCTTCATGGGCTGGTTCGGGGAAGCGCTTGTCCGTATGCGTTACATCACTCTCGCCTTATGACATCGACTTCGCCCTATCTCGCCTTCAGGCAAACCGCACTGCAGTATCCGGACAACGATTTTCTGCATATTCCTGCATCCGCTCGCAAGCATTACGCAACGCCGGAGCCGCTGACGTTGCGCTATGGCGAAACGCTGGCGCGGATCGAAGAACAGGTCGGGCGCTATCGCGATGCGGGCTATCGCGCAGGCATGCGCGTCGCGCTGCTGCTCGACAACCGGCCGGATTTCTTCTTTCATTTCTTCGCGCTCAATGCACTCGGCATCAGCGTGGTTCCGCTCAACGCCGACTCGCGTCCGCATGAAATAGCGTATGTGGCTGAACACAGCGAGATCGTGCTGGCGGTTGGCATCGATACGACGCGGTCGCTTCTGCATGCTGCACTCGATGGCAAAGTGCCCGTTGCCGATGCGAACGCCTCTGCGCTACCCAGGATTGAAAGCACGGGTCACGCGGCGACTACGCCGTCCATCGACGATGAATGCGCCATTCTTTACACGTCCGGGACCACGGGCAAGCCCAAAGGCTGCATTCTCGACAATCGCTATTTTTTATCGATTGGTGAGATTTACATCACGGAAGGTGGACTGTGCGAAGTCCGTCCGGGCGTCGAACGTCTGATCACGCCGCTGCCGCTATTCCACATGAACGCGCTAGCCTGCTCCACCATGGCCATGGTGTTGTCCGCCGGCTGCGTGATCCAGCTCGACCGGTTTCATCCGCGCAGCTGGTGGGCGGACGTGGTGCAAAGCGGCGCGACGATCGTCCATTACCTCGGCGTCATGCCCGCGATTTTGCTAGGCATGGAAGCCGATGAACCCATCACGCATTCGGTGCGTTTCGGCTACGGAGCTAACGTCGATCCGAAACAACAGCAGGTGTTCGAGCGGCGCTTTGGCTTCCCGCTCATCGAAGGGTGGGCCATGACCGAGACCGGCGGCGCCGTGGTGATTGCGTCGAGCCAGGAACCGCGCCATGCAGGCTCGCGATGTTTCGGACGGCCGCGTCCAGGCATGGAGGTGAAACTCGTCGATGCCGAATACAACGAAGTCGCTAACGGCGTGCCGGGCCACATGCTGGTGCGCCGGGAAGGATCCAATCCGCGCCTCGGTTTTTTCCGCGGCTATCTGAAAGACAATTCTGCAACCGAAGCCGCGTGGCAACACGACTGGTTCCATACCGGCGATATCGTGCGTCGCGGCGACGACGGCAGTCTTCATTTCGTCGACCGGCAGAAAAACATCATCCGTCGATCGGGAGAAAATATTGCGGCGCTGGAGGTGGAAGCGTGCCTGCTCGATCATCCCGATGTGCGCCAGACTGCGGTGATCGCCGCGCCCGATTCTCTGCGCGATGAAGAAGTGATGGCCTGCGTGATCGTGTCGCCGGAAACGCTGCGCAGTGAAGCGACCGCGCGCGCGTTGCAGACGTGGTGCCTGGAGCGGCTCGCGTATTACAAGGCGCCGGGCTATGTTGCGTTCGTGGACGCGTTGCCGGTGACATCGACGAATAAAGTGCAGAAGACGCAGCTTGCCGCGTTCGGCGCGGACCCATTGAACGCGCCGGAATGTTTTGACTTGCGGGCGTTGAAGAAGCGAGTGAGTTAGTCGCTGAAACCTACAATGGCGCCGTCGCTTTCGACACGAAGCGAGACGACGGTGCCGGGTACGAGCAAGCGCTCAAGCCGCGCAATGACGCGCGGCCCGGCTTGAGTCAGCACCGTCGCAATGTAAGCGATATCCCCTCCGGCCTTCCCCGCCCGATGATGCAACGTCGTGACGTCTTCAACGCTACCCTTGGAAGCATCCACCTCGACGAATTCATCGCGCCCACACGACGGACACAGCAAACGCCGGGGAAAATCGACATGACCGCACGCAACGCAAGCAAAGACATTCATTGCGCGGCTCCCCCTTCGAGCACCACGGCATTCGCACACATGCCGTATCGATACTGCACCATGCCGTAACCGCTCACCGCCGCGAAACGCGCGTCGCCCACCTGCCGCGTGCCTGCCTCATGACGCAGCTGGGTGATCGCTTCGACCAGTCCATGCATGCCCGCCGCCGCACCCGCTTGTCCCGCTGACAATTGCCCGCCCGACGTATTCACAGGCAAACGGCGTGACGCAATGCGCTCGTGGATAAACGTGTGCAAGTCGGGCTGATCGTCGGCGAACCCGAGGTCGTTCAGTTGCGCGAGGATCATCGACGGATAATCGTCATAGACCGAGACGAGGTTCATATCGGCGGGCTGGAGGTTCGCGTCACGCCAGAGTGCGTCACGAACACCTGCAAGGCCAGTTACCAGGCCGTCGCCATGCTGATGATCAACGTTATACGACGCGCGCAGTGCGCGAATGCGAACCGGTGAACCCGCAGCACAACGATGCGTCGTTGAGGTCAGCACAATCGCATTCGCCCCCGACACCACCGGCACGCAATCAAAGCGACACAACGGTTCGGCCACGAGCGGCGCGGCAAGATACGCATCGAGCGTCAACCGCTCACGGTAGACCGCCAGCGGATTCACAGAGGCCCACTCGCGTTGCGCAATGCACAGTGCCGCATAATCCTCGCGTGTCAGTTGCGAGGCGCGCATCTGGCGTTGCGTGAGCATCGCGAACAAGGGGTTCGGACCGCCCGTGTTCAACGGCCGAAGATGCGTTCGCGTGGTGACGTTGTAATTCTCGACGAGAGACGTGAAATCCGCCGCCTCGAAATGATCGCCGCTGACCAGGACGATCACATTCGCGTCGCCGGCCTGAATGGCGCGCGCGGCATGTTGCAACAGATTGATCCCACTCGCGCCGCCGTGACAGTCGTCCATACACCAGCTCACGCGCAAGCCGGCGCGCCACGCAAAGTCGATCGCATGATCAGGTGGCAAGGTGAACGACGCAACGCCAAGACCATCGACTTCATTCGCCGACAGTTCAGCCTGCAACAGCGCGGCCTTCAGGGCCTGAGCGAGCAAACCCGCTGTGCTCGTGCCGGCCGGTGCGTGACGCGTGTACGGCACTTCGACCGCGGCCACGATCGACACTCCGGCGAAGTCGTTCATCGCGTGGACGTGTCAGACCGCATCGTCGCTGTTGAGAAAATACTGCTGCTCGGCGTCATCGATAAAACCTTGGGTCGCCGCGCGCACCTTCATGGGATCGCGATCCACGAAGCCTTTCAGCAACACCTGCATGCCGTCGGCAATCAGCTTCATCGTGCCCGGTTTCGTCATGGTTCCATGACGCACCTGGCGTGTGTGGTCGGCGAAGCGCAGGATCGTGCCTTTCAAGCGCATGTTCAACACGCCTTCGAGCCAGATCGCGCGGAACTCGACATTGGCCTCGGTCATCAGCGCAATGTCCTTGCGCTCGAACGCGCGACGACATTTGCGATACGCCGCGCCCATGCCGGCGAGTTGTTCATCCGTGAGCACGGCGGCCGCCGCAGCCGCCGCGCCCGGCTCGAGCATGCGGCGCACTTCGAAGATTTCGCGCACATCTTCGCCGGTCAGCACCGGTGTGACGAAACCGCGCGTGGTGCCGACCAGATACCCCTCGTTCACGAGGCGCAGCAGCGCCTGACGAACTGGCATACGCGTGCACTCGAATTCCTCGGCGATCTCGTAATCGAGCACGCGGTCATCCGGGCCGATCTGACCGCGCTGAAGGCGGCCCAAGACTTCCTGATAAACCGACTCCATCAATGTAGCCGGGCGCAGCGCAGTCCGTCGCGGCTGCTTGATAACCGTCGGGTCGGCGGTTGCCATGGTGTTCTCCATTGTCTTGTCTTGCGGTCGCACGCCGCCGCGAAGGCGGCAGTGCCGTGCAAATAATTATTGTACTGGCTGTCTCCCAGCCAGCCTCTCAAAGCATGATGTTTATGCCGCGTCCTCCAGCTCGGCAGGCGGCCATAGCGTTCCCGCATGATCGCTCGGCACCGCGTCGATCAATGCGCGCGTGTACGGATGACGCGGCGCGGCGAATACCTCCTCGGTGAGCCCCTGCTCCACCACTTCGCCGCGACGCATCACGAGCACGCGGCTGCACAGGTAGCGGACCACGGACAAATCGTGCGAGATGAGCAGCAGCGCAATCTGCCGCTCGCGACGCAACTCCAGCAGCAGATTCAGGATCTGCGCCTGGACCGATACATCGAGCCCCGACACGATTTCATCGGCGACGATCAATTGCGGCGATGCACATAGCGCACGGCCAATATTCACGCGCTGTTTCTGACCGCCTGACAACTGCGTGGGAAAGCGCGTGAGGGTATCGGCGGGAAGACCGACGTCGCGTTGCACCGACTGCGCGCGGGCGAGCCGCTGCTTTGCATCGAGCGACGCCACGCCGGCCGCTTCCAGCGCCTGCGTCAAGAGCCGCTCCACCGAGCGGCGCGGGTTCAGCGCCGACTGCGGATCCTGAAAGATGATCTGAACTTGCTCGCGCGCACGCCTCACGCGCTCCGCGTTGCCGCGCGTCAAATCTTCGCCGCCGATCATCACCCGGCCATCGGTCGGCTGTTCGATACCCATCAACAGCCGCGCCACCGATGTCTTGCCACTACCGCTTTCCCCCACGATCCCTACGAACTCCCCGGGGAAAATCTGGAGTGACAGCGGCTTCACGGCGTCGAACGAAATCTTGCGCTGGCCGAACACGCCGCTGCGACTCGTGTAAGTCAGGGACGCCTCGCGCAGTTCCGCCACCGGTTGCACGCCCATGACGGGCGTAGGCGGCAGCAGCGGCGCCTGCGAATTGTCGACCAGCGGTGCATGCTCGCACGCCTCGCTACACGCCACCCGGTGTCCGTTCGGCGCCACGCGGTCATGCAACACAGCGGCGCACGCGGAACCTGCGCTGGGGCAACGCGGCGCGAAACGGCACCCGGCGATGCCAGCCAGCGCGGACAGGCCTGGCATTTGCTGTCCGAGTACCGGCAAGCGGCGCCGTGGCCCGGTGAGATCGGGCGTCGCGTATTTCAACGCGCGCGTGTACGGATGGCGCGGTTCATCGAGGACATCGCGCGCCGGGCCGTACTCCACCAGATCGCCCGCATACATCACGGCGACGTCGTCGCAGACATGGGCCGCCAGCCGCAGATCGTGCGTGATCAGCAGCACCGCGGTCGAATGCACGCGCTGCTGTTCCGCGAGCATACGCATCACGCGGGTTTGCGTAATGACGTCGAGCGCGGTCGTGGGTTCGTCGGCAATCAGCAGCGCCGGGTTGCTCGCGAAGGCCATGGCGATCAGCACACGCTGGCATTGCCCGCCCGACAGCTGGTGCGGATAGCGCTTGAGCATGTCAGCAGGTACCGGCAGTTGCACCGATTCAAGCGCCTTGCGGGCGGTTTCCCAGCGTTCGTCAGAGGGCACGCCAACACGCGCGAGATGTTCATTGAAGGTATCGGCTATGGTCCATAGCGGGTTCAACGCCGTCAGCGGTTCCTGCGGGATGAACGCGATTTTTCGGCCCAGCAGCGCGCGGCGTTTGGCTTGCGGCATGGCGAGCATGTCCTGCCCGGCGAAGTGCATGCTGCCGCCCGTCACCGTGAAACCGCCCGGCAACAAGCCTGAGATCAGCCGCGCCAGCATGCTTTTTCCCGCACCAGATTCACCGACCACACCCAGCACGCGACCCCGTCCTATCGATAACGTCAAATCCCGCAGCGCGGCGACCGGCACGCCGCCCAGCTTCACGGTCAGCGTCACGCCATCCAGTTGCAGCACCGCTTCAGTGGTTTGCGTGGCCATCGTCATTCTCCCTTGCTGCGCATGCGGGGATCGAGCGCGACACGCAGACCGTCGCCAAGAAGGTTGCAACCGAGCACCGTGATCACGATGGCAAGCACCGGGAACAACAGTCCGGACAACGACTCATGCATCGACACACGCGCGTCCGCGATCATGACGCCCCACGCGGTCACATTGGCCGGCACGCTCAAGCCGATGAAACTCAGCAGCGCTTCCACGGTGATCGCCACACCCATTTCGAGCGAGAACAACGTGATCATCAACGGCAGCGCAGCAGGCAATATTTCGCGCAGCATGATCCGCAGATGCGTGAAATTGAGCAGTTGCGCCGCGAGCACATAGTCGCGCTGACGCACGACCATCACCTCGGATCGGACCACACGGCAAAAGCGCGTCCAGTCCACCAGCACGATCGACAGAATCACGTTCTCTATGCCGACGCCGAGACTCACCATCAGCACCAGCGACAACACGACCGGTGGGAACGACATCCACAGATCCACCAGATAACTAATGCTGCGGTCGACCCAGCCACCGAAATAGCCGGCAAGAATCGCCAGCACACTGCCTACGATACCCGCGCCAAACGCGGCAATCACCGCCACCGTCAGCGCAATACGGCTGCCATATAGCAAGCGCGATAACACGTCACGGCCCAGGCTATCTGTGCCGAGGGGGAAAGCGGCATCGCCGCCGGCCATCCATGCGGGCGGCGACAACATGTGCAGCAAATCCTGATCGAGCGGATTATGCGGCGCGAGCCACGGCGCGAACACGGCACAGAACAGCACGCCCAGCACGATCGCGCCGCCGAGCCACAGATTGACGGCCGGTTTGCGGCGCGCGCGCGACGATTTCCCAACGACCGCCACAACCGGCGCGGCGGCGTCCGGCGAGGGGTCGACTGAAGTGGATTCGTGCAGCATGTCGGCCTTCATATCGTGCTTCGAACTCAACGGGGTCGTGGACATTTCGTGTGTGCTCAAGCTGTTTTGCGCAGGCGCGGATTCATGATCACGTACAGCGTGTCGACGATCGCGTTGATCATCAGCATCAGCGCGCAGAACACGATCGCGATACCCTGGATCAACACCAGGTCGTTGTTACGCACCGCCTGCACCATCAGATTACCGACGCCCGGAAACGAGAAGATCATCTCGACGAGCAACGCGCCGCCGAACAGGAACCCGAACTGCACCCCGATCATGGTCAAGGCGGGCAATGCCGCGTTCTTCAACATGTGACGCCACAGGATCCGGCTCTCCGATACCCCGCGTAACCGCGCCACGCCCACATACGACTCGTTGCGCTGATCGAGCAGGCTCGAGCGCAGCACGCGGATCACGAGCGGCGCGAAACCAAAAGCGAGTGCAAGCGACGGCAGCACAAGATGACTTGCCGCACTCAGCCAGTCGCTGAATTCGCCCTTCACCAGGAAGTCGATCAGCAGGAAGCCGGTGAGATGCGGCATCGGAATGCCGTCGCCGACGCGGCCGGAAAACGGCAGGATGGGCAAGTACACGCCGAGCAGCGCGATCAGCAACAAGGCCCACAGGAACGACGGCACGGACTGCATCAGCACGACGGCGAAGCTGACCGGCAACTCGCCGCAGCGATCGGTGACGGCGTAAGCAAACACGCCGCCCGGCACGCTGATGATCAACGAAATGACGAGTGCCGCGAGACAGAGTTCGAGCGTTGCAGGCAAGGTCGAGCCGATCAGCGTGGCGACCGGTTGCTGGAACGAAATCGATGCTCCCAGGTTGCCGTGCAGCGCATTCACGAGCCAGATCACGAACTGGCTGGGGATCGGTTTATCGAGGCCGAGCTGATGACGTAATAAAGCGGCATCGGCGGGCGTGGCGTTGGGCGGCAGCATCATCGCGAGCGGGTCGGCGGGGATGAGGCGCAGCACGACGAACACGATCAGCGAGAGCATCAGCAGCGTGGGGATCGCGGCGATGAGCCGGCGCGAAAGGACGGTAGAGATCAGCCGCAGCATCACAGCGCTCCAATGGGGCTCGACTTACCCGGCGAAGCTTCAACGAGCACCTTGCCGGGATTGAGCAGGTTTAAGGGATCGAGGGCGCGCTTGATCGCATGCATTGCGCCGATCGCGCCGGCGTCGCGGGTGTAGCCGAGATACGCGCGCTTCTTGCCGCCGATGCCATGCTCCGCGGACACCGCGCCATGCCATTCGCGCGTGAGCTCATACACTGCGGCGTCAACATGTTCTTCGAGATCGGGCGGCGCATTGTTCAAATGCGCGATGACGTGCAGGTTGCCATCGCCGAGATGGCCGTACACCAGCGTGCGCATATCGGGCCAGCGCGCATGCAGCATGGCTTCGCATTGCCTCGCAACCTCGCCGATATCCGCAATCGGAAAGCTGATGTCGAAGGCGATGAGACCCGGCAGAAGGATAGGGAATTCGGCGGGCGCGTCGCGGACGGCCCAGAAACGGGTGGCATCGGCGGCGGAACTGGCGAGCGAGGCATTCTCGATCACGCCGGCATCGAGCATCTCGCCCAGCATGGTCTCGAACTCCTCGGCTTGTCTTTCAGCATCGGAACCCATGCTTTCCAGCAGCACGTAGAACGCATGCCGAGTATCGAGCGGCGCGCGCACGGTCTTGACGTTCGCGAGCACGTAGTCGTAATAGCTCGGCCACATGACTTCGAACGCCGAGACCCCGCCCGACATATGCGCGCGGGCATGCTGCAGCAAACGCGTGACGGCCGCGAAGTCAGGCAGCCCGCACCACGCCGTCGATACCCCCGCCGGCCTCGGCGCAAGCCGCATGACCGCCCGCGTGATGACCCCAAGCGTGCCTTCGCTACCGATCAACAGGTTCTTCAGGTCATAGCCGCTGTTGTTCTTGATCATCTTGTGGAGATCGCTGATCACGGTGCCGTCCGCGAGAACCGCTTCCAGACCCAGCACGTGATCGCGCGCCATGCCGTATTTGATGACGCGATTTCCGCCGGCGTTCGTCGCAAGATTGCCGCCGATCGTGCAACTGCCGCGCGCGCCGAGATCGAGGGGAAACATCATGCCGGCGGCGTCGGCGGCTTCCTGCACGCGTTGCAGCACGACGCCCGCCTGCACGGTGATCGTGCCCGAGACGGTATCGACTTCTTCAATGGCGCTCATCCGCTCCAGGCTCATCGCCACTTCCCCGCCGAGCAGATTGGCCCCGCCCGCGAGGCCAGTCAAACCGCCCTGCGTGACAACCGCCTGCCGGTTGGCGTGGCAAAACGCGAGCGCCCTGGATACCTCTTGCGTCGTGCTCGGCCGGATTAGCGCGATCGGGTCGGCGCCCGGCGTTCCGCTCCAGTCCCGCACGCGGCGAGTGCCGAGATCGGCGCTGGGCGTCACCACGTCGGCGCCTAGCTCGGCCACCAATCGTTCGACGAAACTGCCCGGAGATGACGTCATGATCCGGCTCAGGCTCTAAGCGCCGTAACGGCTTGTTGGAAGCCGGCACGCACGACTTCAATGTCGCTCGCGGCGACCACGAAATCAAAGCCCATCGCGCGAGCGGCAAGCGCGTCTTGCGTCGAGCCTGTGTAGATGCCGCACGGGAGATTGTTGGCGCGGGCGGCTTTCAAAATGCGCGCGCAGTCCTGTTCGATCACGTCCGGCATGACATCGCCCCGCGATAAAGACAGGTCGCCAGTGCCGATAAACAGATATCCCAACCCTTCCACGGCGGCGATCGCTTCGACTTGCTCCACGCCCGCAAGCGTTTCGATCATCACGCCGATCGAGACATGCTCGCCGTCGTTTTTCATCGCTGCAATGCCGGCAATCAGCGGCCTGACGCCGCCTGCCGAGCGCTGTCCGAAGGGTGGATAGCGGCCGAAGGAAACAGCGCGGCGAGCTTCATCGGCCGATTCGACTAGTGGAACCAGTGCCGAAGCAGCGCCGGCGTCCAGCGCTTCGGCAATGGCTTGAGCGGAGTTCTCGCCCACGCGCACGATCACCGGAACCTGATACCGCATCTGGCCGATCACCGCTTCGAGCGCGGTGCGCTCCCACAACCCATGCTGCCGGTCGATCACGATCAAATCCGGCGCGGCAGTCATGCCAATCTCCACGAGCGGCGTGCTGCCCATTGCGAACCACGCGCACGACAGAGCGCGTTTTTCCGCGAACGCTTTTTGCAGCGAGTGGGGCACGGGGCGGACATCGGGAATTGTTTGCATCGTATAGTTGCAAGGGCTTCTTCAAAAAACGGTTGAAACGCGTTCAATCAGCCGATCTGAAATCGCGTTTACGAAATTCTGAATTCAGATTATTGAGTTCAAAATTGGGCGTCAAGCGTTTTCAACCTCCCTGCGCCATGTCGCGGCCCGACTCAAGCAACGCCCGGATCAGGAACATCTCAGTTTCGTGCGTCGAGCAGATTTGCGCCCATGCGTCGTCGGATTGCGTAGCGAGCCGCCACGTGAAAAGCGTGATGACGGCCGTGCCCGCCGGATGGCCCAACACCGGGCCCTCGAATACGCGCGCGGCATTGCGAAATCGCAAGCCGGCTTCATAGCCGCCGACCTCGTAATCGATCGTCAATGCAACCGGATCGGCATGAATTCGAACCCAGGCTTCAGCGCCCGTGAAGATCGATTCACCAACGAACGTCTGCGCCGCCACCGTTCTGCGCTTCCAGCTTCCCAGCGCCCATAAACCTTGCCGCTCGCCGTCGGCCATCAGTAAAAACGCTCGCTGAGCGTCAGCCTGAACGCGAATGCTGCTGCTATGACAATGCGCGTCGATCACAGTGAGTTTCCGGGTAGTTTTTCAAAAGGGACGTGAACGCCAAAAACTGCGCTCAAAGCTTTTTGCAACATTCTGAATTCAGATTATTATCGGAAACATGGTTCGTCAAGCGACGTTTCCAAATCGTTTTCAGCCTGTTCAACCGGAAGCAAAACTCATGGATGTCTGCCTTTTTCTGATTGCGACCGAGCGCGCAACGACCGACGTGGCGCAAACGGTCGATCCTCAGACGATTCACGACATTGCTGCGACCTTCCCCGGCATCAAGCGCGCCGTGGTCCATGTGCCCGTGCAAGGCGGTGCGAACGATCCGTATCTGCACGCCGAAGCACCGCCGCGTTGCACGCTGCAGCTTTATTTCGACAGTATCGATGCGTTGGAAAACGTCTTGCGCGAAGGCGGCAAGGCGCATGCGCTATTGAATTTGGCGGGATTGAAAGAATGCGATCTTATGCAGCAGGTCATGGCCGTGCGCCGCTTTCCGGTGCCCGATCCAGGTTCGCAACCGGCCGATGATGCACGCTGCACTTACATGGTCAGCTACGAGGGTCCTGCGGAAAATTTGAACGCGTGGCTGGGTCATTACATCGATAGTCACCCGCCGATCATGGCGCGTTTTCCCGGCATTCGAGAGATCGAGATCTACACGCGGATGGATTATCGCGGCGCGCTGCCGGTTGCGCGATCGAACGCGATGCAGCGCAACAAAGTGGTCTTCGATTCGCCGGACGCGTTGAACGCCGCGCTGGCTTCGCCGGTGCGCCACGAGATGCGCGCCGACTTCAAGAACTTCCCGCCGTTCAGCGGTGCGAGCCCGCATTTCCCGGCAATCAGCATTGCGCGCGACTTCAAGAGCGCCTGACGCGCAGCGTGGCTCAGCTTTCAGCAAAGGGCCGGCGTGCTAGCCACACGCGCCAGCCGATGAAAATTACGATCGAAATAAATCAAGCCGTCACCATCGTGCCGGACCACCATATCGGCCACTTCCACGAACATCACCGAGTGCGACCCGACCGTCTTCCTCTCGACAATACGCCCTTCCAGGCTCGCGAGGGCATCGGCCAGAACGGGCGTGCCGAGGAGCCCCGCGGTCCATCTCTGCTGCTCGAAGCGGGCGTTCATCGGCAGCTTGGTCATGCCGGCGAAGTGCCGCGCGAGTTCCTGATGATTACCGGGCAGCACATTGATGCAGATATGGCCATTCCCCGCGAACACCGCGTGCGCCGCGCTCGACTGGTTCACACAGACAAGCATGGTGGGCGGGCTATCCGTTACCGAACAGACCGCGCTCGCGGTGATGCCGCACCGGCCATGCGGGCCATCGGTCGTAATGATGTTCACGGCCGCCGACAGATGCGCCATGGCGTCGCGGAACAATTTGCGGTTATCGACTTCGTTCATGCGGTCTCCCAGCTTACGGATACGGCGTGATCGTGGGCGCGATGCCCGCGAAAATGGCACCCGCGCCGTCGTAGGTCGCTTCGCCCAAAAAGGCGTGCTGCGTGACGACCATGGAATCGCGAACGAGGTGCTGCATCCGGTTGTTCCGGTAGATTGCCGCGACACCGGCCAGCCGGTAAGCCTGCTGGACCACATCCGCACACACATGGGCCGCGTGCGTGGCGCTCAGGCGCAACAGGCTCGCTTGCTCGGGCGTAACCGGGTGGCCGGCCATGATCGCGTCCCAGGCATCTTCGGACGCTTGATAGAAGAACGCGCGGGCGCTGCGCCATTGCGCTTCGGCGCGACCCAGTTCGATGCGAAAGTACGCGCGATCCGCCAGGCGCGGCGCACCGGTCGTGGTTTTCGTGCCGCCGGAGATTTCTGCGGCCAGGTCGAGCGCGGCGCGTGCCAGTCCGACGTTGACTGCCGCGTGGACTTCAGCCTGATACGAAACGGCGGGATATTTGTACAGAGGTTCATCGATCACCGCGCTGCCGCCGCGCACGAAGGTCCACGGATCGGCGACGAACTTGTCTTTCAGACGCAGATCATGGCTGCCCGTGCCCTGCATGCCGACCACATTCCAGTTATCGACGATTTCGACTTCTTCCGCGCGAAACACCGCCGTCAGCGGCTTGCCGGCGTTCGGACTGTCGCTGCCCGCAGGCGCCCCGCCGATGCCCACGCCGATCCAGTCCGCGCCCTTGCAGCCGCTCGCGAAATGCCATTGGCCGCTCACGGTCCAGCCGCCCGCGGCGGCAGCGGCGGGTTGTATGGGGTAAAGACCGCCGGCGAACACCTGGTCCGGGCCGCTCGCGTAGATTTCGCGCTGGGTTTCCACGGACAACGCCGCGAGATACACATTGGCCGAGCCGAACGCAGCCACCCACGCCGCCGACCCGTCCGCTACCGCGATGCGTTCCAGCATGCGCAGGAAATCAGCGGGTGCGAGCGCGTCGCCGCCGAAACACCTGGGCGTGCTTGCGCGGAAAATACGAGCGCGCTTCATGGTCGCGATCATGTCGCGGGGAATGTGCGAGAGCTGATCGAATTCATCGCGCCGCTCGGCGATTTCCGCGATGACATCGTCCAGGGCGAGCGGATTGGCAATCGCGGCCGATGCGTGGGTGAGGGTCGCCAGCTTGGGATCGTCTGCAAGGTTCATCGGGAGCTCCGGCGTGGGTTTGTATCGGTGGAATGACTTGCCCTCAAGATAGAATCGCCCCACACATGCGTCAAATTCGCACCAATAATGGATGCCATGAACCCGACGAATAGCGGCCTCACCGATCTGAACTTGCTGCGCGTATTCCTTGCGATCTGGGACTTGCGCAGCCTCACCGCGGCGGGCGAACGGCTCGGGTTGACGCAACCCGCCGTGAGTCATTCGCTGCGGCGCCTGCGCACCTTGTTCGACGATCCCCTGTTCGTCCGCACGCCGCAAACCATGGTGCCGACCGAGGCCGCGATCCGCCTTCACGGTCCGCTCGACGAAGCGTTCAGCATCATCAGCCTTGCCATGCAGGCGCACGGCCACTTCGATCCCGCGACCGCGTCACGCGTGTTCAAGATATCGATGTCGGATATGTCGGAGTTCTACTTTTTGCCGCCGTTACTCGCCGCGTTGGAAGGCACTGCGCCGAAGATTCGCTTCGAGATCGTGCAGCTCGCGTCCGAGTCGGCGGGTGCGGCCATGCGCGCGGGCGAGATCGATCTTGCGCTCGGCTACGTGCCGGGGCTGGAGGAAGGCTGCATCAGCGACACGCTGTTCTTCGACGAACACGTGTGCCTGGTTCGCGCGGGGCATCCGCTGAAGGTGAAGAAGGCGTCGAAGGAAGATCTGGCCGGTTTGCGATACGTCTATGCAAGCACGAACGCCACGGGGCACCGGATGATCGAACAATGGCTCGCGGAACTCGGCATGGAGCGCGATATCGTGCTGCGGCTACCGCATTTCACAGTGGCGCCGGAGATCGTTCGAAGTACGGATCTCGCGGTGATCTTTCCGCGCAGCATTGCCGAGCGTTTTAATCGTGGGCACGCGTTCCGGTTGCTGCCGTTGCCTTTCGATTTGCCGGCCATCGAAGTGAAAATCCACACGCATGTACGCTTCGCAAGCGATGCCGGCATTCAGTGGCTGCGCGATGTCCTGATGGACATGTTCGCCGTGCAGCCTTGAGGGCGTTACTGCCGGTAGCTGGTGTCGGTGCGGTCCAGGCGGCGAATCAACGCGTCCAGAACCTGATCTCCGCCGCCGAAGCGTGGATCGTATTGAAGCGCGTCGCGTGTCGAGCGCTCGCTGATTTGCGGATCGACAAGCAGTGTTTTGCCGCGCATGGAATGGGTCGCGAGCTGAATTTCGCACGCGCGGTTCAGCGTCCAGATCAGCACGAAAGCATGGCCGAGCGTGGCGCCATGCGCGAGCAAGCCGTGATTGCGCAGAATCATCAGCCGCTTGTTACTCAACGACGCCACCATGCGCGATTTTTCTTCATTGTGGACGGTCGTGCCTTCGAACGTGTGATACGCGACCATGCCGTGCAGTTGCGACGAATAAATGTTGTTGTCTTCCAGCCCCTCCTCCATGCAGGCGACCGCGACGCTCGCCGTGGTGTGGATATGCATGACGCAATGCGCATCAGGGACATTGCCGTGGACGGCGCTGTGGATGGTCAGGCCGGCCGGGTTGACGGGGTACTGACTGTCGCTGAGGACTTTGCCGGTCAGGTCGATCTTCACCAGATTCGATGCGGTGACTTCGTCGTAGGCGAGTCCGAACGGGTTGATGAGGAGTTGATCGTCGGTGCCTGGCACGCGCAGCGTGATGTGGTTGAAGATCAGTTCGTGCCATCCCAGCATGAAGAACACGCGATAGGTCGCGGCCAGTTTGAGACGCGCAGCCCATTCGGAATCGGTGCAAGCAATCGGACGCGTTTCGGTGGTTTCCAGGACAGTCATGTTCAGCTCCAAGTCGGCTTCATTTAGTTTCAAGCGCGTAAGGAATTCTGAATTCACTTTATCAGAACGATTTTTTTGAGTCCATTATTCGTTGCAGTGGCTTGGCAAGCAGTGAATGCCGCCTCTTGGAAAATAGCTGGGGTCAGTTCACTGATACTTACGCAACCGGACAGCGCCATGGGCGAACGCAAGTTTTCCCGGCATCGGCTTTTTCAATGCGCAATACATTTGGTAACAAAGATCAGGGCGCGGTCACTGCGGCTTAATGCTGTCTTAAGTCTCGCGCTTTACGATGGGCCTCATTGATCCCCCTGTAGTACCCCTCTTCAGGCCGCTTTATGCGGCCTTCTTTTTTAGGTACGACGGATGAAGACCCTTTGGCGTTTGTGCACAGTAGCCGTATGCCTGGTCGGTGGTGTCGGCATCGCGGTATGGGTGTTTTCCGTGATCGTGCGTTTCGCCTGAGTTTCGCCTGAGTTTCGCCTGAGTTTCGCCTGATTCACGCGCGCTTCATCTGCGCTTGCATGTTGAATGCAAGTTTCATCGGTTGCCATTCCGTACTCGTTGCATTCGGCAACGGACGTTGAAAACTCGCCATCAACGCGTTCCATTCCATCACGCGCGGATGAACATCCGCACCTGCCACGAGTTTGTCGAAGCTGAAGTCAGGCTCCGTTTCAATCAACATCACCAGCCGCGTTTCACGCCGCCAGATCGTCATATCGATGATGCCTGACGCCCGCAGTGCATCCAGCACTTCAGGCCAGACTGCTTCGTGGTATCGATCGTATTGCGCGATGACCGCGGGGTCGTCACGAAGATCGAGCGCCAGGCAATGGCGTATGACGTTCGTGCTCATGGCTTAAGCCGCCGCGCGGGCATCGACGGCAACATGCGTGCGCTGCGTCGCCTGAATCGCGTCCCAATCCCAATCGATACCAATCCCTGGCTCCATCGGCGCGACGGCATAACCTTGCTCGATCTGGACCTGCTTGCCGGTCAACGCATCGAGTTGCGGGATGTATTCGAGCCACGTCGCGTTCGGCACGGCCGCGCACAAACTCACATGCAACTCCATCAGGAAGTGCGGGCAGATGGACACGTTCATCGTTTCCGCCAGATGTGCCACCTTGAGCCACGGCGTGATTCCCCCCACGCGCGCGACATCGGCCTGCACGATCGAGCATGCATCCGCCTTCAGATAGTCGGCGAATTGCGCCGGGTGATACATCGATTCCCCCACGGCAATGGGCACCGAACTCGACGCGCAAAGCCGCTGATGTGCAGCGATATTTTCAGCGGGCATCGGCTCTTCCAACCACGCCAGGCGCAACGGTTCAAACGCATGAGCACGGCGAATGGCTTCGGATAACGTGAAACCCTGGTTGGCGTCGACCATGATTTCGAAGTCATCGCCCATGGCTTCGCGCACGGCCATGAGCCGCCGTGTGTCTTCCGCCAGATGCGGGCGGCCGACCTTGATCTTCGCGCCGTGAAAACCGGCATCGCGCGCTTGCATGGTTTGATCGACGAGCTCCGTCTCCGATAAATGCAGCCATCCGCCTTCCGTGGAATAGGTGCGCGTACGCGGCTTCGATCCGCCCGCCGCAACCCACAGCGGCACGTTCGCCACGCGCGTGTTGCGATCCCACAGAGCAGTATCGATTGCCGCAAGCGCCAAGCTCGTGATCGCGCCGACCGCGGTCGCGTGCGTGTGGAAAAACAGGTCGCGCCAGATGGCTTCGTATTCGGCGGGGTCTCGCCCGATCAGGCGCGGCGCGAGATGATCGTGCAGCAACGCGACGATGGACGATCCACCCGTGCCAATGGTGTAGGTATAGCCTGTGCCCACGCTGCCATCGCTGCAACGGAGGGTGACCAGCACGGTTTCCTGCACCACGAACGACTGGATCGCGTCCGTGCGTTTGACCTTGGGTTGAAGGTCGATCTGACGGATGTCGACGGTATCTATCGTTGTCATTTTTGGATTTCCTTTAGAGCTCGTTCAGCCTTTCACACCACCGAGCGTCAAGCCCGCGATCAGATGTTTTTGCACGATGAACGTCAGCACGATCGCCGGAATGATGATGATCACGGCCATCGCACACATGCCGGCCCAGTCGACGGAAAACTGCGCGGTGAAGTCCATCAGTCCGACGGGCAGCGTCTTCGTATCGGGGCTTCGGCACAATTGCGTGGCAAGCGCGAACTCGTTCCAGCTAGTGAGAAACGCAAAGATTCCCGCCGATGCAATGCCGCTCTTCGCAAGCGGCAACTCGATTCGCCAGAACGCCTGCCAGCGGTTACATCCATCAATCTGCGCGGCCTGCGACAACTCGATCGGCACCTCGCGAAAGAAGCCATCGATGAGCCATATGGTGAACGGTACGTTCATCGCGAGATAAACGAGGATCACGCCTATGCGCGTATCGAGCAGACCAGTCCACGCCCAAAGCATGAAGATAGGCAGCGACAACGCGATGCCCGGAATCGCGCGCGTGAGCATCAGCGCCACGAACATGAGCTGCTTGTGCCTGAACTCGAAACGCGCGAATGCATAACCGCCGAGCACGCCGACTGCGAGCGCGGCAACCGTGCTGACGCAAGAGATGATCAGCGAATTAACGAAGTACTGGCTGATCGGCAACGACGCCATCTGACCGTAGCCGAACATGCTTTTGAAGTTATCGAGCGTGTAACTCGCGCCGACCAGCGGCGATTGATTCGAGAGGATTGCGACGTTCGAACGGAACGCGTTGAGCACGACCCAAAGCCCCGGCAGGCAGATGATCGCCATCACGATAAACACGCCGGACCACATTGCCGACTTGCGCACGAACGCGCCTTTGATTGCCATATCGCTCATGATGTCAGGCAGGCCCCATGTGTTTGCGCGCGCCGCTCAACTTGCGGAAGAAGTACAGCGTGAAGAGGATGGACACCAGCACCGAGACATACGCAATCGCGTTCGCGTAACCCATGCGAGAGTCGTCGTAAGCGATGCGGCCCACCATCGTCCAGAGCAGTTCCGTGCGTCCGCCCGGACCACCGTTTGTCATGATCCGCACAATGTCGTAGGCACGGCCCACATCGAGCGAACGGATCGTCATGGAGATATAGATGAACGGCATCAGGTACGGTAGCGTCACGTAGCGGAACGTCTGCCATGACGTGCAGCCATCCACCTTCGATGCTTCGATAGGATCTTTCGGCAACGCCATCAAACCAGCGAGCAGGATCACGGCAAAGATCGGCGTCGAGTTCCACACCTCGGCCGCGATCAGCGATGCCAGCGCGGAGTTGGCATCGACGAGAAAGGGAAACGCCGACTTTGCGCCAAACAGCGTCTGCATCAGGTTGTTCACAATGCCCGTGCTGTCGTTGAGCATGAACTTGAACTGGAAGCCGACAAGCACCGGCGAGAACATCATCGGGAACATCATTACGGTGCGCAGTGCGCGCTGCCCTTTCGTCACCTGGTTAAGCAGCAGGGCCACGCCGAGGCCGAGCAGCAGTTCGAGATTCAGCGCAATGGTGAGGAACAAGATCGTGCGACCAAACGCGGCCCAGAAGTCACCATTCGAGAACGCGCGTTCGTAGTTGCGCCAGCCGATCCAGTGCGACAGCGTTTCGGGATCGGTAAGGCGATACGCCGTGAAGCTCGTATAAAACGAGAACAACAGCGGCAGGATCACCACGATCCCCACCGCCAGGAACGCAGGCATAAGCAGCTTGATCGGCAGCGGTATCCGCCTGCGCGGTGTGACTAGCACAGGCTCGCCGCCGATCGAGTAAGGCGTGTTGGATTGCATGTTGATCGTCGGTTACTGGTTATCGGCCGCATCCTGCATGATGTCCGCGACCTTCTTCGCCGCTTTATCCAGGGCTTGCTGCGAGGTTTCATCGCCGATGATCGCCTTCTGCAATTCCGGCCACAACGCGTTGGAGATCTCGTTCCATTGCGCGATGCGCGGCGGCGTGAACGAGTCTTCCTTCGCGGCCTGACTGAAGGTCGCGACCGCGTCCGCCATGAAGTGATCGTCCTTCGCCTTGAACTCCTGCACGATGGCCTGCTGCGCATCAATACGCGAAGGAATCGAGCCGAGGCGCGCTTCCACCATTTGCGAATCCTTGCTCGTCAGGAACTGGATAAAACTCGCTGCCACTTCCGGCCGCGCGCAGACCTTCGTGATCGAGAAGCTATGCGAACCCGACCAGCCCGGCCGCTTGTTACCCGCGCCAAGCGGGGCACGAACCACCCCGACGTTGCCCGCGAGCTTCGACGTCTTCGGATCGTTATAGAACGACGCAAAACCCGGCCAGTCGAGATCGAGCGCAACCTTGCCCGATGCAAAGTTGTTGCCGAGATCGTCCCAAACGTAACTCGGTACGCCCTTCGGCACGACGCCCGCCTTGTAGAGATTCACGAACCAGTCGAGCGTCTTTACGCCGGCCGGTGAATTGAAGGTCGGCTGCATCTTGGCATCGAGTAACTGGCCGCCATTTGCTACCAGCAACGAATAGAACGTGCCCGTCAGCGCTTCGTCCTTGCCGGGAAATTGCGTACCGTAGAAGTTCGGCGCCTTCGTGAAGAACGTCGCCTGTTGGGTGAACTCGGCGAAATTCTTTGGTGGCGTCAGGTCCTGACCAAACTTCTTCTTATAGGCATCGCGATTCTCCGGATCGGCGTAAGCGGTCTTGTTGTAATAGAGCGCTTCTATATCCGTCGATCGCGGGATCTGCACAAGCTGGCCCTTCACCTCGGACTGCTTCAGCAACGCAGGCGCGAAGGCTGCAAGATAGCTCGCGGGGAACAGGCCCTTGAGGTCGCGGAAGATCGGATATTGAGCCGAAAAATTCGTATGATTCGACGACACGCAATAGTCGATATGCTGAGACGCAATGTCCTGCTTCAACTCGCGATCCAGCTCGAAGTGACTCTTGCGCGAGACGATCTCCACCTTCGCGCCGGTCTCTTTTTCCCATAGCGGAATGCGCGTGTAGAGCGCTTCATATTGCACGCCGCCGATCAGCTTGACCCGCAGCGTGTAGCCCTTGTATTCGTTGTCGGCGCGTGCCGCCGTGGTGGCAATCAAACCCGCCAAAGCCAGTACCGACACGGCGATCTTCAGTCCGGTTTTCATCGAATCTCTACCCATGATTCATCTCCTTTGTTATGAGCCGTGACGTCGAGCGGGACGGCTTTCGTGTGGTTTCTTGCGTGATTTTTCAGCGCAGCCGGCGGCTGGTGCTGGTATCGAAGACGAGGGTGTTGTCCAGCTCGGCGTCGAGCCGGATGCCCTGCTCCGAGCGCAGCAACAAACGGCCGTTCACGATGACGCAACAGCGTTGCCCCGCGACCGTGCCAAATAACTCTGTAGACGCGCCGGTCGGTTCGACTACATCGACGTTGAACGGAATGCCGCCCGCCTCTGCCACCAGCAGATGCTCCGGCCGCACGCCGACCGTTACTTCCTGGCCGTCACGAGCGTTGACCACCGGCACCCGCAACGAAAAATCGCCGATACGCACCCTCGCTCCGCTGCCTTGCAACTCATAGCGGCCGCTAAAAAGATTCATCGACGGCGAGCCGATAAAACTCGCGACGAACAGGTTGTCGGGGTCATCGTAGAGTTCGAGCGGCGCACCAATCTGCTCGATCACGCCACCATTCAGCACGACGATGCGATCCGCCATCGTCATTGCTTCGATCTGATCGTGGGTGACATAGACCGTTGTTGCGCGCAGGCGCTGATGCAGCGCCTTGATCTCTGCCCGCATCTGCACGCGGAGCTTTGCATCGAGATTCGAAAGGGGTTCATCGAAGAGAAAAACCTTGGGATCACGCACGATCGCGCGGCCCATCGCCACGCGTTGCCGCTGACCGCCCGACAAGTGGCGCGGATAGCGTCCAAGTAAATCCTGAAGCCCAAGAATGGTTGCCGCCTGATTTGCACGCGCCGCGATTTCATCGGGCTTCAGATCGCGCAGCTTCAGTGCGAACGTCAGGTTCTCCAGCACGCTCATATGCGGATATAGCGCGTAGTTCTGGAACACCATCGCGATGTCGCGATCCTTCGGCGGCAGGTCATTAACAACGCGGCCATCGATCAGAATCCGTCCATGTGTCACGCCCTCTAGCCCCGCCAGCGCGCGCAGCAATGTCGACTTGCCGCAACCGCTCGGTCCCACGAGCACGAGGAACTCGCCGTCCGCAACAGTCAGGTCGATCTGCTTTAACACCTGTACGGCGCCGAACGACTTTTGCACCTGTTTGAATGCCACTTCAGCCATCAGCGTTGCCTCCTATGTCGACCGGAGTTAGCGCTTTAGCGCTTACTCCGGTCCCATGCAGATGTTTGCTATGCGAATCACTCCGCGCTGCGGATTTCGTGTCTCGCACCTCTCGCGGACCACTTTTCCATTGATGCAAATCATTTTAAAGATAAAACGATCTTTCATATATGAATTTTCATCGGTGTTTTCCCGATACCCGCAGGAGCCTTTTTCCGTCGACGATGGCATCGAACATGAAGGTTGCGCCGGTCTACAATCACGCCGTATGGAAGGCGGACACTTGGCTTAGGCAAGGAGGGGTTTTGGACAACACGCGATATTCGGCGCCGGCGCTCGAAAAGGGGCTGGACATCATCGAACTGCTGGCGAGTCATCCAGAGGGGTTGTCACTGGCTGACCTGGGAAAGACGCTCGGGCGCACGACAGCAGAGATTTTTCGCATGGTCGTCACGCTGGAGACGCGTGGATATCTGCTGGCGATGGGCGATCGATACGTGTTGTCGTTGTTGCTGTTCCAACTTGCTCATCGACATCAGCCGGTACGGTCGCTAGTGACCACCGCGCTGCCGTTGATGACGCAACTCGCCAACGACGTCAGGCAATCGTTCCATCTATGCGTGTATCAGGACGGTCGCGTGTTGATTGTCGCGGGCGTGGAGAGTCCGGAACGCTGGGGCTTTTCGTTGAAAGTCGGAACGCTGATCGGCATGACCGATACCGCTTCGGGACAGGTGCTGATGGCGTTCCAGGAAGAGCTGGAACGCAAACGGATGCTTAAGCTGCATGTGCCTGTGGATGGAGAATTACCCGTCGACGCAAAACAACTTGCTGCGGATCTGGCGCGGATCAAGGAACGCGGACATGCGCGCATGCCTAGCCGTCAGGTCAAGGGCGTCAAGAATCTCGCTTATCCGGTGTTTGGACGAAACGGGCACGCGATTGCTTCGTTGACGACGCCGTTCATAGAACGCATCGACAAAGCACCCGTGCCTGCGATGAACGAGGTGGGGGAACGGATGAAAGCAGCAGCGCAAACGCTGACGGAGCTAATGGGGTTAAATGTGTATTGGGAGCCGGGCGTGGGCGTGAACTGAACCACGCGCCTTCCACGCTGCTGCTTCGGAATTAATTAAATGGAGAATTGAATATGAACCTGGCCTTTTCCGCCGGCCCTATCGATCTACAGGCCGCGTTCGACGCCGTCACCGAGTATTGGTCTCCCAAGGTCGTAGCGCAGGTAAATGACCAATACGTGAAAGTTGCCAAGGTTCGGGGCGAACTGGTCTGGCACAGCCACGCGGGCGAAGACGAACTGTTCTACGTCGTTCGAGGGAATTTGCGGATCGAATACGAAGGCGAGCGAGCGGTCCATCTGCATGAAGGATCGATGCACGTTGTGCCCCGCGGCGTTCTGCATAATCCGGTCGCGGAAGAGGAATGCTGGATTGTATTGATCGAGCCGGTGACGACCAAACATACCGGCGATGTAGACAGCCCGCTCACGAAATCGCTTGCGCAGCAATTGGCGTGACCAAGCGTGATGGATCTGTGAAAAATCGCAGCGCATCCGGCGACCAGACGTCTCGCCTCGTCCAGCCGCCGGCACGCTACCTCTCCCCTCGTTAACTTCTAATTCGCTTCGTTTCACTCGCCGGTTACACGCCCCCGTTGTTCTATCCCCGTCGCGTCGTCACCGGCTTCTCCTACGCTGAACTTGCGTCAGCTTGTCCCCGTCTGATTCGTTAGGCTTATTTAGCCACGAGTTTTTCGTCCGCGCATCCCCACTAAAGCAGGCATACAAATGGGCATGTGAGCCCTGAGCAGCCCAGGACTCACGGGTACGATCATGGAGCCTTGTAGTATCGGCGATCGCTAAGAAGGTGCCATCGATACTGTGAATGCATTCAAATCCGGTGGCAGCCGCTCGACCGCATAACCACGACGCACCCATTCGTCCAGCCCGCCGTATAAAACGCGAACGTTCACAACGCCTTTTTCGAGCAATTGCTTGCGAGCTTTCCTGACTGCCGCATCGTTCGGATACATGCCGTAGACAACGATATTGCTCGCCGAAAAATTGGCATCCATGGTTCCCAGCGATTTCAAGTCAAGCAGCAAAGCCCCCGGGATTCGATACGACTCCTCGCGCCGAACCGACACCGTGCGCGCATCGAGAATCAAGGGCGGCGTGCTTGAACGCATCATGCGGTCAAGCCGCTCCGGCGAGACGATCCTGCGGCTCAGCCACTTTCGAAAACGCCAGCGCAGGACATATCGATACGTCAGGTAAAAAACGGCAGCCATGACCAGCACATCGAGTATCGATCCGCCGTAGGGCCTAAGCAAAATCAGCAGCAGTGCGAGCTGCCGCTCGAACAACGCGCCGCCAAGCAACCAGAATGAAGCCCACGTCACCGTGCCCAAAGCGTCCCATGCAACAAACACTGCCGGTGCGATAAGCGTGGTGCCCATCAGCGGCGGCGTAATGAGGGCAAGGCCCGGAACAAACTTCGATACCGCCACGATCGGCACGCCAAAACGCTCGAACAAGGCGCGCGTGGTCCGCACACTCGCATCGAGTGACAAGGACATACGCCCGAGGATATGAGTCAGACGGCGTCCATAGATGCGCCCCGCCGAAAACCACACGCAGTCGCCGATCAACGCGGCGAGCACCGCGGCACACAGTACGTGAGAGAACACCAGCGATCCGCCGGCGATCGCGGAACCGGCGAAGATAAGCACGGGGATAGCCGGCAGCGGTGCACCAAGCCGCGTGACCAGCACATTGGCGAAGACCGCCACGCTTCCCCAGTTTGCGATTGCCGATGGTGGAATTTGTATCAAGTACTCGCCTCCTGGAGCATTCGACCCCGCGTTGCCGCCGCTTCATTTCATCGTGTGTTCAAAACTCATTGCCCTTCGGACTCCACGAGCGTCACCGGAATGCCGCCGCAGCCCGCGCTTCGCGCCACCTCGAGGCCGTGCCATGGCGATGCCTCTCCGTGTGCGGCAATCATCGAATCGATTCGCTTGTCCGGCCGCAGGACATTGAATGGCCACGACGGCCGCAGCAGCCGCTCGTGAACCAGCGAGCCAAGCCAGATAGGTGTGGGCGGCTGCCCGCCCCGGTGCTGCACGGCATATTGAGTCGGCCAGAATCGCAGGACATCGCGTTCGTCGGCATTCATGTGAGCGCGCGTGAATATCAGCGCCGACGGTTCGCCATTGTTCAACCTCGGCAACACCGGTAGCGCCGTGGCCGCCACGTTCGGTGAAACAAGCGACAGAATGCTGTGCGTGGACAAACGCGACCCTTCTGTCCACCCTCTGCGCTCCAGTTGAGCGCTGATCTGCTCGGCTGTCGCGGCCCATTGGACGGTGATCGGTTCGAGCCGGTCGCCGTCCATGCTTGACCGGTAGCAGGAAAAGGTCCGCCACACGGTATCCGTCCATTGCAACGGCGTCACCACGATAGCGGGCGGCGCCGGTTCAGCCGCCATCGCCTCTAGGCTCGTCCTGAATTGCAACGCGACGCTCGCGCACACGACCGCCAGAACGGCCACCGGCATCATGGCGCGCGGCACCGGTTTCGCGGGGTATCGCCACACGGCGGTCAACGCAACAACAAAGACCCAGGTGGCTGCAAGGGCGGCTCCGCCGACTGCATCGGAGAAGGTGAAGTGGCCGAAATAAAGTCCCGAGAACGCGACCGCAACCAGGATGGCGACAGTTGCCGTTGCGACCAGTATTCTCGCCACGCCACCCACCCGACGCGCCAGCAAGAACGACAGGAAGCCGTAGATCACGACACTGGCGGCAACGTGATTGCTGGGAAACGCGCGCAGGCTGGACGCCACCGCGCCCGGAAGCGGCCGCTGGATCGTGATCTGGATCGCCAGGATCAATAGCTGGGAAAACGTCACGGCGGTCAGCCAGTACGCGACGGTGCGCCAGCGGCGTTCAAACACCATCCACACGACTACCAGCACCGTCAGCGCAGCCAGCGTCGGCACGCTGCCTAGCGTGGTGAGCACGGCGAGGATCACGTCGCCCCACGAGGACCGGAACGACTGGAGAAAGCGATAGACCGACACATCGATCTGGACCAGCGGTTCGCCGTGCGAGACGCCATGCAGCGTGGAAAAGAACACGGCGGCGGAAGCAAGCAGCAACACGGAGATGATCGCGATAAGCGCAGCGGCCTGATGCTTGGGATCCAGAATGCCGAGGACAAAGCGGCCGGTTGCGCCGTGATGGTGACGTGCCCAATGCAGCAGACTTCGACGCGAGGAGTCCGTCCAGGCCCGCGCATGCGACACAAGGAGACTCGTCAGCCGGAACGTCAGCCAGGTTGCGACAACGAGAATGGCAAGCACGGCGACGAGCCGGAACGACACAGCCCCCGCCAGTTCGATCGACGCCCCGAAGACAACACCCGGAAGAATATGCACGGGCGCCCAGACCAGCGCCGAAACGATGTTGATCACCAGGAAGCGTAACGGCCGCATCCCCAGCATGCCCGCCACGACGGGAACAACCGCTCGCAGCGGCGCGATGAAGCGCGCAAAGATCACGCTTTTTGCGCCGTGCGCTTCGAAGTAGCGTTGCCCCGCTGTCAGCATGCCGGGGTGTGCGCGGAACGGCCACAACTTCGCGATGGTTTCCTTATGGCTGCAGCCGAACCAGTAGCTTGCGGCGTCGCCCGCTACGGCACCTGCAATGGCGCAGGCGAATACCCAGCCGAGATTGAGCGAACCGGTGCCGACCAGCGCGCCCGCAACGAACATGGCGGTGCTGCCCGGAACGAAGGTACCGATAAACGCAATGGATTCGAAAAATGCTGCGAGTAATACGACCGTGAGAGCCCACGCAGGATGCCCCGAAAGCACATGCAGCAATTTGAAGTAGGCATGCTCCATCGGCATCTCCGGACCGTACTTTCCTGGCTTTTACTTTAACTAGATTATGTTCCTGCCAAGCGGTTATTGCGTCGGTCATGTCCGCCAGTTTCCGCTGCCCGCGTTGAGCGACAGTGGGGGCAAGTACGCTAGGGGAACGTAGCAAGACTGCGACCTGGCAAGACCAGAGCGGTCTGGGAGAGGCGCTCGGTTACGAGCGCAGCACATTCCAGAACGGCAACCAGATGTCGGAAAACGAGCGCACGCGATCCGTGGCTACCGGATCCTCTTCTTGCTGGTCGTCGTGAGTCTCCTGAGCGATGTCCTCAGGTTCCGCCGATGCAACCTCGGCCTGCCTGGACGCGTGTAGCGCAAGCGCGCTATCGGCGATGCGACAAGCAAGCTCGTCGTCGCAACCATGGCCGAGCAACACCCCGCGGACCACGTCGCGGTTATACCCCTGAGTGGCGAAGCGCATCGCCAACGCGATCGTGCTGGCGTATTCCGCTTCCTCTGCCGCGCGAGCCGCAGCCTCGCGTTCTGCCTGCTCCTGTTCCTCGCGCCGCCGCTGCTGCTCCTGGCGCTTCATTTCCTCAGCAAAAACGGAGTCGTAGACCTGCCTTTGCGCGGGGTCGGACAGAATGGCGTAAGCATTTCGAATGTCAAGGAATGCAGCTCGCGCGGCATGCTCCTGACCGACGTTGCGGTCCGGATGCCAGCGCATGACCGCTTTCCTGTAAGCCCGTTTTATCTCTTCGGCCGTCGCATCTTCCGGGACGGACAAGGTGTCATATAAGGTTGTCATCGCGATACCTCAAACTTATCCGCGAGACATCCTAGCACGGGAAAAAAGACATTTTTATAGCGTGGCATGATCTAAGCACGCGCAGCGCCTGGCCGATCCTACAAACAATAAAGCGCTCCGAATGCGGCGTCCGCTCGTCAACACGCGAGGCGATGCTCCTGTAACATAAACGCATGAATACGCGAAATGGTTAATGGAATGCACAACAAATCTTTGGAAGAAAAGCTTCGTTTGCACGCATACCATCTATGGGAAGCGGACGGTCGTCCAGAAGGACGCTCTGCCGAGTATTGGGAGAAAGCGCGCGCTTTGCTCGATCAGGAGGCTGCAGCGGCCGCGCCAGTTGTGCCGGTCGTGCCGGTTACGCCGCCCGATGAGGCTGCCGACGCGAGCGCTATTCCCAAGCAATCCGCGAAGAAGCCGGCCAAGGCAAAGTCAAAAGTGACGCCTCCCGGTGAGGAGAACATCAAGACATCAAAGACCAAGGCTAAGGCCAAGCCCAAGGACGACTCGAAGGTCGCGCGCAAGGCGGCGGCTAAGACGGCGGCCAAACCCAAGGCTGCCGATACCGATACCGCTGCCAAAAAGCCAAAGGCCACCGCTAAGACGGCGGTCAAGCCGAAAGCAATCACCGAGGCGGCGGAAAAACCCGGTAAGAAACCGGCAGTTGAAAAAGCTCCGGCTAAGCCGGCGTCTAAAGCAGCGTCCAAGGTTTCGAAGACCCCGAAGAAGTAGCATGACGCGTGCTGATTGTTTATCGCCGGATAGTGCCATTGGCGAGCAATAGTCCGGTCCATATTTTTGTGGAGCAAATATGCGAAGATTTTTCGCGGTTGTCTTGTTGGCCGCTGCAGCAAGCGCCGCCGCTCCATCGGTGGCTGACGCACGGCCCCGGATGGAATGCCGGCGCGTCTGGGTCCATGGGCACTATGTGCGGCGCTGCCGTCCGTTGCCGCCGCCGAGACACCATCACCATCATCATCGTCCGCCGCACCATCGGCCGCCTCCTCACCGATACTAAATAACGCTCTCCGAACCCGTCGTTTCGCCAATCTGCATCGGTATCCTGTACGTTTACAAACGAGGGCTAACCGCCATCGGTCTCGTGCCGTTGAATAACGCAGCGGAGAGCGGCAACACCTGCATTCCCTCTATTTGAATACACCACAAGCTGAGCGAATCGATGCCCAAGCATTCAACGCGCTAGGCGTAAAGCTTGGTCTTTTGTCATGGAATGAAACAAAGTGTATTAAGTCCTGCGCGCCTTAAATATTACGGCGCTATTAGCCGCTTCCGAAATCAGAGAGCACATGGCATAGTGCGGGCAACCACTCTTAAGGAAACCATAATGCCGACTCTGGAACAGATTCAAGCCAAGCTGAAAAAGCTGCAGGCGCAAGCGGAAGCTCTGATCGCAAAGCGGGCGCAATCCGTCCTCAACGACATCCGCAAACTAATGGATGAGCATGGACTGACTACCGCTGACATCGACGCTCACTCATCCACAAAGAAGCCCCGCGGCCGACCGGCGGGCACAACATCCAAGGCTAAGTCCAAGGAAAAAGCAGCGGCTAACGCGAAGCTGCCTGCCAAGTATCGCAACCCCAAAACCGGCGCCACGTGGAGCGGCTGGGCCCGGCCGCCGCTGTGGATCAAAGACGTTAAGGACCGCACGAAATTCTTGATCGATGGTCACAGCGAAAGCAATGCTGCTGAAGCAAGCGCGACAAAACCTGCAAGCAAGAAGGCAGCAAAGAAAGTTTCCGGCAAGAAAGTAGCAGCGAAAACGCTAAGTGCGAAGGCGCCGGCAAAGAAGGCAGCCGCCAAGAAAGCGACGGCGGCGAATGTTCCTGCGAAGAAGATGGCAGCCAAGAAAGCAACGACGAAACGCGTGTCGGTGAAGAAGGCTTCCGCCACGAAGAAATCCACAACCAGCGCAAGCAAAACGAACTCTGCGGCTATTCAGGATTCAGGCGGGCGTGCATTGGCCGTATCGGCTACACCTGCCATTTAATGGACAGCGAGAGCGCCCCCCGTCGATGAACGAGGGGCTCGCTAATCCTGGCGAAATGATCTTTTACCCGTGATCGCTCAGCCGCACTGAGCCTGGAAAATTTGACCGGGCTTATGACGGCCGCGGTAAAGCTTTCCCGGAAAACGCTGCGTTTGGCGTTAGATCAACTAGGCGATGCGCAAGGGCCATTCGTTCCGCTTGGCCGTAGTTCAATACAGGCGCTTGGCGCATCCAAAGGCGTTCGCCGGATATCGGTTACTAACAAACTATCCGGCAAGTCGAACGCACAGATATCAGTAGTCGCGCGGCAAAGCTACTCGGGGCATTCTTCTTAGCCGTGGCCACCGCCGTGCCCGCCACCGCTAGCGTGTCCGCCGCCACCCTGCCACTGCCCGCCGCCACCGCCACCGCCGCCGTGCCAGCCACCACCGTGATGGCCGCCGCCGTACCCGTGGTCCCAACCATGCCAGTAACCGCCGTGATCATGGTCGTGATAGCCGCCCCAGCCTCCACCAACGTAGATCCCGCCACCGTAGACAGACGGATATCCGTAGTAGTACGGTGCCGCGTAACCCGTTGCATAGGGGTCGGGATATCCATATCCATAACCCGGCGCAACGGCACAGCCGCCTAGACACGCAACAAGTGCGAATAGTGCAATTGGCTTAAGCATGTGATGGTCTCCCGCGCTTCTTAAGTAGGAGCCGAGCAACCGTGCTTAGTTCAAGCGCAATTGTGTCTCTGGATTACAGAGCGAAGTCGGCTAAAGCGCGTGGCGGAAGAAACATATCGTCGGCGAAATCCAGACACGACTAAGGCTTCGCTTCTTTCCCGCTTCTTTCCCGCTTCTTTCGCGCTTCTTTCCGCTATGCACAAGACTGTGTTTCCTTAAGCGATGCCGATACCTCAGCCGCAAGAAACTTTCGCAGCGTCCCACATCAAGTCAATCCTAATCCAAGACGACGCAGCCAGCCTATAAAACCGCGATAGCGCCACGGCTCGGCTAACAGCAAAAGCGTGCACGCCGAGGAAAATTCCCGGCGTCCCGTACACGCTGGTGCGGCATCGCCCTACTGCCCATTCTTAACAACGCCGTTTGCGCTATTCGGTGCCATCGCGCCCATATCGGCGCTATTTTTCGTCCCTTGGTATTGCATATTGCCGGGCATGGAATTCGTCCGAGTGGCAACGGGGTCGCCCCAATGGGTCATTCCTGACGTGGCCGCGCCGTGAGCATTGCCCCCGCCCGAGCCGCCATTCCCGTTGCCGCCGCCTTGCGCGAATACTGCCGTCGAAGCGCACAAGGACGCGACCGACACGCCCGCCAGAATCACTTTCCGCATTGCCTTGTCCATGGTTTTTCTCCATTAGCCGCGAGTGCGAGGTTGCGTCGCGTCAAGGCTATATACGGCGCAGGCGGGACGCTGGATGCACGGCAAAACGAATTGAAGAAATCCCGCGCTTAGTGAATGTGGCGATGGTGGATATCGGGGAAATGTCCATGCGTATGCGTCATGGGCACATGTCGATGCGGATGGGTGTGCGGCTCGTCTCCATCCCACTTGAAATCATGCGTGTGCTGGTGATGCTCGTCATGGCGGTGCCGGTGATTGTGGTCCATCAACACGTGCGTGTGCGCGTGCTCGTGCCGCTCACGAATGTGCAGCCACACGCCCAGCACCATCAACGCGGCTGCCACCCAAAACAAAACACCCGGCATATCCGGCCACAGGATCAGCGAGAGCGTCACGCCGAATAGCGGCGCCACTGAAAAATACGCGCCCGTGCGCGCAGTGCCGAGGTTGCGCAACGCGACGACGAACAAAACCAGGCTTACGCCGTATCCAGCCAGACCGGTGAACATGGCCGCCGCCGTCTTGCCGAAACCGGGAAGATGCGCGCCGAGCAGAAGGGCAATGCCCAGATTCACCGATCCGGCGATCAAGCCCTTCAGACAGGCAATAACCATGGCGTCATTCGTCGATACTTTGCGCGTCAGGTTGTTGTCGATCGCCCAGCACACACACGCGGCGGCAACCAGCAACGCGCCGGCGGATACGCCGGACGCGCCCGGCTGCCATGACAGCGCAACGCCGCCCGCGACTATCGCCACCATGCCGAGAAAAATCTGCGCGTCCACATTCTCACGAAACACGACCCACGCGATGACCGCCGTAAACACGCCCTCGAGGTTCAGCAACAGCGAACTCGTCGCGGCTGGCGTGGTGCTCAGGCCGAACATCAGCAGCACCGGGCCCGCGACACCCCCGGCGGCTATTGCGCCCAACAACCAGGGCACTTCAGCCAACTGAATCCGGCTCTCGTTAGCGCGCTCTTTTTCGGAGCGCCTGACGCGCTGAAACGCGATCGCTACGGCCAGGCCAACACCGCTGCCCAGGTAGAACAAACCCGCGACCATGAAGGGCGACATCGTGCCAAGAAGCGTCTTGGCTAACGGCGTTGTCGCGCCAAAGAGGGCGGCAGCGAGAAGCGCCGTGAAGGCGGCGTTGTAGCGGACAGACATGGATTTTCCTGGCTCGGGAATTAACACCGATTTTAAAGAAGGTTGCGGGGCTGCGCCTGTAGGGTTCTCCTGCGCGGTGACGCCCGAACGCTAAGGAATTAGCGCTACATGTGCGCATGCGACGCCAACATCGTCGAATACATCAGATCTTTGTGTCATTTTGCCAGTTGTAATCGACAGGCTACGCCTTAGCGGCGCGGCCTGTCGTTAAGACGACCCGGTTTGCTCTTTACCAGACGCTATTGCTTTTGCATTGTCACGATGGTCATTGTGCCGCCCACGTTCTCAACGCGCACTTTCACTTTGTCTCCTTCGTGAGCTTGCTTCAGCATCGCAGCGTCCCTGGCTTTGAACGCCATGGTCATGGGCGGCATACCCACATTTTCCAACGCGCCGTGCTTAAGCGTGACCATGCCGGACGCCGGATCGACCTTCCTGATCTCAGCGTCGGTCAAGGCAGATTTGGATGACGCTGCCGGACTCATCGCACCGGGTCCCATCTTCATGCCGGCCATATCGTCAGCAACAGCGGACTGCGATACCGCGAACGCGGCACCCATAACCAACGCGATATAAGTCAGTTTGTTCATTTCATTTCTCCAGAGTGAGTAGAAGGCACGTGAGCGCCAAGGGGACCATCGAATTCGCTACGCGCTTGCGCGCTGCGCCGCACTTGGCGACGCTTGACCAACAACCACGCAGCGGGAATGACAACCATGGACAACAGCGGCGCGGTGACCATGCCGCCGACCATCGGAGCCGCAATACGCTGCATTACTTCCGACCCGGCGCCATGGCCGAGCATGATGGGGATGAGACCCGCGAGGACCACGGCGACCGTCATCGCTTTCGGCCGCACGCGTAACACGGCGCCTTCGCGGATGGCGTCGAAGAGAAGCGCCTCGGTCAACATATCGCCTGCGTCGAGCCGATGGTCGAGAGCGCGTTTGAGATACAGCAACATCACCACGCCGAACTCCGCCGCCACGCCGGCGAGCGCGATGAACCCGACTGCCGTTGCCACCGATACGGCATGCCCCAGTCCCCAGATCAGCCAGAACCCGCCGACCAGTGCGAACGGAACAGTCGACATCAGCAGCAGTGCATCGGCGGCCGAATTGAAGGTCAGGAACAGCAGCACGAAGATGATCACGAGCGTGACCGGGATCACTGTACGAAGCTTCGCGGACGCACGTTCCAGGTACTCGAACTGACCCGACCACGCAATGGAATACCCCGGTGGAAGAATCACTTTCTCCGCGACAGCCCGTTGCATCGCCGTCACTGCCGAGTGCAGGTCCGTGTCGCGGATATCGACGTACACATAGCCTGCCAGCCGTGCGTTCTCGCTGCGAATCATCGGCGGTCCATCGGCGATCCTGAGGGTCGCGACATCGCCGAGCATGATCTGCGCGCCCCGCTCGGTGACAACAGGTAAGCGCCGCAGATTCTCAAGCGAGTCGCGAACCTCGCGCGGGTACCGGACGTTGATGGGAAAGCGCTGACGCCCATCGATGACTTCGCCTACGTTCTCCCCGCCCACTGCCGATGAAACAACCGTCTGGATGTCTGCGATAGCGAGTCCGTACCTGGCCGCTTTAAGCCGGTCGATATCGACATCGATATAACGACCGCCGTTCAAACGCTCGGCAAGCGCGGAGGAGACGCCCGGCACCGTCTTGACCACGGCCTCCACTTGCGTCGCGATGGTATCGATGACACCCAGATCGCCGCCCGAAATCTTCACGCCTACCGGTGTCTTGATACCCGTCGACAGCATGTCAAGACGGTTGCGTATCGGCGGCACCCACACGTTCGATAAACCCGGCACTTTCACCGTCCGATCCAGTTCATCGATCAGCTTTTCCGGCGTCATGCCCGGCCGCCACTGACTGCGCGGCTTGAACTGAATCGTGGTCTCGAACATCTCCAGAGGCGCGGGGTCGGTTGCGGTATCGGCTCTTCCTGACTTGCCGAATACGGTCGCTACTTCAGGCACAGTCTTGATCAACCGGTCGGTCTGCTGCAATAGCTCGGACGCCTTCTCCGCCGAGATACCCGGCAGCGCGGTCGGCATGTAGAGAAGATCGCCTTCATCGAGCGGCGGCAAAAACTCTCCGCCTAGCCGCGACAACGGAATCAACGTGAGCACAAGCGCAATGACCGCGATGCCGATCGCGGCCCATGGCCTACGCAACGTTGCTTCAAGCAATGGCCGGTACAACCGGATCAGCACGCGGTTGATCGGGTTCGCGTTCTCATGCGGAATACGGCCCCGGACTAAATAACCCATCAACACCGGCACCAGCGTGACCGACAACAACGCCGCGGCTGCGATCGTGTATGTCTTGGTGAACGCTAACGGCGAGAACAACTTTCCCTCTTGCCCTTCGAGCGAGAACACAGGGATAAACGACATCGTGATGATGAGCAACGAGAAGAACAGTGCAGGCCCGACCTCGGCCGCCGACGCCGCTATAAGCTCCCATCGTTGAGACGCTGTAATCGGCTGATCCGGATGCGCGTGGTCAAAAGCTTCCAGATGCTTGTGCGCATTTTCGATCATCACGATCGCTGCGTCGATCATCGCGCCGATCGCGATCGCGATGCCACCAAGCGACATGAGATTCGCGTTGACGCCCTGATAGCGCATCACGATAAATGCTGCGAGCACGCCAAGCGGCAGCGACAGGATCGCAACAAAAGCGCTTCGCAGATGGAACAAAAACAGCGCGCAGACCAGACCGACAATGACAAACTCCTCGATTAGCTTGTCTCGCAGATTGTCGACAGCACGTTCGATAAGCTTCGATCTATCGTAGGTGGTGACGACCTCCACGCCGGCCGGCAGCGACTTCTTCAGCGTATCGAGTTTCGCTTTCACGGCCTCGATTGTCGTGAGCGCATTCTTGCCTGAGCGCATCACGATCACACCGCCGGCCACCTCGCCTTCGCCGTTCAGCTCGGCAATGCCACGTCGCATCTCGGGTCCGATCTGGACACGCGCGACATCACCGAGCAATACGGGCGTCCCCGCGTCGTTGGTGCGCAAGACAACGCTGCGGAAGTCATCGAGCGAATGCAGATAACCCGACGAACGAACCATGTAGTCGGACTCGGCCAGCTCGACAACAGAACCGCCCGATTCCTGGTTCGCTTTCTTGAGCGCGTCAGTCACTGTCGATTGCGTGATGCCGTAGGCGCGAAGCTTGTCCGGGTCGAGAACGACCTGATATTGACGCACCATTCCACCGATCGACGCCACTTCCGACACATCCGGAACAGCCTTCAACTCGAACTTGAGAAACCAGTCGTTGAGCGCGCGAAGCTGACCGAGATCATGCTTGCCGGTGCGATCGACGAGAGCGTATTCATAGACCCAGCCGACGCCGGTTGCATCGGGACCGAGCGAGACGGTCGCGCCCTCAGGGAGCCGGCTCTGCACCTGATTCAAGTACTCGAGCACGCGTGAACGGGCCCAGTACTGGTCAGTCTTGTCACCGAAGAGGACGTAGACAAATGCGTCACCGAACGATGAATACGCCCGGATGGTTTTAGCGCCCGGCACGCCGAGAAGCGTCGTAGTCAGCGGATACGTGACCTGATCTTCAACAACCTGCGGCGCTTTGCCCGGATACGATGCCTTGATGATGACCTGCGTATCCGACAGATCAGGAAGCGCATCAAGCGGCGTTTGCGTCACCGAATAAACGCCCCAACCGGTGACCAGGACAGTCGCGAGCAGAACCAGGAACCGGTTCTGAATAGACCAGCGAATGAGTCGCGCGATCATTTGGCAGCCCCCACTGGTTCGACCTTCGTCAGTTCATAACCGTCGTCCGATTGCTTGAACGCGAAGTGCACCGTTTCACCTGTCTTTACGTCGGGGAACGCGTCCGCGGAAGGCTTGCTGAACGCCATGGTCATTGCGCCCCAGCCCAAGGCAGGTACCGGCTGATGCGAGAAGGTAATGTCGTGGCTTGTGACTGCTTCTACCTTGCCTGTCGTCTCGTAGGTTTGAGCAGCGGCGGCCGCGCCGCTAGCCGGTCCGGACTCAAGCCGTGGAAGGACAGACTTGAGGCTCGCTTCAGAGTCGATCAGGAACTGCCCCGACGCGACAACCTGCACGCCTTCGCTTAAGCCGCTGAGCACTTCGGTATCGCTGCCCGAGTCGTTGCCGGTCGTCACGGTGACAGGCTGAAGCCGTCCATCGTCTTGCTTGACGATAACGATCGAGCGCTTGCCGGTCGTGATCACCGCTTCGGACGGCACGATCAGCCGCGACGCAGTCGCCACGCCACCAATACGCGCGCGCATGAGCATGCCGGGCGTGAGCAACAGATCCTTGTTGTCGATGGAAAGGCGCGCTTGCAAGGTACGGCTGCCGGTACTGATTCCCGGCAGGATTTCGCGGATGTGGCCAGTGAAGTGCTGCGTGGCGTCTCCTGCAAACACAGCATCGACGCTCATGCCGGCTTTGACTTGCAACGCGAGTGCCTCGGGCACTTCGACCACGAGCCATAAGGGATTCAGGCCCGCGACCTTCGCGAGTGTCTGGCCCGGCGAGACCATCGCGCCATCACGGACGTTCAGCTCGGTGATCACGCCAGTCGATGGCGCCGAAAGCGTGACGTGCGTCTGCGCCTTGCCGGTGCGGTCGAGGTTCGCGACAATGCTATCCGGTATCGACAATGCACGCATGCGTTCGCGCGAGGCCGCGAGCATGGTGTCGTCCATGCCACTACGCTTGAGCGCCAGATATTCCTCCTGAGGTGCGAGCCAGTCCGGCACAAACAGCGACGCAATAGGCGCACCCTTGGCGACACGTTGCATCGGTGCGTTGGCATACAAGCGGTCGATATAACCCGTCACGCGCGACTGAACCACGTCGGCTAACGACTCGTCGAACTGCGTTGTTCCAACCGCCTCGAAGCCGGTTGCGACGTCGACGCGGCGCGTGGTCGCGTATCGAACGCCGAGGTTTTGCTGGAGACCCGGATCGATCTTGATACCCGTCGAACCACTTCCACTTTCGTCCGCGAATACGGGTTCCAGTTGCATGTCCATGAAGGGCGACTTGCCGGGTTTATCGAAGTGCTGGTTCGGCTTCATTGGATCGTGCCAATAAAGCACTTTGCGACCATCCACTTTTTCGCCGCTTGGCAATGCAGTCGTCGTGGTCGTTGTTGCATCGGCGCGATGGGTTCCGGCCATGTACCCCAAGGCAAGCAACGCCACCGCCGCAAGGACAGCGAGAGCCATGTGTTTCTTGTTCATTGTTTTCTCACTGTCAGTAGGTCATGGAAGGCGGCACGACCTGGTACTCGAGTTGAGCCCAGGTGAGCGATACGTCGCGTTGGAGATCGAGCACTTGCAAACGTGCATCGAGCACGGCGCGCCTGGCGGCGAAGGTGTCCGCCAGCGATCCGGTGCCCGCTCTATAAGCCGCGGTCGATAGTTGCAAACGCTGGTCTGCTGCAGGCACGAGCGATGCGGTCAGGTTGGCGATGCGTTCGCGCCCACTGGCAAGCGTCGCGGACAAGTTGCGGATATCGGCATCAACTTGCCGCTGCGCGTCTTCGTACATCAAACGCGCCTTGGTGCCCAACTCGGCTTTTTCGGCGGTATCGCGGTCTTGCCGGTCGCGTCTGTTCAGCGGAATGGGAATGCTGACGCCGACCGACACCATGTTCGAGTACTGACCGCCCCGCTGCTGATACGCGACTTCCCAGGTCCAGTTCGGGCTGCGGTTGCTTTGGGCGACGGCGGTGCCGGCATCGGCAACGGCTATTTCCGACGATGCATTGATCAGCGCGGGCTCGACCCGCTGAAGCTCCTCGGGCGGCAGCGATACAACCACGGATTGCGGTGCGGGCGGCTCGCCGGAGACATCGGCAACGGGTGCTGCCGTCCATCGCGACAAGCCGATGAGTGCCGTCTGAAGCGATTGCTGTGCCTTGAGCAATTGATCCCGCGTCTGCGCGAGCATGAGTTGCGCTTGAGTCACATCGGCGGCACTGGCTTTGGCGCCCCGATAAGACGCCTGCGTCGCCGACAACTCGTGCGCCATGTGATCGGCCAGCTCCTGCTGCAGCAAAAGCGCCTTCTTGGCATAGGCCGCGGTGAGCCACGCGGTTGCAGTCTGCTCACGCACGTTGACTAGCTGAGCGAGATAACCGGCGCGTTCACGGTCTACTTCCTGATTAGCCAACTCGGTACGCAGACGCCGTTTTTCCGGCGACACCCACTCCTGTTCGATGCCGATACGCCGCATCGTCATGAAATCCTGGCCGATGGTGAACGCCTGCGAACCATTAATGGGCAGGTTATCCACGCCGGCTTTAAGCATCGGGTCGGGTAACTGCCCCGCTCGAACAGCGGCCTGCGAGCTTGCGCGAACAGACGACTGTGCTGCCTGCATGGAGGCGGAGCGATCGGTCGCAGATAACAGCGCAGCGTCCAGCGTTAGAGCACTTTCCTGCGCTTTAACCGCTGCGCCGCCGCCAAGCAGGAATAGAAGTACGGCAAGCGCGGGCGCACGCGCGTAGCCGCGTCGGGATACCGGCGCGGTAATAGATGAATGCATGTCTCAACCCCAAACGGTCGATCCCATAGGGAATCACGTCCTGAATGCAGGACGACCTCACCGCTAAAGCGGCGAACCAGTGGCGAAGGGAGTTAGAGCGCGCGAGGGGGTTTCCACAAGCCGTCAGGCTCGCGGACAAACAGCGACTGGGTGTAGTGAAAGAACATCGGCCGATAGGCGCCGGCAGTCCGGGCGACGCTGGGTGCGGACACCGGAATGGTCATGCAGCCAATCTGGCATTGCACGGTCATCTTGCACAACGAGTCCTTCGACTTGCTGTCCTGACCGGGTGGCGTTGCCATCGATTCGCAGCCGGGCATGGACTCGGACATCATATTGCCAGCGTCGGCCGTCATGGATTGCATGGGACATTGTCCGGCCGAGCCGCTAGCTGCCAGCCCCGTAAGGGGCAGCACCGCGCAAAGCCACAAGACGAACAAGGTACGCAGGATTTTCACGACGGCAAGTATAGCTCAGTGCTTAATTCTGCATATAGCCCTAAGTTCCCGGCGAACCTGGCCTAAGCGCTTAGGCATTGAATAGCGGTTTAGCGGCGGAAGCGGCGACTGCGTCTTGCGTTTTTTGCGAGCGCGCTTAGCCGCGCGGCGAATCGCGCCTTCCGCTTCGTTCCAATTAAGCTTAGCGTCGGGACGACCCGAATAGTGTGTCGCTATTGTGTCCGCTAGCGATTTAAGTCCAAGGTCGACGAATGGATCGAGGCTGTCTACCCGCGCCGGATGTTTGAAATCGGGGCTCTTGTCCATCCAGCGATATAGCGCTGGAACAATCCGCTGCAAAGGACCCTTGCGCGCAGCCGCACGCAAAATCCGCCAGGCTGGCGCTTCTCCTTCGGCATAACGATTCCTGGCGGCAACCACAGTCTTTCTAGCCTGCTTATAGCGCTTCGCTAACCTCGGGTACACCCAGACTACCGCAAGCAGGAAGGCAAAAACCATGGACGCGATAAGCGCTCGCGACCGGTCGATGACAATCGCTCCGATGAGCGCCGCCCTTGGACAAGGCATCAATGGGAATATCAAAGAGCGGCTTTTCCCTAGCCGCCGCAGCCGAAAAACTCACCTCCGGCAATCGCTGTATGCGGACCCACCATGCGGATCTGCATCTGGTTCAGCAGCAAGAGCACGCTGTCGTGATCGAGCGTCAGCGGCGCTTGCGGATAAGCCGCCTCATCAAACACCACCACGCCAATGCGATCCCCTTTGCACCTCGCCACGAAGTCCCTGACTACCCGCTTCACGGCAGTCAGCCGGTCCATACGCTCGCCGGTCTGCGCGTTCACAAAGTCGCGCGTGCTCATCGATTGAGATCAGTGGCTATCTGGGCCAGGGCACTCAATTCGCCGAAGCGCTGGTCACCTACTCTAAGGACTATGCGGATCAGGTTGAACGCGATTTCGATCTGTTCACTCAAGCCGTCAGGACAGGCCGGCTAGTCGCGCGGACGGACGAGGATATGGCCGCCGACTTCCACGTCTGATCGCCTGGCAAGCCCGATACCAACTCGTACTTTAAGGACGCTTTATGCACATTCGCTCATGCTCGTACGGTCGCCGCGGTTGGCTTCAACTAACAGCTTGTACTGTATTCCTAAGCTATGCCGCAGGCTCTTATGCTGCGAACCTCGGCTTTCTGATGAACACCCCGATCAGTTATATGAAAGAGCGCGATTTGCAGCAGCTCAATCGTGCTGCGCGAACGGCTCTGGATTCGAAACAGGACGGCGAAGCGCTTGACTGGAACAACAACGGCACCGGGAATCCCGTCCATGTTGCGGGCACGATAACGCCGGTAAATACAAAGAAGGATGGTGACCGGAGTTGCCGGACACTTGCCATTGTCGCTAACGCGAAAGGCCAGACGCAGACATGGTCACCAACCGCATGCAAGAACGACGGCGCGAATAGCAAATGGCAACAACTTAAGCAGTAAAGCACGGCGCGCCAAGAGCATCACGCGCGGCGGCGGCAAGTGGACCGCGGATTTGAATCGCGGAGGCAAGTCAAAGAGTGGGTGCAGATGACATCGATTTTTAAAATCTTTGTCCTACACTAAATGCGTGTCTGAAGGATCTTTTTACAAGCGAAATCCATCGTGCAAAAGGCGATGCGTTAGCTGCACTGCACCATGGATTCGCAGAGGTAAGCCGCCCAGATCCACGGCATGGCGCGTTCATGCTGGGTGGGTCGGTGAGCCCTTGCTGACAAGGCCGGTCGGACACCTGAACCCTAAGCTGAAACTCGAACAGGATCGTATATAAAAAAACGAAGCATTTCGTTTAACGAGCAGTCTGGCCAATTCGTATTGAAACCGTTAGACAATCTTGGATGGCACATCATGCGATTACAACAACGTCTCGCTGCGGAAATGTTTGGCACGTTCTGGTTAGTTCTTGGCGGTTGTGGAAGTGCGGTTCTCGCAGCTAAATTCCCGGGTACCGGAATTGGATTTGCAGGCGTCGCGCTCGCGTTCGGATTGACGGTCCTGACCATGGCCTACGCGCTTGGACATATATCGGGTTGCCACCTGAATCCGGCGGTAAGCGTGGGCCTTACCGTCGCGGGCCGCTTTCCTGTCAAAGACCTGGTGCCCTATATCGTGGCGCAGGTTATTGGCGCAATCATTGGCGCCTTCGTGCTGTATCTCATCGCTTCGGGCGTGCCTGGATTCGACGCGGCCGCCAGTGGATTTGCCTCTAACGGATACGGCGCGCGTTCGCCAGGCGGTTATTCGATGACAGCCGCCCTGATCTGCGAAATCGTGATGACGTTTTTCTTCCTGATGGTCATTCTCGGTACGACCGATGGACGCGCCATATCCGGTTTCGCTCCGCTCGCGATCGGCCTTTGCCTGACGCTGATTCACCTGATATCGATCCCGGTGACCAATACATCGGTCAATCCCGCACGCTCGACCGGCCCGGCGCTTTTCGCCGGTGGCGCGGCGCTCGGACAACTCTGGCTTTTCTGGGTGGCGCCGATCGTTGGAGCGGCTATTGCCGGCGCTTTGTATCCGCGCCTCTTTCCAGACAAGGTCGAGACGGTTGCCCCGGCCCCTCTTGCCATCGATGCCCCTTAAGCGCGTGGGCGCCCCGTAGCGGCCCCACCGCGTCCATCCCACCAAAACAAATGGCCCGCCTAGGCGGGCCATTCGGTCATGCTACCAAGCCGTGCTGTAACGAATTACAGCGGCTGGATGTTCGACGCTTGCAGACCCTTCGGGCCTTGCTTCGCTTCGTAGCTTACTTTCTGGTTTTCCTGCAGTGTCTTGAAGCCTTCCGAGCGGATCTCAGAGAAATGCGCGAAAAGGTCATCACCGCCGCCGTCCGGCGTAATGAATCCAAAGCCCTTCGCATCATTAAACCACTTCACAATACCTGTTGCCATTTGCTGATTTTCCTAAAAGAGACGTAATTCCGTTTTGGTAGCGCCACCAGCCGTCAATCGGCCAAGCGTTGCTGCCTCCTTTTACCACGCGAAAATGACAGTCGGCAATTGGATTCTGCCCGATGTTTCCAAAACAGAGCTCCAAAAACCTGCGCGTACATAGTGCAGAGACGCTTGACGTTCACCGTGCGGAAGCCCAGATAGTAAATAAAACATTTGGTAAGACAAAGGAAAAAGTCTATTTTTAGAGAGCATTAAGGGACCTGAGAGCGCCAAATCAATGAAAAAAGTGCTGGATATCGGCATTTGCAGCGCCGTTCTTGTTTCGGAGGCGCTGTCTGGAACGGCCAATGCAGCATGCAGTTCGACTGCGCCAACGACAGGAACAAACGTCGTTTGCACGGGTACAGGCATTCTTCCGGTTGCGGCGGTGGCCGGTTCGAGCGCGGTCAACATCGGAATCGATTCCACGGTCGCCGCCACCCTGTCCCGCGCGAGCGCGCCGGTTGCATTCAGCGTCACGCGCGCGAGCACCATCGCGAATAGCGGCAGTTTGGCGTTCACCGGCGGTGGCGGGTCCGGGACCAACCGCGGCGCCGTCGTGCTCGGCACGGGCGATACAAACCAGCTGACGAATACATCGACGGGAAAAATCACCACAACCGGCGCCTACAACGACGGTTTGGCCGCCAACGGCAGCGGCAACACCCTGGTCAATAACGGCACAATCGCCACATCCGGGCCAAACGCCTACGGCATGTCGGCGGCCTGGGGGCAGACAAATGTAGGGCAGTCGAACAATACGCTGACGAATACCGGCTCCGTTTCCACGTCGGGAAGCAACGCCCGCGCGGCGTCGATCATTGGCGGCAACGGGACGATCAACAACAGCGGGAGTTTATCGACGTCAGGGGCGAGCAGCCCCACGGCCTACCTGCAGGGCAACAACGACACGCTGATCAACACCGGCACCATCACCGCAACCGGCACGGATTCGGACGCGGTCTTCTCGAATACCGTGGGCTCCAGCTTTACGGCGACTATCGAAAATCGTGCCGGAGGCCAAATTTTCAGTCAAAACGCGGCGGCGGTCAGAACCCTGAACGGCGCCAGCACGATCGTCAACGCAGGCCTTTTGCAATCGGGCGGCACCACGACCGTTTCCATGGGCAACGGCACCAACACGTTGATTCTTCAGACGGGCTCGCAAATCATCGGGGCCGCTGACGGCGGTGGCGGCCCGGGCTTAAGTACGGTGATTCTCCAGGGAACCGGTACTGCATCGAATCCATTCACCCGATTCAAGACTTTGCGCATGTCCGGCGATGCCTGGACGTTCAGCGGCACAGGCGACTTCAATCTCGCGGAAGTACAGACCGGCACGCTGAACCTGACCGGCTTGTTCGCGTCAACGACAGCCGCCTTGGTCGATGCCGCCGGCACACTTCAGGCGACCGCGCAAAACATGCCGTCCACGGTCACCGATAACGGGCTGGTACGGTTTGCGCAATCCACCGATGGCAGCTACACCGGCACCCTTTCAGGCACCGGCGCGGTCGAGAAAGACGGCGCCGGCACGCTCACGCTTGCCCCGGCTGCCACTGGCGGCAATACCTATTCCGGCGGAACGACGGTCAAAGCGGGTACGTTGGCTATCGGAGCCGATAGCGCGCTCGGTGCTCCGACGGGCGGCCTCACGCTCGATGGCGGCACCCTCAGCCTCAACAACGCGCTGGATCTGGCGGCGACGCGCCCCATTGTGCTTGGGGTGGCGGGCGGATCTATCGATACACAAACCTTCGATACAACCGTGGCGCAAGGCATCTCAGGCGCGGGCTCGCTGACCAAGCTCGGCACCGGGCAACTGCTGCTGCAGGCGCCTACGACCTTCACCGGCGGGACGACGATCAGCGCGGGCACGCTCGTGGTTGGTGATATATCGCATTTCAGCGCGACGCTCGGCGGCGGCGGCCCCGTTTCGGTGGCGGCCGGAGCGAATCTTGGCGGATACGGAAGCGTAATCGGCGATGTGACGAACAACGGCACTATTTTTGCGGCTAACGCGCTTCCGGGCTTTGCATCGTCGGCATCTGGGACATTCAACGTGCAGGGCCAGCTCACCAATAACGGACTCGCCCAGATCGCCGGGACGGGCGTGGGCAATCGACTTGTGATCGCGGGGAATTACGTCGGGCAGAACGCCAGGATCGCGCTCAATACAGTTGTCGGCGCTGATAATTCCGCGTCTGACCGGCTCGTTATCAGCGGTGGCAATGCCAGTGGGTCCAGCACGTTGCTGGTGACGAACGTCGGTGGCACGGGGGCTGCGACCGTCGCCGATGGCATACAGGTGGTGCAAGCCACAAATGGCGCGACCAGCGCCGTTGGCTCGTTTTCGCTCCCTGCGTCCGTCAAGGCGGGGGCGTATTCGTACTATCTCGCCAAAGGCGGCGTGACTGCCGGGACGAGCGAAAGCTGGTATCTGCGGAATACCGTGGCTGCGGCGCCCGCGGTCGCGCCGGCACAACCCAGCACTCCGGCAGGTCCGACGACGCC
>NZ_AEJF01000153.1 GCF_001028175.1 Caballeronia mineralivorans PML1(12)
CCGCTGGAACATCGCCCGGAACGCCTGCGGGGACATCGCCCGGCGCGCCCACGCCCCCGGGCACACCGCCCGAGACAGAGGTTAATACCGGCCCGATTGCCGCCGCCGGTTCTCCGCCCTTGCCCGCGCCGCCGCCGGCCGGTTCCGCGCCGATTCCCCTGTACCGTCCGGAAGTTGCGCTGTACGCCGCCATTCCGATGGTCGCCCGGCAAATCGGCATCCAGCAAATCGATAACTTCCACGACCGGCAAGGCGACCAGTCATTGCTCACCGGGACTGGTGTACTGCCGGCCGCGTGGGGACGCGTCTGGGGCGGACATTCGGTAACGAGCCAGGACGGCGCCGCCAATCCCGAGTTCGATGGCTCGATCTTCGGCATGCAAGTCGGCCATGACCTCTACTCGGACACGACTGCGTCGGGTCATCGGAACCGCTACGGATTGTTCCTCGGCCTCGCCCGGGCGGTCGGCGATGTCAACGGTTTTGCGCTGGGTTTCCCCAATGCCGATGTCGGCCATCTGGCGGTGAACGCCTATAGCCTCGGGGGATACTGGACGCATGTCGGCCCGTCGGGCTGGTACACGGACGCGGTGCTGATGGGGTCGTCGATCACGGTGGACCCGTTATCGAGTCAGGGAACCGGCGCGGGAACGCATGGCACGGCGGTCACGGGTTCCATCGAGGGCGGCTTTCCCATCACACTGGGCGCGGCATGGGTCGTCGAGCCGCAAGCGCAAATCATCTGGCAAAACCTGTCCCTCAACGACTTCAACGATGGCGTGTCCTCCGTGTCGTTCAACAACGGCAACACCTACATTGGCCGCTTAGGTGTGAGGGTGCAGCGCACGTTCGGCAATGCGGGAATGACTTGGCAACCGTACGCGCGCGTCAGCATCCTGCGGGCATTCGGCGAGGGTGATAGCACGACTTTCGGTGGAACAACCGTGATCCCGGGCAGCATCGGACAGACGGCGGGGCAGTTGAATGTAGGGCTGGCTGCCCAGGTCACGCGCTCGGGCAGTGCGTTCATCACGGCGAGTTATCTGACGAATCTGGGCGGATCCCATCAACGGACGATAGGCGGCAATGCGGGCGTTCGATGGAAATGGTAATGAGCCTTAGAGCCTTAGCGCTTTCGGCCACGCATAACCGCACTGACCCAAGCTCACGTAGCGCCGGCTCTGCGATCCGCGAAGCCGGCGCCAGGCTCGACGCTCAAGACACGATCACTTCGATGCAGCCGTGACCGGCGTGCCGGTGAAGTGCAAACCATCGAGGTGCTTGGCTGCCGTTTTTTTATTGCTGACCGCGTTTCGGTGCGTTGCAGTCGGGCGTGCCGTTACTCTTGAGAAGCGGCGTGATGCCCTGGCCTTCTGCGATCAGGTAACGACAGCCTGTTTCATGATCCGTTTCCACCTGGACGTTGATGTCCTCGGTGGTCTCGCGAGTGAACCGCGAAGAGTAGGCGTTGGCGGCCGGCTTCGGTTCAGCGGTCTGAGCATGCGCGCTGTATCCAATCAACGTTGCCAGCAATACGAGTAGCCACTTCATTCTTTGCGCTCCGTGAGTCTTAGCGATAAGGCACCCCAGTGTACGAGCGAATCGGGGATGGTAAAGCACCAGTGCGTTTCGGCGCCGGCGCCTGGAGGGGGATAAGTCGACGCGCTCGGGCCCGTCGACTTATCCCCCGGCGGTCTTACTTCGTACCGCGCTCGCGCAAATAGTTCTCAAGTATCTGCAGGACGTCCGGCATATTCCGCCGGCCCAGGCCGACACGGACATGCTCGTTGCCGTGATCGAGCAGCGTGCTGGGAAGCAGAAGCACGCCTGTACGCTCAAGGACTTCGGCACAGAAACGCTCAGCCCCTCCGCGCTTCAGACGCGGGAAGGCAACCGTCCCTGCCGACGGCCGGCGCCATTCCAGAATCTCGTGATACCGGGCGAAGAAAGTATCGAGGACGGCGAGGTTGTTTCTGATGATCGACATATTGCGTTCGATCAACGCGCTGGTGTTACGCACCGCGATGGCCGCAAGATACTCACTGGGTGCGCTATTGCTGATGGTCAGGTAGTCCTTGAACGCGCTCATGCCCGCGAGAACATCGCGATCCCTGGTGGCGACCCAACCCACGCGAAGGCCGGCCAATCCATGCGACTTCGATAACGCCCCCAGCGATATCGCCTTCTCGTAGAGATCGCACGCCGCAGGCAAACGCTCTGCGGGATCATGCTCGAGCCCTCGATAGACTTCATCGCTGAAGAGCCACAAGTTGCGTCGCCGGGCGAAGTCGACGACCGCATCGAACCTCTCCCGATCAGGCAGATAGCCGGTCGGATTGTGCGGAGCGCAGATCAGCACGGCCTTCGTTTCCGGGCGGACGAGCTTTTCCAGTTCGCCGGGATCCAGGGCCCAATTCTCCGATTCACGTGCTCGCCACGGCGACACCGACACACCAAGCGCTTCAGCGACCGAATAATGTGACTGATAGCTGGGCATGTGGACGATCATATGATCGCCCGCCTTGAGCATGGAGTTGACGAACGAGAAAATCGCTTCCTGAGCGCCTGTGTGCACGATCAGATTGTCAATATCGATTGATTCGTACAACGTCGCAAGTTCTCGCCGAAGCTCAGGCGCACCCGGATATTCGGTGTATCCCAACCATGTGCGACCCAGACCTTCCATCGATCCCGGCTCGAACGCAAGCAGGTCCGCGATCGACAGGGATTCCGGGTCGGAGCTGCACATCAAATAACGTGCAGTGAATTCGTGAACGGCGAAATAACGTTCGAGTCGAAATGGGGCTGGATTCATGATTTTTCTGTAAAGAGAGCGGTCTTTGCAGCAGATGCCGAGGCGCGCATAAGACGAAAGCGGTGAGTCGGCCGGCTGGACTGGCGATACCAACAGGCGTAGTCTGCCTCTCGTCTTCACATAAAAGAAGCTAACTTTTCTAATGCGAGTTAAATTTTTCTAATGTTAGATTACGCATTGCTCGATGCCCTCGGAGCGGTCGTTCGCCTCGGCTCGTTCGATCGCGCCGCGCGCGAACTCAACGTGACCCCATCGGCAGTTTCACAGCGCGTGAAACTGCTGGAGGAAAGAGTCGGAAGCGTGTTGGTCAAGCGCGGCCAGCCGTGTATTGCCACGCCGCCAGGCGCGCTGCTTTGCCGTCACATCGAACGCGTGCAGCGCCTCGAAACCGAACTCGGCGGCCAGTTGCCGACCCTGCCGGGCATGCTTGCCGGGTCGTGGCCGACCTTTCGCGTGGCGGTCAACGACGACAGCGTCGGCACCTGGTTCATCGATGCGATCTCCGGCTTCTGCGCCGAACGGGAAATGCTGCTCGACCTGGTTATCGATGATCAGGAATACACGGCGCAGCAACTCCGCGAAGGCAGCGTACAAGGCGCGGTCACCACCCAGGCCGAGCCGGTGCAGGGTTGTCGCTCGACCAAGCTCGGGCGCATGCGATACCTGCCCGTCTGCTCACCCGCGTTCTTCGATCGTCACTTCACCGCAGGTGTCACGCGCGATGCACTGCGTCACGCGCCACGCGTCGACTTCAGCCCGAAGGACCAGATGCAGAAGCGCTTTATGCGACGCATCACGCGCGCGGAACTTGATCCGCCTCGGCACCTCATTCCGCACGTAGCGGGTTTTGTGCGCGCGTGTCTTTCCGGAATGGGCTGGGGCATGTGTCCCACGCAGATGATCGGTCCGATGCTCACCTCCGGCGAGCTAGTTGAAATGGTCCCGGGTACGCATATCGACGTCGATCTGTATTGGCAAAGCTGGCGGCTGTCCATCGGTTGGCTCGATGACTTCAGGACCATGCTTCAGCGGCGCGCAACCGAGTTTCTCGACTGACTCGCGGATCATGTCATAGCGCCTTTGCACCGGTTCACGTAAAAGCGCGATGCAGTCAGGCCATCTATCATGTCTCTCAACCGCGAAGGGCTCGCGCCGAAGAGCCAGCGGCTTCCAAGGAGGATGGCTGACATGAAAAAGCTCATCAACGACGTCGCCGAGGTCGTGCCCGACATGCTGGACGGACTCGCCGCGCTCAATCCCGGCTTGTCGTTGCTGCAGGGCAGCACGATCATCGTGCGCGCCGATGCCGAGGCGGCAGCGGCGCGCGGCGAAGTCGCGTTGATCTCGGGCGGCGGCTCGGGCCACGAACCTGCTCACGGCGGTTATGTGGGTCCGGGCATGCTCAGTGCGGCAGTGGCCGGCGAGGTGTTCACGTCGCCTTCGACCGACGCCGTGCTCGATGCAATCCGCGCTGTGGCGGGTCCCGCGGGCGTCCTCCTTATCGTCAAAAACTATACGGGCGACCGCTTCAATTTCGGGCTTGCCGCGGAGATCGCACGGGCTGAGGGCATAGCCGTGGAGATGGTGATCGTCGCAGACGATGTCGCCCTTTCGGCGCACGGCGAACACGCAGGCCGGCGCGGTCTTGCAGGGACGGTGTTCGTGCACAAAATTGCGGGCGCCGCTGCCACTGAAGGACGGCCGCTCAGCGAAGTAGCGCAGGTTGCCCGTGACACCGCGGCAGCGCTTGGCACCATGGGCGTGGCGCTCACGCCATGTACGGTGCCTGCAGCAGGCAAGCCCGGCTTCGAACTCGCCGACAATGAAATCGAATGGGGTCTCGGCATTCACGGTGAGCCAGGCGTGCAGCGTGGCGCGCTCGAACCGGCGGAGCGGATTGTCGGGCGCTTGCTGACGAAGATCATCGACGACCTTTCGTTAAAGCCCGATGACCGCGTCGCGTTGCTCGTGAACAATCTCGGCGGCACGCCGTCGAGCGAGCTGAGCATTGTCGCGGGATCGGCGCTGCGTTACCTTCGCGAGCGCCGGATTCACGTAGAGCGTGCGTGGTCGGGCACGTTCCTGAGTGCACTCGATATGGCCGGCATTTCCCTCACCTTATTACGCGTGGACGATCAACGGCTCGCATGGCTCGACGCTACCGCGCAGACCACGGCGTGGCCCGCGTTAAGCGGCCGGGTAGCGCAGGCTTCAGTGAAGCCAACGCCCGCCGCACCTGTCGCCGCGAGCGGCGCGCGACTCGCGCGCGAATCGTCGTTGCGCCGGGTTATCGAAGCGGTGTGCGCGTGTCTTCTTGAAGCCGAGCCAGTCTTGACCGAGATGGATCAGCGCGTAGGCGACGGTGATCTTGGCATCAGCCTGTCCCGTGCAGCCCGCAGCATCCTTCACGAGATCGATACCTATCCCGCCGAGACCTCGCCCGGCGCCGTGCTGCGAACCATGTCCGCCACCGTCCGGCGCGTGGTGGGCGGCACATCGGGGCCGCTCTACGCGGTTATGCTGTTGCGCGCGGCGGCAATGCTCGAGCAATCCGGCGGGGCCGCTGCGAAGGACTGGTCGGCGGCGTTCACTGCGGCCGTGGATGGCGTGATGGAGCTTGGTGGCGCGCATCCCGGCGACCGGACGATGGTCGATGCGCTGCATCCTGCTGCTGTCGCACTGCGAACAGCGCTCGCGAGGTCCAGTATGGACGAAGCATTAAAAGCTGCCGTCGATGCGGCGACATCAGGGGCAGCACAAACGGCATCGATGACCCCGAAGCTCGGACGCTCCAGCTATGTCGGCGATCGCGCACTCGGTTTTGCCGATCCCGGTGCGCACGCGGTGGGACTCTGGCTCGCCGCGATCAGAAGCTCGCTGCAAACCTGAGCAATTAAAAAGGAGACGATGAAAATGGATCTGAATCTACGCGGCAAGGTGGTGGTATTGACGGGCGCGAGCGTGGGCATCGGGCTGGCTGTGGCTGAGGCATTCGCTGCAGAAGGCGCGAACCTGTTGCTCGCCGCACGACAGGAAGAGCGGCTGACGGAAGCCGCTGCGCGTATCGCGCGGGAGTTTGGCGTGACGGCTGTGCCGGTCGCTTGCGACGTTGCCACGGCGGCTGGCGTCGACAAGATCGTGGCTGCCGCGAGCGCGAATTTCGGTGGCGCCGATATCCTCTTCAACAACGCCGGCACGGGCAGCAACGAAACCATCATGGAGGCGCCCGATGAGAAGTGGCAGTCCTACTGGGACCTTCATGTGATGGCCGCCGTGCGCCTCGCGCGCGGTCTTGTACCACTAATGAAAGCGCGTGGCGGTGGCGCGATCCTGAACAACGCGTCGATCTGCGCGACGCAGCCGCTCGGCTACGAGCCCATCTACAACGTGACAAAAGCCGCGCTGATGATGTTGTCGAAAAATCTGGCGAATGAACTCATCAAGGACAACATCCGCGTCAACACGATCAATCCGGGGCTTGTGCTGACACCCGACTGGATCAAGACGGCCAAGGAGCTGACGCGCGATTCGGGAGGCGACTGGGAAGCCCATTTGCAACACGTCGCCGACGAACACGCGCCTATCCGCCGCTTCGCCACACCGGCCGAGCTGGCAAGCTTTATCGTCTTCCTGTGCTCGGAGCGAGCGAGTTATAGCGTGGGATCAACCTATTTCGTCGATGGCGGAATGCTGAAGACGGTGTGAAGTTTGCGGCCATTGCAATCAACCGTCTTTGCGGCTTGCCGACAACGCATTCGCCCGTCGGATCTCGCGAATGAGCGCACTATGGTCGAGATCGCCATCGCCGTGATCGACCATGGAAGCGAACAGCGCGTCCACGACGTGCCCCACCGGTAGCTCAAGTCCGAGGGACCGTGCCCGCGCCAATGCGGTGCGCGTGTCCTTCAACTGATACTTCGCGGCACCGCCGGGCGCGAACGTTTCGTCGATCATGCGTTGCCCGTGCATGCGCAGGATTGGCGAATCGGCGAACCCGCCAGCAAGGGCTTCGATGACCTTTGCGGGATCCGCGCCGCCGCGTTCCGCGAACAGCAGCGCCTCGGCCACGGTAGCAATGGTGCTTGCCACAATCAACTGATTCGCGAGCTTCGTCTGCTGCCCTGTTCCGACGAGGCCGACGCGCACCGGACGGCCCATCGCGCCAAGCAACTCGCGAGCGGCGTCGAAGGTGTCGGGGTCGCCGCCCGCCATGATCGCGAGCGTTCCATCAATTGCTCCTCGCTGGCCGCCCGACACCGGCGCGTCGAGATAACGGACGCCGCGCTCCGCGCTCATTCGCGCCTGTTCGACAGCGGTCTCTACTGGGATCGAGCTCATCACGATCAACGTGGCGTCGGGTGCGAGTGCCAACAGGACGGCCTCATCGTGGAATAACACGGCGTCGCACGTCGGACCGTCGCTCAGCATGCAGATCAGCGTGTTCGCGCCTTGCGCGGCTTCTGCGGGCGCGTCGCAGGCTATTGCCCCTTTTTCTGCCAGCGCAGAGGTCTTCTCCTTCGAGCGGTTCCAGACCCGCACGCCATACCCGGCCGCGAGCAGATGACGCGCCATCGGCTCGCCCATCAGGCCGGTACCCAGAAATGCAATCACCTCGTTCATCATGCGTCACCTCGCTGTTCGGTAGTCACTAGCGGCATGGTCGCCGATCCGGGACGACGCGGCAACAGCAGCGCGATTCGCTGCGTAGAAGCGTCGACGCACTTCGGCATATCGCGCACAAAGCTATGGATAACTTCGGCATAAGTCATTGAACGCCTGTGGGCGGAATCTTGATAACTCGGGGGCTGTGCACAAAGCGCGCGAAGTTATCCTTCGGTCGCCCACGCCTTCCACATTGGGTACGCGAGTTACCTGTTCGCTAGAGCGTTGATCCGATGCAAGATTGACCACTTATCCACAGAATCGGGCGATGCTTGTTAACTATTACTATGTATACATATCACTCAATTAAAAAACTAAAGGGTGGATATGCATCGCGGATGAAGGCTGCCGTTTTAATGGGCGATGGGGCGAAGCGAAATCCCAAAGGCGTCACGTTGGACGAGAAGAGTTTCGCAAGATCGGCCGTTGCCTTCACCACCCTCGGGCGTCAATCCGGTAGAAGGCCATAGCGTTCTGCGAGAAGACTCTTCCGATCGCCAGGTCATCGTAGTCCGCCAATGCGCCGAGCACCGTTTCGACGATCACGCCAAAACTCGCGCTGATCGACGAAACGGGCAAGTTACTTGCGAACATCGCCCGCTCCGTGCCGAAAATCGCAACTGCATCGCGAATCACGCGGCGGTTGCTTTGTTCGTCCCATCGACCGCCCGCGAGACCGAACTCGGACAGCTTGATGAACACGTTCGGGTGTGCTGCGAGCGCCGCCAGACCCGTTCGCCACTGCGATAGCCCCTCGTCGGAGCGATCCCACGGCAGACCGGTGTGATTGATCGCGATTCGAATACGCGGGAAGGTAGCAGCGACTTCCGCCGCTTCCGCCAGATGCCAGAACGGCACACGCAGATCCCACGAAAAGCCGTATCGCTCAAGCGCCGACAATCCTTCGAGCCAACGGGGATCCTGCATCGTGCCCGCCTGGCCTCGAACGCTTTCCTGCGGTGAACGCGCGGTCACGGGTTTCGAACGGATGCCACGCACCTCGGGATAGCGAGCGTGGGACGCCAGAATATCGTCCCGGTCAGCCTGTATGAACGACACGTGCGGTACGACAACGGATGGCAGCCCTGTGCTGTGCCGTACCTCGTGCAACCAGTGTGTTTCGTCGACTTGCTCACTTCGCGAGCGCTCCGCCTCGACGTGCACGCTCGCGATCACGTTGTAGCCCGACGTGTCGCGCAAGTATTCCGGCGCCAGATAGTTGCGACGCAAAGTTTGATACTCACCAAGGAAGAAGGCTGCTCCCTGATACTCGTCCTGCAGCCATGGGTAATGGCCTGCCGCGAGATCCCATAGGTGATGATGAGCATCCACGATGGCCAGCTTTGTCCGGTCGCGCAGCAAGGGCAAGGTATGCATGATCGTCTACAGGTCGCACTTTCTGGGCAGCGTGATGGCGATCGCCCCCGCGAGCACGAGTGCGGCTGCAAGGCTATAGACACCGATGCTCGCGTCATATTTCTGAATCAGCACACCAACCAGATAGGGGCCGCAGAAGCCGCCGAGATTACCGAGCGCGTTGATCACGCCGCGCGCTCCGCCCGCTACTTCCGCGCTGAAGAGCTTCGGCGGAATGGTCCAGAATACGCCGGCTGCCGCTTGCAGAAAGACGCCGCTGCCGATCAGGAAGCAGTACGAAACCCAGGGGCTGCTCTGAAACCGGACGGAACAGAACATGCAAAGCGCAAAGGCGAGGATTGGCCCGACAACAAAAACCTTGCGCCGGCCTAACCTGTCCGAAAGATTCGATACCGCCAGCATGCCGATCATGGTCCCGACATACGGCAGGACCGCGAGCATGCCGACTTTGCCCATGCCGCCGTGCATCAGGTTTTTCAGGATCGTCGGTAGCCAGAGGGTGTAGCCGTAGATGCCCATCTGATAGAAGAAATTCAGCCCGATCAGCCGCCACATCACGCCGTCGCGAAGCACTTGGCTCAGGGACGCGCTTTTCACCCTCGTCTGACTCACCCGTTCCTGCTCGGCCCGAAGCTCGCGAAGGATATGTTCCCGCTCGGCTTCGGAGATCCATTTCGCGTCGGCGGGGCGATCACTGGCAAGGTTCCACCACGCGAGCAGAAACACCAGCGACAGCACGCCCTCGATGATGAACAAATATCGCCAGCTCAACGCCGCAATCAGGAAGCCCGACAGCGGCGCGGTGATGATCCCCGCTACCGGTACAAAGAGAATCACGAGTGCGTTGGCGCGTCCGCGTTCCTTGTCTGGGAACCAGTTGCTCACCATGGTCAGCACGACGGGCAGCATGCCGCCTTCGGAGACGCCCAGCAAGAAGCGCAGAATCAGTAGTTGCGTGTCGGTCCTGACAAAGCCGGTAAGCACGGAAAGCACCGCCCACGCCACCAGCGAGCCAGCGATGAATTTCTTTCCGCTCCCATGCACGGCAAGCCGCCCAGCCGGAATCTGCAGAAACAGGTAGCCAATAAAGAAGATGCCTCCGGCCAGCCCGGCCATGCTCGAGTTCATTCCGAGTTCGGCGCTCATCCCGCCAGGCATGGCGAAGCCGATATTGACGCGATCCATATATGAAATGATGCAGGCCATCAGGATCGGCGGAATGATCCGTAGCCAGCGCCTGGCGGGAATGCTCGCCTGCACGTGTTGCACCGGTGCAGCACTGCTCAACGTATCCATTTTGTCTCCTTCTTCGCGCCGTCCTTGTTGTTCGTTTTGGGACTGGCGACGCTGTCTGTCGAATTGTTGACCGCCGAACTACAGTTCGAGTATTGCGAGTCCGTCGGGCTCCTTGCCGGTCGAAAACCCGTGCCTCAAGGTCAAGCTCGAAAGATCCAGGACTCCCACGCTGTTATCGTTCAATGCGACGTAGGCGCTCTGCCCATTCGGATGAATCGAGACTGCGATCGGCTTCGCCACCGTATCGACACGACCCAGCGCTTCGAGCGAGCCGGGATCGAAGACGCGAATGCTGCGCTCGCCGTAATTGACCACCAGCAACCGGTTGTCCGGCGTGAGGTAGATGCGCGTCGGGTCTTCGCCCGTGCGCACCGTTCGCATGACCTTCATGCTTGCGGTGTCGATCATCGACAAGCTGTGGTCGTCGCGGCTCGCTACGAACAAGACCGTTTCGTCGCGATTAAGACAGCAGCCTTCCGGACGCCCTCCCGCATTGACAGCGACAGGCGGCACGCATGCATCATAGGGATGCACGCATGTCACTGTATGAGAGAGCAGGTTGCTGATGTATGCACGCTCGCCGTCCCGTGAGACGACGAAAAGATGGCTCTTGATGCCGCCCGTCGGGACAGCGCGGTCCGGTACCTGCCGCGCGTGCGGGTCTTCGAATACCAGAAGCGTATTGCCGTGCTCGCTCAGGGCGTACACGCGACTCCGGGTGTCGATCTGCAAGCCATGGATGCGCGAGTAAGGCTCGCAATTAAGCGTCAGCACATGCTCGCCACGCGCGATGTCGATCACAAACACCTCGTGACCGCCAGTGCCGGCGTGCGCGAAGGTCTGAACCCCATAGTGGCCGACGTAGCCAAAACGGCCTTCACGATCCACGACGAATTCGTGTGGATATTGCGGCAACGCAACGCTGAAGCGTCGTTCGCCTGTAGTGAGGTCGTAGCCACTGAACGCGTGGCCGAATTTTTCTACCAGAACTGCGGTGAGTCTTGGTTGCATGCTGTCTCCTGATACTGCTCGCATGTTGTTGTAGTGGGCGCGGAACAGGGAAGGTCGAAGACATTCCCCGATGACAGCGCCACAGGTTGAGCGAAGTATCGGGAAATTCGACATGACCGGCCATTGAATAATTTGGATGCAGCTATTCCCTGGGGTTATCGCTCGTCAGTCATAGAAAGGGCGCAACCTGCATGGCCGGTCTTGACCCGCTCCGACAACACGCCAACCCTCATAATTTAACATATGTTGTAATTTATTTTGACATGGCAACATATGGTTATCGGTGCTGCGAAGCGCTATTGATAACCAATGGAAAGACTGAGGAATGCCATGAACCGGTACACAATGCTCGCAACCGCCGTGATGGCCGCTGTGTCCACGGGCGCCTTCGCGCAAGATGCTCAAACCACCTTGGGCAAGATCCAGGTCTCCAATACGATTGCCATCGGGCATCGGGAGACTTCAGTCCCCTTCTCCTACATCGATGCCAACAATGAGGTCATCGGTTTCTCGCAAGATATCTGCAACAAGGTCATTGATGCGGTGAAGGCGAAGATCAAGAAACCTGATCTCAAGGTACGGTTTATCCCGGTCACGTCGCAGAATCGGATTGCGCTGGTCCAGAACGGCACGGTCGATCTCGAATGCGGCGTCACCACGAACTTGAAAGCGCGGCAGGCTCAGGTCGCTTTTTCTGACACGTTCTTTGTTGCGACGACTCGCCTGCTGACGCGCAAGGACTCGGGTATCAAGGACTTCCCAGACCTCGCAGGCAAAACGGTGGTCACGAATCAGGGAACAACGTCCGAGCGAATTCTCCGCAAGATGAATGAGGAGAAAAAGATGAACATGCAGATCATCAGCGCGAAGGACTATGGCGAGGGCCGCCTGACACTGGAAACCGGCCGGGCAGTCGCGTACATGATGGACGATGTGCTTCTGGCTGGTACGCGCTCGCTGACGACCAATCCCTCGGAGTATGTGCTGGTCGGCACGCCGCAGTCTTCCGAAGCCTATGGCTTCATGCTGAGAAAAGACGATCCGGAGTTCAAGAAGCTGGTGGATGACACCATGAGCGAAGTCATGCAGGGACCGGAGATTAAAGCCATGTACGCCAAATGGTTCATGAAGCCGGTACCGCCGAAGAACATCAGTTTTGATTTCCCGATGAGCGATGCCCTTCAAAAGCTGTACGCCAATCCGAACGACACCGCTTTCGAGTAAATAACCGCAGCGCGAAAAAAAGCCACCTTCAAAGTAAGGTGGCTTTTTTTATTTGGAGCGCGTTATTCAGGGAACGGTAGCGAGGTCTGCCCTTCGGCGCGCATGCCGAACGTGTTCAGGGTCATGGCGACCAACGCGTAGTAACCGAGCAATCCGACCAGATTGATGACGACCACATGCTCGAAGCGTGCGACGGCTGCTGCGAACGTCTTATCCGATACGCGCCTGGTTTCGTATAGCTCCGTGGCGAATTCATAGATGTGTGCGTCGTCGGCGTCATCGAACGTGGGACGCTCGCCTCGCTGAACGGCGTCGGCAACCGTCTTCGGAACGCCTGCGTCCAACGCGATGGGATAGTGGATGAACCACTCCCCTTGGGATTGCCATCGCGCGGCGGTGACCAGGATAGCCAGCTCGGACAAGCGCAGTGACAAGCCCGTCTTGTATCGACAGAACGCGCCAAGCCGTTGAGCGTGGCCAGCCAATTCCGGGCTATGAATCCATCCGAGGAACGGACCGTTCAAGTTGCCGCGCGGGCCGCTCAAGATGCTTTGAAGAACGGCCTTTTGTTCGTCAGTGGCATGAGCAATGTCGAAATTGGGAAGACGATTAGTCATGGCTTGTCCAGAGTTTGATTGTCACTCTTAAAACCTGCTAGTGAGCGGCGAGCGCGCCGATTGACGTCAATGCCCCGTCTATCGCGTCGGCAAGGCGTGCGCCGATCTCATCGATTTGGCCGGCCGTCGCGATGAACGGCGGGGCCAGAAGCACGTGGTCACCTACCGCGCCGTCCACTGTGCCACCCATCGGATAGACCATCAAGCCGCGCTTCATCGCTTCGCTCTTGATCACTGCGTGCAACTTCTTGCTGGCGTCGAACGGGCTCTTCGATGCGCGATCCTGCACCAGCTCGACGCCGACAAACAAGCCCCGGCCACGGATATCGCCGATGAACGGGTGGCTCGCATAATGCGCGCGAAGCAATCCACGGAGCTGTTCACCTCTTGCCTGCACATTGTCCAGCAACCTCTCGTCCGCGATGACGCGCTGGACTTCCAGCGCTGCCGCACAAGCCGTCGCGTGGCCAATGTAGGTATGCCCGTGCTGGAAGAAACCGGAGCCGTCGACAATGGTGTTGTAGATCTCGTCACTGACCAGCGTCGCTCCAATCGCCTGATAGCCGGCTCCCAGGCCTTTCGCGATCGTCAGGAGGTCCGCAGCCACGCCGTCCTCCGCGCAGGCGTACAGGTAGCCGGTACGCCCCATTCCGGACATGATTTCGTCCAGGATCAGCAATACGCCGTACTTGTTGCACACCGCGCGAATTTTTTTGAAGTATTCGCGCACCGGCGGCACCGCGCCGGCCGTTGCGCCCACGACCGTCTCGGCGACGAAAGCCGCGACCGTGTCGCCACCGAGTTCCAGGATTTTGGATTCGAGTTCGTCCGCTAGGCGCTGTGCAAAAGCTTCCTCGGTTTCGTCGGCACGCTGCTCGCGATACGCGTAGCAAGGACTTACATGATGCGCTTCGATGAGGATAGGAAGAAAGGGCTCACGCCGCCACGCGTTTCCACCGATGGCGAGCGCTCCGAGCGTATTGCCGTGATAACTCTGGCGACGAGCGATGAAATGACGCCGCTGCCCTTGGCCCTTTTCGACGAAATACTGCCGCGCGAGTTTGAGGGCGGCTTCTATTGCCTCGGAGCCGCCGGATGTGAAGTACACGTGGCCCAAGCCTGCGGGCGCGTCCGCGACCAAGCGGTCGGACAGCTCTTCCGCGACGGCCGTCGAAAAGAAAGAAGTGTGGGCGTAGGGAAGCTGCTGGGCTTGCCGCTTGATGGCGTCGATGACGCGCTGATTGCTGTGACCCAGGCACGATACGGCAGCGCCGCCGGATGCGTCGATGTAACGCTTACCTTCCGAGTCGATGATCTCGATTCCGTCGCCAGCAACTGCAATAGGGAGTTTGGCTCGCGGGGCGCGATGAAAAACGGTTGTCATTCTGACCTCGACGTTGATGACGATGCCCGGGTGCTCGTCTCTTGGAAAATAAGGGTTCTGAGCCGACGTTCGCCTTGTCTGACGACGCCCTCCTCCAGCATGGAGCTCAGGTGACGACAACATCACGCCCAGTAACATGCGATGTGTTATTCTCTATCGTTACAACATATGTTGTCAACGCGGATATTGCCTGCTTTAGAACGCGTCGATGAATTCTTCATGGATTGGAGAACCGAGCGCACGTTGACGCCACGGCTGGGGGCTTTTCGCCTCCGCGCGCTGTAACGCGGCCTACGACGAGTAAGCGCCCTTCGCGTGGAGCGCGGATTCGGCTTTTTCCAGCAATTCGACGGCCGATCGCCCTTCGAGCGCAAGCAGATGGGCAACCAGCGATTCCGCTATTGCCGACGCCGCGACGAGCGATGGAAAAAAGGACGGGCTTTCGTGCGAAAAGATGAGGACATGGTCGGCGTTGAGGGCTAAGGGTGACACGGCGCTGTCGGTGATGGCGATAAGCTTGCAGCCCTGCTCTTTCGCCGCTTGCGCGACGCGCACGGCTTCGGCTGAATAGGGGGCGAAGCTTGTCACGACGGTTGCGTGCCCTTTGGCCATGCCGCGTAGCTGCATTTCCAGCGTTCCGGCCTCGCCGTTGACCAAACTCACCGAGGACCGAAATAGCCGATAACCGTAGACGAGGCTGAACGCGACCGGATAACACGAGCGGAATCCCGCCACGTGGACATGCGGTGCTTTGCGCAGCATCTTCGCGACTTCAACAATCTTCGTGCCGTTCTGCGCGAACGTGACTTCGAGGTTGTGGCTTTGTGCGATCGCGAGTTCTCGATCCAATGACTCGCCCGAGCCGCCTTTGACTAGTGTGCGCGCTTTGGACGTGAGCGCTTCCGGCCGGGTACGGACACGCGCAACGAATATTTCCCTGAGCTCGTTCCAGCCAGGGAAGCCCAGCTGTTGCGAAAGTCGCACGAGGGCTGCCGGTTGGACGTTGGCTCGCTCGGCAACCTTCCGCATTGAAAGAACCGCGACCTCGTCCGGGAAGTTCAGCAGGAAACCGGCGCCCGCCTGGAATTGCGGGCTGAGCTCGGGGAACTTCGCGCGTATCGCCGAAACCAGGTCTTCGAAATTGGAGGACACGAAACAAGCCTCGTTAGGTTGACAACATTTGTAGTTTAACGAGGTTGCGACGTCGCCGGAGTCACCGATCACATTTCTCAGGCGGTGTCGGCTTCTGCTTCCGGCCATAGCCGTGGGAACAGATACCGGAACAACTTGATTGACAACGCGAGTTCGATGGGACCTTTGGGTGTTCTCGAACGAACGATGCCCAGCTTGAAAAGATCCGCCAGCGCACGATCCGCGGTTCGGCTTGCGAGCCCCGTCATCGCTTTGAACCGGGCTCTGTCCATCGACTTGATTGTTGCCAGATAGGCGAGCGGTTGTGCCGCCTCGGTTCGCAAAAAGCGGGTGTCGGTCTTGGTCGCTTCGGCAGCCAGCATCTGGGCTAACCTCGCCTCGAATGCTTGTCTTTGAAGCATACCGTGCATGAAGCCGATCTGATCAAGACAGAGGTTCATGCAGAAAGCGATAAATTCCACCAGACCGCCTTCGCTCAACACCCCTCGTCGGTCATAGTCGCCTTTGCGGCGTTGATCGGCAGCGATCAGATGCTCATAGTAAGCAGTCTGGTCGCGAGCGAAGCCGCGCATCGGGGACCATAGTCCTTGCGTCAGTCCGAGTGCCGAAAGTCCGGTGTGCGTGTGCAGCCGCGCGGTGCGTCCGTTGCCATCGAGAAAAGGGTGAATCCACGCGAGCCGGTGGTGGGCCGCCATCAACGCGATAACCGCGGTTTCGCCGGCCCGGGCATACCGGTAGCCACGATGCCACTCGTCCATGAAGTCCGATAGCGTCGCCGGGTCGGGAGGAATGTGGGAGGCGACCTTGACACCTCTATCCCGCCATGCCCCCGGGGTGATTCTCTCTTCTTTGCCGTCGTCGTCAATCTGAAGAAGATCCTCAGGCGACAACTGATCGTGCAGATGCCGATGGATGGCTTGAGGCACGGAACCCTGAAAGAACACACTGGAGTCGAATGTGGGGAAGGTCTCTTCGCCCCAGCGCTCGGTAACGATATGGGCGATCGCGATACGTTGCCTGCGCGCTTCTCCAGGCTTGCTGGAAAAATCCTTTTGCAACGCGCGTTCAATGAGCAGCGGCTCGGTGTGTTGGCCCTCTATCTTGTTCGTATAGTAGGAGTTCATAGGCCGCAGCGCCTCGCGCAACAGCTCGCGTAGATGCGGCATGCCGTGGGCCGCTAGATCTTTCGCCTGCCCGATCACGTCGGCGGCCAGCGGGCGCAGGCTGTCCAGCTTCGGCTCCGAAGGCAGCAGCGGATGCATCTGGTGAACCGCATAATACGGATACTTCGATTTGGCGATGATCATGGCGGATCTTGTGGCGAGTTTTTTGTGTAGAAAATTAATACAAAAAATCATTATAATACATATAGATAGCCTATTATTGTCGAATCTTATGGCGGATCTTATGGCGCAAGGACCGATTGCCTTGACGCGCCGCAAAGCAATAGGCAGTCAACCGTGTCACCGGCTTTATCGACCGGCACGCTGCGCTCGGCCGTCATCTCCTCCAACAGATGCCGCAGACTTCGCGAATACGCGACATACCAGCGCACGCAGGTCAGGATCGCCTCGAACGGATAGCGCAAACGTTTCAGTGCCTTGGACCACGCCGGGTTCAGCATCTTCATCAATTCACTCATCAGTGACTTTGCATCGCCAAGACTCGACCGGCCATCGCTGACTGCGACGCAACCCGATCCCCGCGAGTTGAGCGATGCTTACCAATTATTTCAAACCCTAAAGAGTTCGGCATGCCGGCCGTTAATACGGTGTGCTTGCCGCGCGAGAAACGACTGGTGACCGCGATCGTCCGATAACCGATGCCAATTCGCGATGCGGCCGTGACCGATGGATGTCCGGGATGTCGGTTAAGCAAGCTGATTCTTCGCAAACTTGAAAAGTCGACTTCCACCTTCCCAGGAGGGCGTGCTCATATCAATCGACTTCGGTGTCTTCATGTCAAACATTGCTCGTTTGCTTCGTCTATTCCCAGCAGAGCTCGCGCTCGACGTGGGTACTGCCAATACCCGTATTTACGTACGAGGCTCGGGTCTGGTCCTGGATGAGGCATCCGTCATTTGCGTTCACCAACCTGATCCGCTAGTCGCTGGAGCAAGACCCACGCAATCAGTGGGAGCCAAGGCAAAGGAGATGCTTGAGCGTTTGCCGCGGCATATCGAAGCCATCTGTCCGATCCGGGGCGGTGTCATTTCGCATTTTGGGGCGAGTCAGGAAATGATCCGGCATTTCTTCGGTCTTGCACATCAAGGCCGGCGGCTTTCGGCGGCACCTCGAATCACGATCACCGTCCCGAGCGGCGCCACTCCGGTCGAGCGGCGCGCATTTAGAGAGGCGGTGCACGGGGCCGGTGCATCGCGCGTCTCGCTTCTGGCGCGGCCCATAGCGGCGGCACTCGGTGCCGGGCTTGCGATTTCCGATGCGATTGGCTGCATGGTCGTCGATGTCGGTGCTGGAACAACGGAAATCGGTGTCATCGCTCTAGGTAACGTGGTGCATTGCCTGTCCGCACGAGTGGGAGGCAACACCTTTGATGAGGCAATTATCAACTACGTCCGACGTACACATGGACTGCTTATTGGGGAGCACACAGCGCAAAGAGTGAAGATGACGATCGGAGGCGCGATGCCCAGGGAGACGGAATGTCACGTGAAAATCACCGGGCGTAACTTGTCGGAAGGGGTGCCGCGGACCTCGCTTCTATCAAGCCACGAGGTATTGGAGGCGCTTACCGATCCATTGGCAAAGATCGTCTCTTTGCTAAAGAAAGCGCTGGAAAGTACGCCTCCAGAATTGGCTTCTGACATTGCCGACCGGGGCCTCATCCTGACGGGAGGAGGCGCCCTTTTGCATGACCTCGATCGCCGCCTTCGCGAGGAAACGGGTTTGCCGGTGGTCTTGGCGGATGCTCCGATGACATGTGTTGTGCGCGGCACGGGCATGGCAATGGAGACGCTTGCCACGCATTTCTTTGAGTGAAAGAAGCCCGTTGGAAAAGCGCGGCGAGCGAGTAAATGATTTGTATCAGAAGCAGAACATAAACATAGAGGCGGATCCATGAATATGAGAATGTTTAAAACAATAATAATCGTTTCGAGTTTGGCTGCATCGGGTGCTCACGCACAGACTACGGGCCCTGAAACATCCGACGCTGCAGACAAGGCGCAAACGATAGCCGCGATGCCGTCATCGTTGCCAGCCGCCGCTCTCACGATCGGAGATGTGCCAGCTGAACCTTCTGCGGGAACGGCCGCCATCTTTAAAAGTCTCGAAGAGCACGGCAGTATCACCGGGCTTCGGTCATCAAGCTCGGGGGACTATCGCGCTGATCTGTCATTCTTCAAGGAAGGCCTGACTTACTACGTTGTACTTGCCCAGAATAATGCGTACTGGCGCGTGATCGCAACGGCAAGCAAGCAACGCGCCGAAGCGGTGTACGCGAAGTTTGTTGCGCTCACCGTGCGACTGTCGAGCGAACAACGTCGACAGATCGAACTGGAGGCGACGAACGCCGCGACCGAGCGCTCAATGTTGCAAGCGCAGCGGCAAATTCAACGGTTACAGGCGGATTCCGCTATCGCAAAAGCTCAGCAAGACGAAGTTACAACGCGACTGGAAGAAGTGGCTGAACAGGTGAAAGCGCTTGAATCCCAAAATCAGGATGCGCAGCATCAACTCAGTCAAGCGACGCGTCAGGTTGCAGCGCTTCAGGCCGTGATTGATTCGGACACCCCCGGAAAACGACTGCCACGGCCAGGTAAGAAACGAAGCGCCCTCGCTGCGAAAGGCGCTGCTCGCACGCACACCGTGCCCGGCACGGTTCCCTCCGCCAGTTAAGCTTCGACCGCTTCTGGCCAACGATTCAAGGCGATTCAGGTAGACCTTGATTGCACTACGGCTGGCCAGCCCGATCGGCGAAGTTATCGACTTTATTGCCGGGAAGCCGCACATTCGGCTTCCCGAAGCAGTTGAGGGAATCGCGCCGCATTGGATAGCTGCGCAATGCTCCCTATACCGAAATCATTGCCCTCGATCGCTTCATCGATGGTCACGCCCCGTTTGCGACCAAGCACCCACTAGTTTGTGACAATAAAGTTGAGAACAGAATACCGCAGGCTTGTGGCATGCGAACGACCTGTGTCGAGTGGATCTGATTGTCGCTTCGCGACCCACTTCCGCCCTTCGACCTAACGCGACTTCAACGGCCGCTTCCAAGGTACAACGGTCGCACCTACGCTTCCGGGATTTCGATTGTCCCTTCAAGATATTGAACAGCCTGACCAGAGATATACACCCGGTCGTCTTGTACGCGACAATGAAGTAAGCCGCTGCGGCGTGACACCTGCATGGCCACGAGTTCTGACTTGCCCAAACGATCAGACCATAATGGCGCAAGCGCCGTGTGAATAGATCCGGTCACCGGATCTTCATCTCCACCATTGGCAGGCCAAAAGTAGCGGGACACAAAATCATGCTCATCTCCGCGCGCTGTCACAACGACATCGAGCGGACCAAGTGCCGACAGCAGATTAAGTTCGGGCACGACGGATCGGACCTCCTGTTCTGTTCCGTAGATGGCAACATAGGCTTGCTGGTTTATCAGCACTTCTTGAGGCCGTATCGAAAGCCCCTGGATCAAGTTTGCGGGTATTTCGTTCAGTTTTTCAGGCCGGCGCTGCGGGAAGCTCATTTCGATCAGACCGTCATGCGTACGGCAAACGGCAAGCCGACCGACCGCCTTCGCAACAAATTCGATAACTTCCAAATCATCACATCGCTTGAAGATCACATATGCACTTGCCAGCGTGGCATGTCCACAAAAAGCGATTTCGGTAAGTGGAGAAAACCAGCGGATGTCGAACGCACCGTCGGCATTTTTCACGAAGAATGCTGTTTCGGACAGGTTGTTCTCAGCGGCGATTGCTTGCATCAAACTATCGGGCAACCAGCGTTCGAGTGGCACTACTGCGGCGTAGTTGCCCTTAAATACCTTATCCGTAAATGCGTCAATCTGATAGATCGGTAGTTTCATGAGATGTGCCTCTTCAAAGCGGGAAGTTAGTCAGCGATTTGCGGTGTTATTGGCCAATCTTCATAAGCATATCCTCCTGGATGGGTCGTTGTCGGCAAGACAACGCGTCTCGCTCCATAGGCAAGTCATGCTTGACGTCCGCTTCCGCATTGAATTTCCTGACCGATGGTATAGGCTTCCTGATCAATACCTCGTCGCGCGCAAGGTGAGTGACATATTTCGGATTCACTCATCGACGTGACTCGAAACAAGAACAATGCAGCCCGACGCATGAGGAGAAACCGGTGCCTGCCATTCCCTACGACGCGACGCGCGCCTCGCTCTTCACGCCGCAAAGCACGCCCACGCTTTTCAGCCCCGGACATGACTTCGACATTCGCGCAATATGCGTCGAAGCCGCGCGGCTTGCCTATGTGCATGCCGAAGACGGCGGAGCGACGCTGAAGGAACTGCGCGACGCCTTGGCGATCGTCGGCTTCGATCCACCCGAACCCTTCTCTGATGCCGACACTGGCTCGCAGGGATACGGTGCATTGCGGCGAGCGGATGGTCTCGCCATGCTGGCGTTCCGCGGCACCGAGCCGGACTCGCTCGCCGACATCGCGACCGATCTCGCGGCGAGCCTGGCTCCGTGGCCGGAAAGCGGCGG
>NZ_AEJF01000154.1 GCF_001028175.1 Caballeronia mineralivorans PML1(12)
CGTGCACGCCGGCTTCGCGCGCGCCGCACGCAGCATGCTTCCCTTCGTCACACAGTGGCTGGGCACGACGGCGGCGTCGCGCGCGAAGCTCGTCATCACCGGACACAGCCTGGGCGCCGCGCTCGCGAGCCTGATCGCGAGCGTGTGCAAGGCCGACCAGCTAGTCACCATCGGATGCCCGCGCGTCGGCGATGCAGCATTCAAGGCAACCCTCGATAGGATCGCCATTACGCGCCTCGTCGATTGCTGTGACGTCGTCACGGAGCTGCCGCCCGAACTCGACGGATACGTCCACATCGCGCCGATGACCTATGTCACGAGCGCGGGCGTCATGGACACGAGTGCCGACGATGCCTTCGTCGAGTCCGACCGCGCCGCCGCCAGGTGCGCGTATCTGTGCGACTACGCATGGCGCGAAGGCGCCGTCATCGTTCGCGATCTCGCCGATCACGCACCTATCAACTACGTCCGAGCCGTTTTTCCCTGAGCGCCGCGAGATATTGAATCAAGGAGGCATCAATGGCACTGGATCCGCAATCGTTTCGCGATCATCTCGTTTCGATCTATCAGTCGATGGTCGATCAGGCCGTACGCGGCCCCGTGAACGCGGCGACGCCGCTGGCATCGCGCCCAGGTCTCGACAATACGAAGGTGCTCGCCGCGACGCAGGTTGCCGCGCTGACGGCGGCCGGCAAAGCGGTGCCCGACGCCGCGCCCGGCGCCATCCCGCAGGTGGCGTGGGACTGCGCGAGGCTCGGCATGAGTATCCTGCGCGCGCATGTTCAGGGCGATCCCGCCCAAGTGGCGCAATTGGAGGGCACATTCGACTTTGCACAATGCAGCCCGAACTGGCTCCAGACGGTCGAACAATATTTCGACTATTTCGGGCCCGACGGCAAGCGCGCGACGATTCCGTACATTCGCGCCGCCACCGTCGGACCGGTGAGCTTGCCGCTGCTGGCGGGCGCGACGGTCGCGCTGTTGGCGGACTGGGGCACGGGAACGGACACGGCCGTCGATCTGCTCAAGGAAGTCGCGCAGCACAATCCCGATGTCGTGATCCATCTCGGCGACATCTACTATTCCGGCACGGCCGACGAATGCGAGGCCAACTTCACACGCATCGTCAATTCGGTCCTTCAGCGCGATCAGAAGGACATCCCGGTCTATACGCTTGCGGGCAATCACGACATGTACTCGGGCGGCGCGGGCTATTACGGGTTGATCGAGACCCTGAACCCCTCGCCGTGGACACAGCCCGCCAGCTTCTTCTGCTTGCGCAACGACGACTGGCAGTTCATCGCGATGGACACGGGCCTGCACGACTACGATCCGCTCACGGTCAAGGACGTCCTCACCTATCTCGAACAGGACGAGGAAGACTGGATCACCGATCGGATCCGCGAATTCAATGGCAAGACGATCCTGCTTTCGCATCATCAGTTCTTCTCGGCGTTCTCGCAGATCGGACCGGCCGCACCGGACGGCGGCCTGACGCCGTACAACCCTCGCCTCGAGCAAAGCTACCAGCGCTTTAGCAGCGCGGCCAAACAGCCGATCGCTGCGTGGTTCTGGGGCCACGAGCACGCGCTGACCGTCTATGACCCCTATCTCGGCCTGACGCGTGGACGCTGCATCGGACATGGCGCGGTGCCCGTGTTCGATACCGCGGACGCATCGGCGCCGCTGTCCAGTGTGCACAATCCGCCGACGTTAAAGACCGTCACGCTCGGCACCACCGACCATATCTTCATGCATGGCTTTACGATCATCAAACTCGGTCCAGGCGGGACCGCGACGGCGGAATACTATGAGGATCGGGACGGAAGCACGCCCATGTACACGGAAACGTTTTGACGGACCCATCGCGATGATGCAGCAGGCCTAAACAGGCCATTGGAACGGCCCTGCCGCATTCTCAATAGCGGACACACGCCGCAGCGATCTTTGTGACCAATTTTCGTCTGGTAAGCTGAGTGCAACGCCTTTCTACGAGAGTCCGAATGCTACGCGCATCGATTGTGATCCGGATTTTGTTCGCACTATGCCTTCTTGCTGCAACCTTCAATCATGCGCGTGCCATTCTCCAACATGGTTTGCTTTGGGATTATGGCTACGGAAACAAGATTAACCTGACGAGCAAGGTCTATTGGGATGTGCTGACTATTCTTGACCCGCTCGCCGCTATCCTCTTGTTTGGCAAACCACGGGCGGGAATCTGGTTGACCGTCGCGATCATCGTGAGCGACGTTATACATAACACGTACTATGTCGCCATGAACGATCAATGGCTGGCGCCATTTTATCTGGCGCAAATCGGATTCCTCGTGGCCGTGCTTGGTCTTGCACCGGTAGCCGCACGGGCATTTCCATCTGGGTGCCAGGCACCGGCTTGAAAGTCCGCTGCAGATCAAAGCACTCGCCAATGATTGTCCACGATGTTGGGGAGAGTGTCGAACATCCGATCCTGGCCGAACGGGGTCCGACGGGTTCCTTAGCCCTCAAGCTCAATACGGTATCGCAGAGTCTCAGCGAATCCATACGCCGCCGTCTTTCTGAAACGCTCGACGAAGACACCGTCGCAAGCTGCGATGACCTTCTGCGAGGCTATGTTGTCAGGATCAACGGTTAGCTCGACGTACGCCAAACCTTGTCGCCTCGCTTCGCCCAGCATTGCATCGAGCGCCTGCTTGGCGTAGCCGTTGCCTCTCTTCCACGGCACGATTGAGAAGCCGATATGGCCGAGCACATATGGCGGCAATTCGGCGGTTCCCACTTGCCAACGAAATCCGATCGCACCGCTAATGTCGCCGTCCCAAATCCATCGAACGATGCCAGGCAGACGGGCGACAGTGGAACCATCGGGCAAAGGAATCGGCCCACCCGACGCGGTCGGATCATCCAGTCCGTCGACAAACGCATCCGCGTTCATTTTGATTGCGTGTATTTGTTCGCGCGCAGCTGCCTCCTTGCGAACGTTGTCAGGTGACCATCCCGCCTCGAGGGCCGCAACGTAGCTCGGCAGCAATGCGGTCGTTGGTTTCAACAGTTCAATTTTGCTCATTTGAGTCGATGAAGTACGTCGAACGTCTCGCACACGAGAGGCATCGATTCATCCACTACACGTCCGATCCGAAGGCACTCCTCAGAGAAGAAACGCCAGTGCTCCGTCTGCCAATACGATAGTGAAAGATCCCCTTCACCTTCACTAGCCGCGAATTCGGCGGATACGCGCGCAAAAGGAACGATCTCTACAGTCACTGCTCGCCGAACTAGCGTGGGTCGACTATGCCAATCAAGAACAATCTCGATGTCTCCGGCTTTTGGCAAGACGCCGCCCTCGAATTCCCACGACCACAGCAGACTGCAGGTCGCTCGCTTCATGCCGGTCGCGATAAGCAAGATGAGCGCGTTTGATAGCGCTTCGGAATCGCCAAAACTGCCGATCCGAACGTCGCCATTTGGCAGGTAGACACCATCTTCGTGCAATTCATCGACAAGCTGCTTGATGATCAGGTTCATATCGTCACAATTTCAAATCGCGCTGCCGAAACTGAGAATTGGCGGCGAATCTCCAACCGGAACGGGGCATTGGCAGGTGATTGTCGATGATTCACGGCACGCTGTCGAATGGCCAAAAGGGGCCGGCCACTGCCTGTCGCGCTCACTCCAGCCGATCAACCCTGCAACTCATTCGACAGTCAATATCTGCGCAAAGCTCCATGCCTGCGCAGTACCGGACTTCGCTGTCTCAAACAGTGCGCGAGGGTGTGGCCTACAGACGTCAGCAGATCGAAAAGCTATATGGTTTGGCGTCAGCTTTCGATATCCCGATGGGGAAGAAACCGGGAATGCCTGAATTTAGCCCCGTCGATGTTCAGAAGAAGACCGTGCGTGCGCTACCTAAGGCCCCGCTGCATTGCGACCCTAGAGGGCAAGCAGCGGTACGGGCCACAGTTCGCAACTTTATTGTCCAGGGCGTAGCGTCATTTCGCAACTTTATTGTCACGGACCACCCACTAGTTCGTGACAATAAAGTTGAGAACTGCGCCCTTGCGGTAGAAGGCTCGCGTCGATCTAAGTATCGCAGCGTCTTGCTTTAAAGTTGCGAACAGCGCAGGTTCAATCTGCTCTATCTGCTTGCCTGAAACAACAAAGTTGAGAACAGGATGCCGCAGGCTTGTGGCATGCGAACGACCTGTGTCGAGTCGATGTGATTGTCGCTTCGCGACCCGGAGCGGTCGCTCACAATCGCGTGGCATCAATGGCCGTTTCGTGGGGTATAGCGGCCTGCGAGTGCTTTCACGCCACGCACTTTTCAGCAGGTGGCCATACGGCGGCCGACGACTGCGGAATCATTAAACGGCTAACGACGACGCAGAGTGCCTAGCCGAAGCCACGCACGACCCACCTTGGCTGACCATGGCCGTCGTGGTCATTGATGGCCTCCCGTCTGGCTTACCTGTCTTGCTTGCCGACGAGGTCACAAGCGCGTTACCGACCGTTACAGATGAGCGCGGACGGTTTCATTTGCCGGTGGGTCGAGCGACTATGCTTCAAATGGCCATCTCACAGTCGGGGCGAATTAGCGAACCGAGGGGAAGTCACATCATGAAGCACGCAATCTCACTGCTGGCAATCGCTGCGGCCGTCTGCGCACCCGCGTCAGCTTTGGCTCAAGCCAATGTGGGTGGCTATTACGCGCCGATTCCTGCGCCACCACCGCCGGTAGTCTACCAATCCCACTATGCACCACCGGGTGCCTATGGGGCGCCGGGTACCTATGTCTATCAGTCCAATCCACCGCCAGTCGTGTATAGGGTGCCACCGGTCGGCTACGGCTACGGCTATGGCAATGGCAATGGCAATGGGCAGGGCGGTGGCTGGCACAGGGGCCGGGAATACCACCGCCACTGGTGACGGACGACAGTTTGCGTTGAGGACGGCGCGCTGCATGGCTACGAATGGTTCCGATTGGCGTCGAGTCCCGTCGTGGGCAAGACGAATCAATAATCGATGATATCAGTCGCACACATACCTCGTCAGTCAAGCAGCGACTGCTGTTCATGTTCCCCTTCACCCGATGCTTTTGGCTTCCGGGGTAGGAGTGGGAGGTCTCGACCCTGGACAGCCTGTCGTGGCATCGCGGTTCAAACGTCGCGCTCTTGAGTGCATCGGTCACTCGTGGGACTGCCCTTGCGAGCGGTCCGGCCCTCACGCGGGCGCTGACTTCACTGTTCCGAACGATGTCTTCCGCACGGACAGCCATGTTCAGGTGCCCTTTAATAACGAAGAAAGAGGCCGACCGCATCCTGATCGAGTCGGCCGACGGCTTGCTATCGCCTGTCGACACAAGTGCCTTGCGTGCCCGACGCGATATCAATGAACGAGGGCGCGTTCGTTTTCAGACTTGCGCGGCTCAAGCGTGCGACAGCCGTCTTTTTCGATAACAGTCATCGAGGGTCGATAGCAACATGCGTGCGATGCCGAGACGAAGGTTCATTTCACTGTCACTGGCTGCATGCGCCGCCGGCATGATCGCGGCTCGGGCGCGCGAGCACGACGCACCGGGCGGCATAGCCTATGGCAAGGCGCCGCGCCAGCGGCTCGACGTATATGCGCCCGAGTCGCGCACTCGCACGAACCACCCCGTCGTCGTGTATTTCTACGGCGGAGGCTGGCAAAGTGGTTATCGCTCGAACTCGCGCGGAGTCGCCCAAGCGCTCGCCGCGCGAGGCATCGTAACGGTCGTGGCGGATTACCGCGTTTATCCGGAGACCGTCTTCCCTGGCTTTCTCGACGACCCTGCCGCCGCCGTGCGCTGGACCCGCGATCATGTGCGCGAATTCGGCGGCGACCCCGGACGCATTTTCGTGATGGGGCATTCCTCCGGCGCGCATATGGCGGCGATGCTCGCGACCGATCCGCGCTATCTGGCCGCCCAGGGCATGTCTAATGCCTCGCTCTCCGGGATGATCGGACTCGCAGGCCCGTACGCCGCAATTCCGACGAGCGACCCTCACATGGACGAGATCTTTCCCGCGGCACTGCGCCAGCGGGCGCTGCCCATCCCATTCGTCACGGGAAACGAGCCACCGATGTTGCTTGCCGCCGGCACGGCGGATACCGATGTCGATCCACATAATAGTGATCGTTTCGCAGACGCTCTGCGCGCGCATCGCGGCGCCGTCGAACTGAAAAAATATCCGGGCTACGGCCACGATACGATCGTCGAGTCGTTTTCGGCGGTGCCGAATACGGTCTCACCGGTTCTGGCCGACGTCACCGCCTTCATCGACGCGCATTAAAGATGCGATTCGATAATCGGCGCAGAAAGACTGCGCCTTTCGCCCAGCCGAAATGACCGGTGTCGAAAGCGAAGGCGCCATAGGAGTGTCTCGGTAGCCGATCGGACGAATGTCTCTTGATGGCCGACCCTTGCCTGTCCGCGATCGCTGGCACGCGACCCATAAGCGCCGGTCGATCTTTCTGAGAGCGGCAGTTCATTTTCTCCGAATAGGGCTGCGAACGAAGCAATATGGGCGCAAGCATCGAGGAAATCGTTGAAGCGAATTGACTGCTTGCCTAAATGACATCCCGCGAAGCTTTCGAATGCCAAGCCTCAAACATCGCCGTGGACATTGGTCTCGCAATGAGATAGCCCTGAGCTTCATCGCATTGCCAACCCGCCATCGCTTCGTAGATTTCTTGTGTTTCGACGCCTTCGGCCACAACCCGATAGCCGAGTTTGTGGGCGACCGCGATGATGCCTTCCAGGAGGGTACGCATTTGCTGCACCAAAACACGGCGCACGAGGCTTTGATCGATTTTGAGTACCGAGGCCGAGTAAAGCTGAAGTTTGGCCAAATTACTATAGCCTGTGCCGAAATCATCAATGGCAATTGTGCTGCCCATGTCGGCAACTCTGCGAAGACTATCCGTCACGGAATTTGTGTTATGGGACAACGCTCCCTCTGTCACCTCCAGCTCAACGTGCGCGGGGTCGATGCCGTGAGACTGAAGCAGGGATGCGTAGCGAATGACAAAGCCACGCTGTTCCAGATTGAGCACCGATACGTTAATTGACATCCTCAACAGCATGCCGGCCTTTCGCCACGTCGCGAGCTGCTTGAGCGCGTTATCCATTACCCAATCGGTGAGGGCCGACATCAACGAGGTCTTTTCGGCCAAGGGAATAAATTCCGCTGGCGAGATGTCTCCAAGCAACGGGTGTGACCAGCGTAATAAAGCCTCTGCGCCTACGCAGCACCCCGTATGCAGATCTATTCGAGGCTGATAAACCAGACTCAATTGATGCCCATCCCGCAGCGCCTCAGGCAACGTATGGAGAATGAAAAACGCGCGCTCCTGAGCCGCGAACATGCGTTTCGAAAATTTCCGAAACGGAACGCGCGCCCTTCTCGCCACCTCGGAAGAGGACATCAAGGCTCGCAATACGTCCGTGTGGTCCTCTATAGCAGCTAGATCGACCAAACCAATGGTCGGCGATAAATCAACAGGAATCAGGTTGACCACCAGCGGGGCGTCGAAGGCCCGCAACGCAGCTTCAATGACACGCATCGCAGCGCTCTCGCCCTCATGGACAAACACAGCGAAACGCGCGTAGTCCACCCGATACACCGGCTTGATATCGAAGAGCGCCCGTTCGATACGTATGGATATTGCTGCCATTAACCTGTCGGTAGCGACAATGCCGATCGCGATTGATGTTTGGTCAAGGTACCCGAGGGGGGCGACATTAATCAAAACGGCATGACTAGGCGAGCGATGCCCGTGTCGTCGGGTATCGAAAAATGTACGAATATCTTCGCTGAATCGAGCGCGGTTCAACAGTTGCGTGGGCGGGTCGACAAAAGCGATAGATCGCAGCGCCTCGATCCTGTCCATCGCCATTTCGGCCAATTGGCCCAATAAAAGCTGTTGCGACTCGTCGAAGTCGTAGCGCGGTTCAGTATCGACTATGCACAAGCTACCCAGTGACACGCCCGACCGTGTTCGCAGTGGCATGCCGGCGTAAAACCGAATCTTAAGCTCACCGAGCATCAGCCAGTTTTGGCTGAAACGCGGATCCTGCATTGCGTCGGGTACAACCAGTACATCGTCACGAAGGATCGTATGCGCGCAAAAGGCGTCCTGCCGGTCTGTTTGGGTGACTTCCACACCGACGCGCGCTTTGAACCATTGACGTTTTTCGTCAATCAACGAGATCAGCGCGATCGGCGCTTTGAACAAACGGGCGGCAAGTTGGGCGACACGGTCGAGTGCAGCATCTGCGGGTGTGTCCAAAAGACACGATGCTTGCAGAACATATAGTCGATGTCGTTCGGCGAGGGGTGACGGTAACTCGGACTGATTAGACGGATTCACCGAGTTCCTCGCGAGAGATGGTCTATAGAACCTTAACTGCAGCGTTGTTTTCGAAGGTAAAACACTTAAAAACCGACTATACACTGATAAATTTTTCCATTTCATATCTCGCTTTGCCGGCCGTCTGCCCGATCGTCGCGCTAACGCAACCGTCCAAAGAAATAGATCAAGGTTACTTTGAACGCCCGGTTCGACTCACCCACAGCTCGATTAAACCGCGTGAATGAGTCTAATTCAGCCGAAATACCCGTGTATTGGCCGCTTTGATCCTGGCTAGGCGCGGCATCCAAGACATGATTGTTAGACAAAAATTTGGCGCGGCACGCCTGATGCGTCCGATATTGATCTGGGAGATCAAAATGCCGACGTTTATAAGTAAATTAACGTCTTATCCATGGATCAGACGCAGCTTTGATCTCGCTGGAACGTCGTTACGCGTTTTAGTGGTCGATGACAACCGCAATGCTGCAGAAGCGATGGCGAGCTATCTGTCGTTCGAAAACATGGAATGTCGGGTCGCTTTCGGTGGACTGGAAGCAATCGCGATCGGAACAGCTTGGGCACCGCATGTCATTCTCATGGATATCTCTATGCCGGAGTGCAACGGTTACGAGGCCACCTTCGCTTTGCGGCAGGATCAACGCACCTGCGGAATGGTGATTGTTGCTTTTACTGCGTTAAATAATGACGGCGACGTGCGCAAACACATCGTTGACCACTCGTTTGATGGCTATTGCCAGAAAGGCCAGCCACCGAGCAAATTGGTGGCCCTAGTCATGAGCTTCGTGCAGTGAACCCGTGCGTGAGTTGGGTCGGTCTATCTAGCTTAACGTGATTGGTGCGCCGACCGGATTCTGGCGGGTCCGTGATTGCCAACAATATGAGTAGGCACGTCGACCGTCCGAAACTGGCCGAGCGACCCACGTGACTTGCCGCCATGCAATTGGCGAAACCTAAAAATCAATAACCGGCACTATCCCTTGCCCCGTATGCAAAACGTACGATTCAAGTCCGTCTTTCTCCGGAAGTAATCGAGCAATCATCCCGTTCTCCAGGAACAGTGTCAGCGCTTTGCTCTCGACAAAGTGGGCGTCTGCGATGATCTTTTTCAGACAGCGCAGAAGAGAGGCAGTAGATTCCGGAGCGCTAGCGGTTCCGCTGGAGTCTTCGTCCGAGTCACTTAGCGAAAAGCGGCACTGAATCAAGATCCATCCGCCCCCCGACCACTACGGTTGAACGACATCGAGACGGACGCCGGATTTATGTCTATCCGGACCACCTCGCAAACTGCCGATCCAAGCAAATAATAGCGACCAACTTGTCGCTCGCCCATTGCGACGCCAGAGGGCAAGCAGCGGTATGGGCCACAGTTCTCAACTTTATTGTCACGGACCACCCACTAGTTCGTGACAATAAAGTTGAGAACTGCCGCCCTTGCGGTAGAAGGCTCGCGTCGAGCTAAGTATCGCAGCGTCTTGCTTCAAAGTTGCGAACAGCGCAGGTTCAATCTGCTCCATCTGCTTGCCTGAAACAATAAAGCTGAGAACAGGATGGCGCCGACGGATATCCATCGGCGCGCGTCATCACTAACGACATTGGCCCATAGCTATGGCGGTCTGAACCCACTCCAGAGGCCCGTTTTTAAATTGGGGCTGCGTCAAAGACGAGTCTCTTTGCAGCCGTAGTACGCGCCAGGTTAGTTATTTTGGGTCGAGGGATAAAGTAAAACACGAAAGCTGGATAACTTCTTGACGCAGTCCGAAAGGTACTTCGTTCCATTGGGTTGGAAGTCAAGCGTACGTTTTAGCGTCTGCGTATTTTCCGTGTAGGCAATATGATTTTCGGCGCCCATGGCATCTTGATTTTCAGAAGAGGTCTGCAGCGACGACGGAAGCTTGGGCGACAACGGCCGGATATCAGCGAACGCAACGTCGGCGTTGTCAAAGCGCGTTGTGTTGCTGAACGTTACCGCCTCGAAATCAGCTGCAATGAGCTTGGCGCGCTTAAAGTTCGTGGAAGACAAATCGCGTCCGACAAATGACGCGCCTGCGGCGGCCGCATCTGAAAAGTCGGCTCCTGTCGCTGGTGAGTCTCCGTCGAACCTAGCGCATGTCAAAAGTGCGTTTCCGAAATCTGCCTCGGAAAGATCACCGCTCTTATGTTCGCCCCCATCAAGTGTTGCGCCGATCAGATTTGCATGTTGAAACCCGACGTTTCGCATGTCGGCACCTGACAGCACACCGTAGCGCAAGTCCGCGAAAGCGAAGGTTGCGCCATGAAGGTCAGATTCCGAAAGATTTGCCATTGGGAGACGAGCTGCGAAAAAATTAGCGTACCTAAAGTTACGTCGCACGAACGTAACTGGCTCGATTTTTCGAAGCATTTCAGGGTCGTAGCTTAGGACGCCAGACACCACATCAGGTGTAATCGGCGACCTCACGAGCAATCTCCTACAGAGATCCAAACTTCGGTGAAAGAGGCGATGCTCTTGTGCATCAACGCAATTATCAGCGGATAAGCGCCGACTCTCGGCGCCTAGAGGAAAAAATAGCAGGTGAGTCAACGGGAGCTCGTGAGGAATATATCGCCCGAGAGACAACGTTGCAGCAGCATTCAGCGACCGTTGTTCTAGAGGCTCGTCCGGGATAAGCGCCGCAAAAAAAGAGAAGGCGACAAGCGGTAAGCACAGTGCGAACAGGAATGCGTTGAGCCTTCTAGTATGAACCGTTGCAGCCCGCCTTCGCTGTTTGACGGGCTGTACTTTCGGGGCGCCATACATAAGAAATGTTTTCGGTACAAAGTACACAACGAGGCATAGGTCGCAAACAAGCATTGCCCTATGCCACCAGGTTATCGCTTCACTTTGGTAAGGGAGGAACGCTGCCTGAATCCAGGCGAGCAAGACGGGAGGAGCGACGATCAGTGTCAGAATCAGAGGTACAGTAAGCAAGGCATTGAATACCCCTATCTCCGGCCCCGCAATAGAGTACGACAGCATAAAGCTGTCCGCTTCATGCTTAGCTTGTTGTTCGGACGAGTCAGCACGTCGAAGGCTTCGAACGAAGCGCGTCGCTGAACGAGCGAGAATCGCCAACTGTACGAGAATCTGAAAGTGATAAACAAGAACCAGCAAAGGGGCAAACACGAAAAAGCCATCGAGAGGGACCGTCGTGTCGACTAGTGGCAACTTCGTTCCATCATCGAACAACAGTTGCAGATCAGTTGTCGATGCAACCACGACGCTCACGTATGCTAGCAGCAGCAGAAATCCCACGAACTGAGGACGTAGCGCCTTCGCGGTCTCGTTCGTTGCTTTGATCAGCCGAGACGCGAGCATTGATTTTTCTGGTGTTGCGGGCGAGCGCCGGTTCGATGATCTCCAGCGTAACGACGGCCGAGGCTTCGACATGTCTGCTCCGTTGAGTTCTGGTTTTATGTCGAAGCATGATACGGCCATCGGGTTTTGCCGCTGAGATAAATAATGGGCTATTTGCTAGCTATAGACGTTAAACGCAACTCTGCTAAAGGCGCTGCACAGATCGCAGATCATCAGCCCCAGGTGTAATCGGCAACAACCGAGCCGTCCTCATTGATAAACTCTTCGTTTAGCATATCGCCGTCCAGGCTCAGCAAGGCAAAACCATTGTGTACCCGATCCGGATACATCGTATCGTTGACTGGCTGGTGTTCATACCAGAAAGCGGCTGGATTTCCGTACAGCACTGGCGGTGCACCGCACGGGACCGCGCCGTGGCCGCAACACCGTGCCTGCACATTCCCTTTCGGAGCGTAGACGACTCCCGCGTGAATATGACCCCAGTACCACCACACCTTGCGTTGCGTCAAGATGGGGCGAGCTGCCCCCAAAGTGCCAATGGCGTTGCGCCATCGAGAGATAGTCCGTTGTGGTGCGTATGCAAGATCACCTGCTGTGTATCGGCGTTCGCTAAAGGCCTACTCACAAAATCGTGTTGTGCGTCGTCCAGAACTCCATACTGGTATAGAGTCATTTCGTCGGCGTGATACACCGTATCCAGTCCGATGATGAGCCAGTGCATCGCACTGCGCTAGAGCTCAATCCCAAGATTGGCGTCAAGAAGCGGGTGGTCGAACTGGAAAAGACTGCGTCGCAGCAGGCGCGGCTCGAAACAGCGGCGACCAAACCCGTGGAAGATACGCCGCGGTCGGCCTGAATTTTGGCCAGCCGCGATCATGAGCACACGGTCGGCGTAGGTGATGAGGTCGCGCTCGGCGTTCCATCTCACGCGAGCAAGTCCCAGCGCACCCAAGCACTACTGAGCCGCCTTCGTCGCCTCCGTCTCCCGCCGACGGTAAACCTCGAAATCTACCATCGCACTTCAATCTCAAGTCTTGTCAGACGCGGCATAATTCCCCGTCACGGATAGAAACCGCACGATACCAAGAAAGACACAAAAAAGAAGCGAGAGACCGTGCAGTTTGTCAAGAATGGACCGGATATTCCGGAAACGTTGCTGCAAGCGCGCGAGGATGGTCGTGTGGTGTTTTTCTGTGGAGCGGGAATCTCCTACCCAGCTGGTCTGCCCGGGTTTGGAGGGCTTGTCGACCGGCTTTATCGGGAACTCGGAGAAACGCCTGCGCAAGCACATCCTCACGATAGATCTTGTCGTACAGGGCGTAGAAGCGGTACCCGGCTTCTGCCTTCGCTTTCGCGTGTAACGCCGTCTGCAGTTTCTGAACACTGATCGGAGTTGATAGGTTGCCCAATCTCCAGGTCCCTCACTACGTGTTGCGTTGGTCTTGAACTGAGGCCCCTTCCCTCCACCGGCATTACCCGGCTTCATCGGTAGTACGGGCCTCTCCGTCATCCCAAGGCGCCCGGCCTGTCCCTCGCGGGCGCCCGGTTGGTCATCCCTGACCACGCCGAGGGACTTCCCGTGTTGCGTACGCTTTCCTTGTGTACATGCTGTCGCCACTACCCCGGCGCAGCGACTAGGCGTCCAGCCTGCTCATTCACCCAGTCGTATCAGCCTTCCCCGATAGGGTTGCCGGGTCGGCCTGCGCATCGACCTTTTCGAGGCTTGCTCGGCGTTCACTCGCGTTACGGCCTGCACACTCGCGCTGTCACCAATTCGTGACACGCATTACCGAAGGCTTCAGCCACTTCGTTACCTCCATAGCTGCTCCGGTTGCTTCCGGCTGGAGCGGTTGCCGGGCGGGACTTACACCCGCTGGAAAGCGCCACCTTTTCACGGCGCACACCCAACTCGGTCATTCAATCAGCCACACATCGTATGACTGTTTGTTCACAACAAGAGACGTTCGGGCATGCGGGCCGGTCGACCTGTGATTGACTTTGCACTCGGGCCCAAACGGGCAGCTTGATAATGCTAGCCTTCCATCCGTTCGTTCCCTCAGCGGGTAGTCAGTTTCCGCCGTTTCCAGGTGCCGACAAGAACAGCTACTTAAGTTTCGCAGCATTGATGACACCGGCGGTCAGCTCAAGGTGGCGTTCGTGTTGACGCAAATCACAGCGCGTTCCAGGCCAGCCAGGACGGTGCGGGAAGCCTTGTTGGAAACGCGTCCCCCGTCTTGGAGACGGTCATGACCCGTCGGAAGTCGTACGCGGAAGCCGCCGCGAAGGGTTGTACAGGGTTCGAGTTGCGCGACCTGACTGCACAAGGGGAGATGCTCGCCATCGCCCGGTAAGTTCAGACGATGTTGGCCCCGGTGGCTCTGCCCGGTCCGCAACTGGTCGCGGCGTAGGGGGATGACGATGAAGCTATCGTTTGCAAAACCGAGTACGGTCAAGGAGCGCGCACGTCTGGCGATGCCTGAGGCGGAGGTGCCGGTTTGCCCGCCGATCAAGGTCCTCACCAAGCGCCTAGCCGCACGGGGTCCGGGTGTAAGAAAAGAAGCAGTTCGAGAGCCCGTGCCAGCTTTCCGGTGCGTCCATGAGGGTGACCGTGGCGCTCCTGCTCGACGCTTAGAGGTCAGGGGAAATCAACGCGACCATGGCTCGGCAGGACCATGTGATGTCCGCTTGTGAGCGGCTGGTCTTGGACGGGCCCGAGGAGGACTACCGGACATTGAAAGCCAAGGTGGCAGGGATGGGGCTGACGCTGACGGATGTGGTTTGCTGCCTGGTGCGGGAGACGGAGGTCGTGGTGGACCTGGTGAAACGGTATTTGATCAAGCAAGTAGTGGCATGACGGAAGTTGAAGTACATTGTCCCATTTGGGGTAATATAAAGTCTCAAACGACCCCGGAGGACATCATGGCAGGCCGGACTGAACCGAAAGCAACCGCATCACCCCCTCGTGCCCCTCGTCCGACGGGAAAGCCAATCGCAAGAAAATCACGCCCCGCGGTCTCAAAGGGAAAGGCCAAGGTAATCGCCAAAAAAATGGCCTTCCACGCACCACCTGTCGTTAAATCACCGGGCCGCCGTACTACGCCGCCTGAGGTAATGCAGATTCCATTTGACGTGCTTGATTTTCGACGCGCATACAGTGCGTCCCCCATCGACCGCATGGTCGTGATCAGGACAGGTATCCCAGCGACCTCCGTCAACAAGGTTGCAAAACGGTTCAACATCACCCAGGAAGAGCTCATGGCGCGACTGGGCATGAGCAAATCTACGATCAGTAGAAAGGCGAAGGAAGGCGGGAGGCTTACGCCCGAGCAAAGCGAAAGATTGGTCGGTATGGCCAAGCTCGTCGGCCAGGTCGAAGCCATCATCGAAGAATCCGGTGACCCCGAAACATCGGGTGAGTTCAACGCCGCTGCGTGGCTGGAAGATTGGTTGTCACACCCGAATCCCGCGCTGGGGAACGTGCTGCCATCCACATATCTGGACACCCATGAGGGTCGTGAGGTTCTGAGTCGGTTGATCGCTCAGATGCAGAGCGGTGCCTACGCATGACGGTTCATCTATGGCGCATCGCCGCCGTCACACCAAAATATCCAGCTGAGGATCTGTCCGGCGGCGGGGCGAAGAATAGCGGCGGCCGTTGGAATGCACCCGGCACTGCCGTACTTTACGTGGCGGAAAACCGTGCCCTCGCTTGCTTAGAAACCTTGGTGCATCTTGTCGCAGGTGGCTTGCCACTGAACCGCATCCTTGTTCGTATCGACGTGCCGGACGATGTTTGGACCAGCAGAAATACTTTCGATCCTAACGACGCGAATAACATCGGATGGGACGTGCAGCCCGCTGGCATGGTGTCCATTGATGCCGGTACCGACTGGGCCAGTGCACCCTCCGCAGCAGGTGCGAGTGCGTTACTCGTGGTCCCTTCGGTGATTGTCCCTGATGAGTGGAATGTATTGATCAATCCGATCCATCCCGACGCAGGCAAAATCACGGCAACAAAGATCAAACGTTGGACGTACGACACCCGCCTCCAAAAGCCGTAGTCATCGGCATTTAACCTCATCGGAGAACAAGGGTGTGATTTCTCTCTTGAGTCCGTAAGCCGCACAGAACGTCTCTAGCGCTTCGACCTGCCGACCGTCAAATCCGCGATGTTTGAAGGCGAACCCCGGAAAGCGAGCATCCACAACCAAGTCGCGATACGTGTCTCGTGTGGAAACACAGACCAGAAGTTGGGGATACAGTCCAGCTGCGCCAGGAACTCGGGAAGCTTGTCTTTCCACCGGGCAGCATTGGGACTTTCGTCGAGCGCGTCGATAAAAATGACGAACGGTAGGCCTGTCGAGTACGCGCAAGCAGAAAGGCATTCGAACAATTCATCTCGACCGACTGCCCCACCGAAGCCTAGTTTGGTTCGGATAACCTCCCAAGGCTCACCGCCCGAGAAGTCGTCTCCGAAAACCACAAGCGAATACCCCCCGAGTCGAGTCTCCGCTGCGCTGCGCTTACGAGTGCGTGGGTTTTCCCGACTCCAGGCGGCCTTGGAAGCCGTCGTTGAGGACGTATCGGATCGAACGGCGGTTGAGGGTCGCTCACGGAATTTCGGCGCGGGACCGGATTGGCCATGAACCTCCGTTCGCTCGCACTGCCGCATGGATATTTGGACGTCGGTCAGCGGACAAACTGCGAATGATAGTTACACTGGATACCCCATCTTCATGTGCCAGGAGACTTCTATGGGCAAGTATACCCTTGTGTCGACTGCCGCCACGTTGCTGTGCGTGGGTGCCCTGACGGGCTTGACCGCTGCTCCGGCTCAAGCAGGCGGCGCGCCGGTGAAATGCCATCTGACCTTCAGCATGTCAGGATGGTCGGCGATTTATCAGCATGCCGAAGGACGCGGCAGAGTAACTTGCGATAATGGGCAAAGGGCCACTGTCACGATCAGCGTGCACGGCGGCGGCCTGACGGCTGGCAAGTTCCACGTCAGCGGCCACGGCGATATTAGCAATGTCTACAGCATCAGGGATGTGTACGGAAGTTATGCGCAGGCCGGTGCTTCGGCCGGCGCGGGGAGTAGCGGTACTGCCCAGGTGCTGACCAAGGGAACGACCTCGATGGCGTTGAGCGGCAGCGGTGAAGGCGTGGACCTTGGTGTAGCGGTCGATGTTTTCAAGATCGAACCGGTGCGCTGAGACATCAGAGATGCTCTGATGTATTCCCTACTCTGGGCGTCATAGCAGTGGCGCCCGAGGAAGCCACTTGAAGCAGCACACGACGCCATCGGACTAGGTTCGGCCACCAGCAGCCTGTCGTGGCCGTCCGCTTTCAGGCATACTCGCGGCAACCCATTGATCGAGATATGGCAATCGACCACGGCGCACTCGACGCATGATCCTTCGCCTCGTGAAGACCGTCCCGCAGCGGCTCGATGCCATCTTGGCTGACAGTGTGGTGTGTGTGGCCGCGAACAGGATCAGCTTTCGTCGCGCCGGCGCCTCTGCCGCGGGAAGTGGGACGAGACCATCAGGGAGCGTCTGCAGGCGCTCCGGCGCGCCGGGCAGATCGCTTAGACCTTGCGATCACTTTGACGATGGTCGCCCGCATCGATGAGCCGCTGACACGACTAGACTGCTGAACACCATGAACCAACCCCGGAACACTACCTTGACCAAAGCGCGCGCCGTGCCCATGCCTAGCAACAGCGTGCTAGCGCCGCTTTACGCGGGCGCGGACCTTTTGGACGCCTTTGCAATTCGACTGCCGGCGGAGGCCAGCGATGATCTAGAGGTGTTGGCACGCGCCGCGTTCGAGCGGCAGGCGTGGTGGATTCGTGCGCTCACGCGTGTCCGCGATGTGGTGATGGTGACAGTCGGCGTCAAATCGTCTCGCGTCGTCGGTCTTGCCGCAGCGGCGCGTGAGCCGGTTATCGGCTACTTACCGCTGCTGTCAAAGAGCGCGACGGAGTTGGTAGTGGGCGCGGATGACCGGCATCTCGACTTCCGCGCCACCATCCAACTTCGCGCCGATGCGGCAAATGGGCGAGAGCTGCTCGCGGGCACGGTGGTACATTGCCATAACAGACTGGGGCGAATCTATCTTGCGACGATTGCGCCGTTTCATCGCGTGATTGTGCGGGCAAATTTGGAGCGGGCAGTAAGAGCAATGAGGATTTAAGCATGCTTTGGTGGTGCTACGGGAGGAAATATGACTGAACGCGACACTGAACTCCACGGTTGCTGGCGGTTGATTTCTTTTAATACTGAGCTTCAGGATTCAAACGAGCGCACTCAACCTTGGGGCGCCGACCCGAACGGGTACCTTATCTTCGGCTCTGATGGGCGAATGATGGTACTGGTTACCGCAAAGGCGCGGGAGCCAGGGAACACAGATGAGAAGGTGGTGGCACTCTTCCGCACTGTGATGGCCTATACAGGACGGTATCGGATAGATAAGGATAGGTTCATTACAAAGATTGACTCATCTTGGAATGAAGCCTGGAACGGCAGTGAGCAGGAACGATTCTACAAGCTTGATGGAGACACGCTCGACGTCAGTACGGCCTGGATGCCGAATCCGTTAGTGCCAGGAAATCCAATAGGAAGGGCTATTCTCAGCTTTAGACGCGAGTAATTTCGCGACGTTGAGTTCGCAATGTTAGTTTTCAGGTCATCAACTTGACGATGAGTCTGGCAACCGGGCAGCTACCTTTGGCTGACCAAATTTGGGTTGCCTCTCGGTCGGCTTGAGGTCGAAGCGACAATCACATCCACTCGACACACGTCGTTCGCATGCCACAAGCCTGCGGCATCCTGTTCTCAACTTTATTGTTTCAGGCAAGCAGACGGAGCAGATTGAACCTGCGCTGTTCGCAACTTTAAAGCAAGACGCTGCGATACTTAGATCGACGCGAGCCTTTTACCGCAAGGACGGCAGTTCTCAACTTTATTGTCACGAACTACCAAGCTAGTCATGACAGCCCTCACTCCACCGTCACACTCTTAGCCAAATTCCGTGGCTTATCCACGTCCGTTCCTCTCGCACAAGCCGTGTGATAAGCCAGCAACTGCAGCGGCACGACATGAAGAATCGGTGACAGCAAGCCATAATGCTCAGGCATCCGAATCACATGAATCCCGTCCTCGCTAACGATCCGCGTATCGGCATCGGCGAAAACGTACAGCTCGCCGCCGCGCGCCCTCACCTCTTGCATGTTCGACTTCAGCTTCTCCAGCAGCGTGTCATTAGGCGCCACCGTGACCACCGGCATAGCCTCAGTCACCAGTGCCAACGGCCCATGCTTCAACTCCCCGGCTGGATAAGCCTCCGCATGAATATACGAAATCTCCTTGAGCTTCAACGCACCTTCAAGCGCGATCGGATAATGCAGTCCACGCCCAAGAAACAGCGCATTCTCCTTGCGTGAAAACTCTTCCGACCACGCGATAATCTGCGGCTCCAGCGCCAGCACGCTATTCAGCGCCGCTGGCAAATGCCGCAACTGCGTCAGGTAATCGGTTTCCTGCTTCTCACTCACATGCCCGCGTAACGTCCCAAGCGTCACGGCCAGCACGAACATCCCCACCAACTGCGTCGTAAAAGCCTTGGTCGAAGCCACGCCAATCTCAGTCCCCGCATGCGTCAGAAACGCGAGCTTGGTCAGCCTGACCATCGCACTGGAAGCCACATTGCAAACCGCCAGCGTGTGTTTATGCCCCAGCGCCTGCGCATGCTTCAACGCAGCCAGCGTATCCGCGGTCTCGCCCGACTGCGAAATCACCACCACCAAAGCCCGGGGATTCGGCACCGATTCGCGATACCGGTACTCGCTCGCAATCTCCACCTGCGTCGGAATCTTCGCAACGGATTCAAGCCAGTACTTCGCCGTCATGCCCGCATACGAACTCGTGCCGCACGCAAGAATGAGCACGCTGTCGATATCGGCGAAAGCTTCAGCCGCGTCCGCCCCGAACAACTCGGCGGTGAACCGATCGGTTTGGGGAATCGTGTCGGTGATGGCACGCGGCTGCTCGAAGATTTCCTTTTGCATGAAATGCCGATACGGCCCAAGCTCAACCGCGCCGCCATAAGCCGCGACCACACGCACTTCGCGCTCAGCGGGCAAACCATCACGATCGACAATCTTCACGCCGTCCAGCGTGATCTCGACCACATCGCCTTCATCGAGGAACGCAAAACGATCGGTGCCGCCGGCGAGCGCGAGTGCATCGGAGGCGAGGAAATTCTCGCCATCGCCCACTCCCACCACCAGCGGCGACCCCTGCCGTGCGCCGACCACGGTATGCGGCTGATCCTTGTGGATCACAGCAATGGCGTAAGCGCCATGCAACTCCTTCACGGCATCGCGCACGGTCTGGAACAGATCGCCGCGATACATGCTGTGGATCAAATGCGCGATGACTTCGGTATCGGTCTGCGAGACAAACTCGTAGCCCTTCCCACGCAGCATGGTCCGCAACGTCTCATAGTTCTCGATGATGCCGTTATGCACCAGTGCCAATTCGTTACGCGAAAAGATGGGATGGGCGTTGTCGGTGACGGGCGCGCCATGGGTCGCCCAGCGCGTGTGTGCGATGCCGGTCGCACCTTCCAGATGGGTATCGCGGACCTGATCGGCGAGATCGGCCACGCGCGCAACGCTGCGCGCGCGCTTCGGTTCGCTATCGGCAATCACGGCTACGCCGCAGGAGTCGTAGCCGCGATATTCAAGCCGGCGCAGACCTTCGACCAGCACCGATACGATGTTACGTTGCGCAACCGCGCCGACAATTCCGCACATGGCGTCGTCCTTTCCAAATTATTTTGAAGCACTCGAATCGGGCCGCGCTCGCCGCCAGGGCGCGCGCTCAAGCACACGAGCCGTATTCATTGTTCAAGCTTTCTTTTTTGTCGGCCGTACGTAACCGCTCTTACTGACCTGCGTTTTCTCGTTCAGCACGAGCTGGTCTTCCGCGACATCCTTCCAAACCGTCGTCCCGGCGGCAATAGACGCGCCACGGCCCACACGCACCGGCGCGACGAGTTGCGTATCGGAGCCGACGAACACATCGTCCTCGATCACCGTGCGGAATTTGTTCGCGCCATCGTAGTTACAGGTGATCGTGCCCGCGCCGATATTCACGCGCGCCCCAATATCCGAGTCGCCGATATAGCTCAAATGATTCGCCTTCGATCCCCGCCCGAACACTGCGTTCTTCACTTCGACGAAGTTGCCCACGTGCGCTTCGTCGCCGAGCACAGCGCCCGGCCGCAAGCGCGCATACGGTCCGAGCACGACATTCGCGCCGGTCTTGCCACCGTCGATATGCGTGAACGCATCGATACGCGTGCCCGCGCCAATCGATGCATCGCGGATCACGCAGTTCGGCCCGACGGTCACGTTATCCGCCAGCGTCACGTCGCCTTCGAAGACGCAATTCACGTCGATGGACACATCACATCCGCAGGTCAGCGTGCCGCGCACATCGATACGAGCAGGGTCCAGCAGCGTCACGCCTGCAACCAGCAGCGCCTCCGCGACATTGCCTTGATGAATCCGTTCGAGCTCGGCGAGTTGCTGCTTGCTGTTCACGCCGAGCGTTTCCCACTCTTCGTCCGGTTGTGACGTGACGACTTCGATACCGTCTTCGAGCGCGCACTCAACGACATCGGTGAGATAAAACTCGCCCTGCACGTTGTCGTTTTTCAGCGATGCCAGCCATTCACCAAGCTGCGCTGTCGGCGTAATGACAATGCCGGTATTGATCTCGGCGATTTTCAGTTGATCGGCGTTGGCGTCTTTCTGCTCGACAATGCGCTGCACCGCGCCGGCCGCATTACGCACGATGCGACCGTACCCGGTCGGATCGTCCAGCGTGACCGTCAGGACGCCGTAGCGGCCGTCGGAGGCTGCATTGGCCAGGCGTTGCAGTGTGCTGACGCGGGTGAGCGGCACATCGCCGTAGAGAATGAGCGTAGGCACGGAGGGGTCGAGCAGCGGCAGCGCCTGCTGGACCGCGTGGCCGGTGCCTAGCTGCTGCTCCTGCACGGCGAACTGGACATCGGGTGCGCCGACTGCTTTTTTAACCTGTTCTGCGCCATGTCCGATCACGACGACAAGCCGCGTGGGCTTGAGCGCGCGTGCAACGTCGAGCACGTGGGAGAGGAGCGGCCGGCCGGCCAGGGGATGTAGGACTTTCGGCAAGGCGGAACGCATGCGCTTGCCCATGCCTGCCGCCAAAATCACAATGTTCATGGCGTCAGCTTCGTTGAAGTGTTTGGAGACGCCAATATAGCACGCGCGGGTGGTGGGCAAAACCCGGCGCGGCCTTGCTGAGCAACGATTCTGCGGGGAATAGCCAAGCTTTTTCCGCCGTGCGCCAGCGCCAAATCAAGCGCGGAAACGCTGGTAACCGAGCGGCGTCTGTCTTAACGGACCGCGATGCAAACCGTCAAATATCGTCGAACTGAACGATCGAAATGGTCTGCGACGCCGTTTCCGTCGAACACGGATCTTCGTCGAACGCGATATCCCCGGCCGGATCCGCTTCGCCCGTCGCGCGCAATCCGGCAAACGGAAACAGCCCGTGATCCATTAAATGCGACGGCACCACGTGCCCCAGCGCATTGAACATGTTCTCCACGCGGCCCGGGAAACGCTTGTCCCAATCGCGGATCAGCGCCTTCATTTCCGCGCGCTTCAGGTTCGGCTGGCTGCCGCACAAATTGCACGGAATGATTGGAAACTCGCGCAGCTCGGCGAACCTCTCCAGATCCGTTTCCTTCACATAAGCGAGCGGCCGGATGACGATGTTCTTGCCGTCATCGGATTGCAGTTTCGGGGGCATGCCCTTCAGCTTGCCGCCGTAAAACATGTTCAGCAGCAGCGTTTGCAGAATGTCGTCGCGATGATGGCCAAGCGCAATTTTCGTCGCCCCAAGCTCACCGGCCACGCGATACAAAATCCCGCGCCGCAGCCTCGAACACAGCGAGCACGTCGTCTTGCCCTCCGGCACCAGCCGCTTGACGATGCTGTACGTATCCTGATTCTCGATATGGAACGGGATATCCAGCTTGCTCAAATACTCAGGCAGCACATGCTCCGGAAACCCCGGTTGCTTCTGATCGAGATTCACCGCCACGATGTCGAAGTTGATCGGCGCACGTTCGCGCAAACGCATCAGGAGTTCGAGCATCGCGTACGAGTCCTTGCCGCCGGACAGGCAGACCATGACCTTGTCGCCTTCCTCGATCATGTTGTAATCCGTGACCGCTTCACCGACCTGACGCGCAAGCCGCTTGAACAGCTTGTTGTTGTCGTAGGCCTGCTTCTGCTCGCGGCGCGTCATCGGCTCACGCGTTTTCGGGGCTGCCTCCAGCACAACCGGCGCTTCCGTTAGCGAACTCATGCTGCCACCTCTTTGATGCGAAAGACTTCGACGCCCACGGCATCGCAGTCGGGATAAACGTCCGGCTTTTCCGTCGATACCACCACCGCCCGCACATTCGGATGCTCGAGTAGCGCGGCAGCGACGTCGTCGCAGAGTGTTTCCTGCAAGTGGATATGCCCTTTCCCGACGCGCGTGGCGATGGTCGAGCGCATGAAATCGTAGTCGACGACTTCGCGCAGCTTGTCCTCAACCGGCGTCGATAAAGCCAGCGGCACGAACAATTCCACGTTGATCACCACGCGCTGCTCGCCCTGCTTTTCGAAATCGTGCACGCCAATGTTGATGCGCACTTCGTAATTGCGCAGAAAAAGCCGCCGGCAATCGGCGAGCCGGGGATGCGAAAGTGCGGCGAGCATGGTCGTGTCCTGGTGATTCTGCTGATTAACTTATTAACTTACTAAGAGCGGTCGCCTGGAGCGCGATTCGCAGTCAAAAACATGATGTCGCGCGGCGATGGCACGAGATGTTGCCCGCCATCGACCACCAGCGTGGTGCCCGTCACGCCCGGCGCGTCCGCCAGATAACAGGCGGCAGCGGCGACATCCTCCACGCGCGAAGCCCGGCCTAGCGGTGTTACCCGATGCGCCAGCTCGAACTCGGCCGGCGTCATGTCGGCGGATGGCAGCGTGAGACCCGGCGCGAGCCCCACCACGCGCAACTTCGGCGCGAGCGCCTGCGCCAGCGCGACCGTGGCGTTTTCCAGCGCCGCTTTGGTGAGCGTGTACGACAGGTAATCGGGATTCATGTTGTACAGCTTCTGGTCGAGCACGTTGATGACGCAACCACGCAGGGTTTCGTCGTCGACGGCGGCGTCCGGCGTGGCGTCGTAAAGCGCACGAGCCAAAGCCAACGGTGCGCCGACATTGATCGCCATCATTTCGAGCAGGCGCGGGTAGCTGAAATCCCGGGCGGTGTCCTCGACAAAACTCGACGCGTTGTTCACCACGCAATGCAGACCACCCAACGCGTCGATACACGCCGGCACCAGCCTCGCGACGTCGCTTTCCACGCCGAGATCCGCGTGCAGCGCGACAGCGCGGCAGCCGAGCGCGCGGATCGACTGGACGACTTCCTGCGCCTCCCCTTCAGAGCCGCCAAAATGCACGGCGACGTCCCAGCCGCGCGCGGCAAAACCCAGCGCCAGCCCGCGGCCGATGCGTTTAGCCGCACCGGTGACCAGCACGACGCGGGTTTTCGGCGCGGAAGAATCAGGAGAAGTGGACGAAGAAACGCTCATTTACAATGCCGGAATGAATCCAAAAGCTCACGAATCCGACAGTTTACCTGCTCCCGGCCCCGACGCGCTCGCGCAATCCGAGGCGCTGACAGAACGCATTCGTGCGGAAATCGCGTCGGCGGGCGGCTGGCTGCCGTTCAGCCGGTATATGGAACTCGCGCTTTACGCGCCCGGCCTCGGTTATTACAGCGGCGGCGCAATGAAATTCGGCAAGCGCGGCGACGACGGCAGCGACTTCGTCACCGCGCCGGAAATGTCGCCGTTGTTCTCGACCACGCTGGCGCGGCCGGTCGCGCAGGCGTTGCGGGAAAGCGGCACGCGCGATTTGATGGAATTCGGCGCGGGCACGGGGAAGCTCGCCGCCGGTTTGCTGAACGCGTTGAAAGCGCTAGACGTCCCCTTCGATAGCTACGCAATCGTGGATCTGTCGGGCGAATTGCAGGAACGTCAGCGCGCGACGATTGAAGCTGACGCGCCGGAACTCGCGTCGAAGGTGAAATGGCTTAGCGCGCTGCCCGAGCATTTCGAAGGCGTCGTCATCGGCAACGAAGTGCTCGATGCCATGCCCGTGCGGCTGGTCGTGCGCAAACTCGGCGCGTGGCATGAGCGCGGCGTGTCGTGGATCACCGACCATTTCACCTTCGACGACAAACCGCTATTAGCCGCGCTGGACGACCCTTTGCTGGCCGAAATTGACGAGACGATAGATGAAGTCAACGACGAGCCGTTCATCGAATATGTGAGTGAAACGCATGAGGCGGCGCTGGCGTTCACGCGCACGATCTGCACGATGCTCACGCGCGGCGCGGCGTTTTTCATCGATTATGGGTTTCCGCGACGCGAGTTCTATCACGCTCAACGCGCGCAAGGCACGTTGATGTGTCACTACCGGCACCGCGCGCACGGCGATCCGTTTTTGTATCCCGGGCTGCAAGACATCACGGCGCACGTGGAGTTTTCGGGCATCGCGGAAGCGGGCACGGAAGCGGGCGCGGATCTGCTCGGCTTCACGTCGCAGGCGCGTTTTCTGATGAATGCCGGTATCACCGACGCGCTCTCCGATCTCGATCCTTCAGACGTGCGGCGCTTTCTGCCCGCAGCAAATGCCGTTCAGAAGTTGTTATCGGAGGCGGAAATGGGCGAGTTGTTCAAGGTGATCGCGTTTTCGCGCGGTATCGACGACACGCTTGCGGCGTTCTCGTCCGGCGACCGCTCACACACGCTATGAAATCATGATCCGCTGGGTACTCACCACGTTTATCGCGTTGTCGATTCTCTCGGCGTGTTTGCCGTGGATGAAAAAACTCGGCGTCGGCAAGCTGCCCGGGGACTTCACGCTGCGGATGTTCGGGCGCGAGTATCCGTTCCCGTTCATGTCGACTATTTTGCTGTCGATTGTGTTGTCGCTGATCGCGCGAGCGCTTTAAAGCACCGCTTCCACCGCCGCCACGCGTGCCGCGTGAACCGCGCCCTTGATTTTCTCGGGCTCGTTCGCGTACTGCAGCGCGACGGCGCCGGCATCGACTGACCGCGCCGCCACTAACGCTTCGCGCAAACGCTCGGCTTGCGGATACGGTTGCTGGCTCATACCGAGCCGGCCACGAGCATCGGAGACGCAGGCTTGTAGCGCTTCAGCAAAACGAGCAGGCTTGCGCAACGCGTCGCAGCGTTCCAGCAAGCGCACCAGCGCAGCCGCCCCAAACTCCATCACGCGATGAATATTGCCGTGCTCCCGCGCCACGAGCGTCGCTAAATCGCGACATTCGTTCGGCACGCGCAAGCGTTCGCACAACGGCTTCAGCAGATCGACGCTACGACCTTCATGGCCTATATGGCGCGGCAAAACATCCTCGGGCGTGGTCGCCTTGCCTAGATCGTGCGTCAGCGCGGCGAATCGCACCGGCAACGTGAAGCCATGCGCGGCGGCGTAATCCAACACCATCATCACGTGCACGCCGGTATCGACTTCCGGGTGATAGTCGGCGCGTTGCGGCACGCCCCACAGCGAATTCACCTCCGGCAGAATCCGCACGAGCGCGCCGCACTCGCGCAGCACGTCGAACATCCGCGAAGGCGTCTTTTCCATCAACCCGCGCGACACTTCCTGCCACACGCGCTCGGGCACAAGCGCATCGACCTCGCCGTCCGCGACCATGCGCTTCATCAGCGCAAGCGTCTCCTCGGCGATAGTGAAATCCTCGAACCGCGCCGCAAACCGCGCGATGCGCAGAATCCGCACCGGATCTTCGACAAACGCCTCGCCCACATGCCGGAACACACGTGCTTCGAGATCGGCGCGGCCATTGAACGGATCGATCACGGGACCGGTCAGTTCGCCGTCTGGTCGCACTTCGCGGGCCATCGCGTTGACGGTCAGATCGCGGCGCGCGAGATCCTCTTCCAGCGTTACGTCGGGCGCGTAGAAAAACTGAAAGCCGTGATATCCCGCCGATGTCTTCCGCTCGGTCCGCGCAAGCGCGTATTCCTCGTGCGTTTGCGGATGCAAAAACACGGGGAAATCCTTGCCGACCGGTTTAAAGCCTTGCGCTGTCATCTGCTCGGGTGTGGCGCCGACCACGACGTAATCGCGGTCCTGAACCGGCAGGCCGAGCATTTCATCGCGGATCGCGCCGCCCACGGCGTAGATGTTCATCGTTCTTTCCGTGCGCCTTCTATCCACTCGGCCACCACCGGCAGCGCCGTGACGCTTGCGCAGTAAGCCCGCGCCGTTTCGCTCAGCTTCGGCGCGTAGGAATTGAAGCGCATGACGACCGGCGCGAACATCGCATCGGCGATACCGAATTCATTGCCGAACAGCAACGGGCCGCCGTGCGCAGTCAAGCAGTTGCGCCAGATCACCTCTATTCGCTTCACGTTCGCCAGCGCGCCCGCCGTCAACTCCTGGCCAAACGCCTGACGCTGAATGTTCATCGACATTTGCTCGCGCAGATCGGAGAAACCGGCGTGCATTTCCGCGCTGATGCTGCGCGCGTGCGACCGCGCGCCGGCGTCGCGAGGCCACATGGCGTGCTGCGGGAATAGTTCGGCCAACGTCTCCATGATCGCAAGCGATTCCCACACGGCATCGCCTGCATCGGTTACGAGGCAAGGCACTTTCCCCGACGGCGAATGCGCGAGGATATTCGCGGAGGAATCCGGCCGCGCGAGGCGGATCATGATTTCCTCGAAAGGAATGCCGAAGTGCTTGAGCACGAGCCACGGCCGCATGGACCACGAGGACACATTCTTGTCACCAATAACGAGTTTCATCGCGAATATCTAAGGTTGAACAACTAGCAAAAATCAACGCCCGGCGGATGCGCGAAACGTATTGAAGCGCGAACGCGTCGATGATCCCGTGAGATACATCGGCGCGATGGCTTCAATGCTCGCCGGTTCGATACCAAGTTCCGGCGCCATCGGCCCACTTGCCACTGCAGGCGTTTTCATGGAATCGAGATTATCGCGCGACATCATGGGTTCGCCGGGCGCGAGTTCCAGCGACATCGCCTGAAGACGGCCGAGGCTGTCGGGCAAACGAATAATCCGCGCGTGTTTGCCGATCGCCGCGCCGCTGAATCGCACCAGTTCTTCGAGCGTGTACACCGTCGGGCCGGCAAGCTCGTACACACGGCCGCTGGCCGCATCGAGATCGAGCACATTAGCAAATGCCTTGGCAACATCGCCGACAAAAATCGGCTGGATCTTCGCCTGCGAACACGCCAGCGGAATCACCGGGAAGATGCGTTCGAGGAACGCAAACTGGTTCAGGAAGTTGTCTTCGGGACCGAACACCACGGACGGACGAAAGATGGTCGTCGCCAGATTCGATTCGCGCACGGCCTTTTCGCCGTCGCCTTTCGAGCGCAAATACATGCTCGGCCCGTTCGAATCCGCGCCGATCGCGCTCATATGGATCAGGCGCCGCACGCCCTTCGCCTGACACGCGGCAACGATCTTGTTCGGCAATTCGACGTGCGCCTTGGCGAATTGCGGACCATAAGGAACACCGCGCTTGCCTTGAAGGATACCGACCAGATTGATCACGGCGTCGGCTTGGGAAACGAAGGCGGCGAGCTGGGCGGGATCGTAGACATTGGCTTCGATCACATCCACGGGCAGCAGCGTCAGATGGGCCGCGTTCTCGCGACGCCGCGTGGCGATCCGCACGTTCTTGCCAAGCTCGACAAGCGCATTCACCAGATGACTGCCGATAAACCCTGATCCGCCGATCAACGCAATGGTTTGATGTCGCATGTTCGCCTCTATAAGTGGCGGCGCGCGAAAGCGTCAGGGCGGCGGTGCCGCGCTTGGCTTCCGGCTGACCGTGTCGACCGGAAAAGCGAAACGCGCGGCGAGTCTCGTTGCAGAACGCTTACGGCGCGATATAACCGAGCCGCGCTTTCAGCGATTGCGGACGGCCTTCAAACAGTGCCGCGTAATACACGGTGTTCGAGAGCACGTTCTTGACGTAATCGCGGGTTTCGGTGAACGGAATGGTTTCAGCAAAAATCGCGCCCTCTACCGGTGCGCCGAGTGTGGAACGCCACTGCGTCGGGCGTCCCGGGCCGGCGTTGTAACCGGCGGTTGCTAGCACGGCGGAATCGTCGAACTGGTTGTAGACCATCGCCAGATAATTCGTGCCGAGCAGGATGTTCGTGTCCAGGTCGTTCATCTGCTCACGCGATATAGGTCCAATGCCGATCTTCTTCGCCACGAGTTGCGCGGTGCCGGGCATCAGTTGCATCAGGCCGCCCGCGCCCACTTCAGACTTCGCGTTGATGATGAAACGCGATTCCTGGCGAATCAGGCCGTATGCCCATTCGATATCGAGTCCCGTGTTCTTCGACTCACGCTCGACAACATCGCGATACGGCGCCAGATACCGCAACGAGAAATCGTGCTCGGTCTTGGTTTTGTCGGCGGTGTTCACTGCGCGATCGAACAATTCGATCCGCTTTGCGTACTGCGCGGCGGCGATCAATTGCCGATCCGTCATGGTGCGCAACGGCCAGTTCCATTCGCGGTTGCCCTCGAGCCGCAGGTTCATGGCGTAGAACTTCTGCGACAGCGCGAAACCCGGGACCGTTTGAGCCTGGGCAATTTCGGCGTCGGTGACGACCGTGCGCGGCGGCACCGTGATCTTCTGACCGAGTTCTTCAGACGCCAACTGACCGTAGAAGTTGAACTGATCGGCGATGCTCGTGAATTCCTGAGCGGCCGTGGCGGTATCGCCGGCTTGCTTCAGTGCGCGTGCGTGCCAGTAGACCCATGCGGGCTGATTGCGCAGATTGGGCGGCATTTGTTCGACCGACCAGCGCACCATGGTCCAGTCGCCGGCAAGCAACGCGCTGCGCGTGCGCCACTCGTAGGCGGGATTCGACAACGTTGCATTCACCGAGAGCCGATACCAGTCCACCGCGCCCGGCATGCGCTTCACTGCTGCCTGATAAGCAATCGTGCCCCAGCCGATAGCCCGTTCCGACGGCGTCAGCGCCGGCGCAACCGAACTGAACGATGCCGCGGCCATGGCCGGATCGTTGCGCGCCATGCGCGTGATGGCGACGAGCGCGAGTTGATGCGACGACGAGTCGCGACCCACGCCGCGTGCGAGATAGAGCGGCGGTGTGTTGGCGGCGGTGTCGAAGACGCTTTGATCCGGGCGCACCTGGCCGAGCGCGTCCGCGATCTTGCTGCCGGTGTTCGTATAGTTTTGCTCGTAGGCAAGACGGATCTGCTGCCAGACATCGTCCGATGTGAATTGCTGCGCGACTGCCAGTGCGTTGATCAGGTCGACGCAACCATCGCCGTACCATTTTGGATCGACGAGCAATGCGCGCGCGGCGTCCGCCACGTTTTCTCCGCGCGACGCGCGCGCTTCAAGCGCGTAGCATTTCACCTGCGTGTCGTCGTTCAGCACGAAGCGCGAGTATTGATCGAGGAAATTGCGCCAGTCGCGACGCGCGCCAAGCACGACCAGATAGTCGTTGCGCATCCGGTCGGCGATCGCCTGGCCGTCGTAGCGCTGCAGGAATGCGAGGACGGGTTCATCGGGTGCGTCTACTCGCGCATGGCCCGGCCCGTCGAAGAGTTGCGGCTTGATGGTGAAGTATTCGATATAACCCGGCGCCGGATAATTCGGAATTTGCGCGGCGAGTTGCATGGCGCGGCCAGCGTCGTTATTGCGCGCGGCTTCACGCAACTGAATGAAGATGCGGTCCTCAGGCGAGAGCGAATAATCGGCTGACGGACGCACGGCGGAGGCGGTACTGCATCCGATCAGCGTGATCGCAGCGAGCGCGGTTGCGGCTGCGAGATATACTCGTTTGAGACGTTTTGACATCGTTATTTCTGGAGCGCGAAGTGATGCAAAGCATAGCACGCAACCCTCTGCTGGAAACCAAAAGCGCACTGCGTGCAAACCTGCTCGCAACCCGCGAAGCACAAGGCGTTCGAGCCGATCATGAAGCACGTGGTGAAGCCCTTGCGCGGCGTCTGATGCAAGAGATCGCGCGATATCCCAAGGCGTCATGCATCGGCTTTTATTGGCCGGTTGCCGGAGAGTTCGATGCGCGTGATGCGCTGGCTGTCTGGCTGGCGCTGGATGCATCGCGGAGGGCGGCGTTGCCGGTGGTGATTGCGCCTCGGGCGCCGCTGGTTTTTCATGCGTGGCAGCCGAAGTCAGCGATGAAGAAAGGCCGCTATGGCATTTCCGTGCCGGAAGAAGAGCGTGTGGTTGTGCCGGATTTGCTGCTGATCCCGTGTGTGGGTTTCGATGCCGATCGGTATCGGCTGGGATATGGCGGCGGGTATTACGACCGCACGTTGGCGGATTGGCCGGGGGGAAAGCCGCCGGCTACGATCGGAGTGGCTTTTGAATCCGCGAAATGCGATTCCCTGCCGAGGGGGGAACATGACTTGCCGCTCGGGGCCATCGTGACCGAGTCGGCGGTTTACTAGGTTGGGTGTTTCGCTCGCGCTTTAAAGTGCGAGCGAAATCCTATAACGAAGCTGCGGCCCTCGCCGCAGTATCGTAGAGACCGGATGTGTTGCGCAGCAGTTGCGCCGCCTCGCCTATCTGCTCGTTGGTCAGGCCGCTCTCCTTTAACGTGCTGATCAAACAACTCTCGCGCACCTCCCGGTACTTCCCGCACAATTCCCGCCCCGCCGGCGTTGCGGAAAAGAACACCTCCTTGCCGACTTTTTCGCTCTTCACATACCCCCGCGCCATCAGCTTCTTAATGGCATAGCTCGCGACGTGCGTGTCCTCTATATTGAGAACAAAGCAGATATCGGCAATCTTTTTCTTGCGGTCACGATGGCTCACATGATGCAGCAGCGATACTTCCACCGCCGTCATGTCCTTCGCGCCCGCCGCCGACATACATCGCACCATCCAGCGGTTGAACGCATTGCCGGCCATGATCAGGCCGTACTCGAACTCGGACAACTCGGCGCTCGTTTCAGAGACGAGATGCTCGGACGAAACGATCTTGGTCGGATGACGGGGCATGGATATCTATACGGAACAATATGTCGGCGAGTGTAGCGTATTGAAAGAAAATTCACGGCTACGCATAAATTCTTATTGATAATTTGTCGATAAATTATTGACAATGTACATTCCCGAGTTTGCATCGAGACGGCTTGCTTTCGCCTTTCGTTTCAGCGCGCTCGATTACCGGCAAAGCCCAGCATGACACCACCCAAAATTCATCCACTCGGCGACACCGCGCTTGTCTGCGAAGCGCCGCCGCCCGCCACGCTCGAATGCCAGCGCCGCATGTGGGCGCTCGCCGACGCGGCGCGCTTGTGGCCGCATGTCGTGGAAGTCGTGCCGGGCATGAACAACCTCACGCTCGTCTTTGATCCCCTTCAGGCCGATCCCGAAGGCTTGGCGCAACAACTGAAAAGCGCGTGGGAGCAAGCAACGGGAGTCGACGTGGGCACCGCCGAAATCGAGATCCCCGTGCGCTACGGCGGCCCCGATGGCCCCGATCTGGCGCCGCTGGCGAAGCTGCTGGACCTGAGCATCGATGAACTCGTGAAGCGCCACACGCAAGCCGATTACATCGTATTTTTCCTCGGTTTCCAGCCCGGCTTTGCCTACCTTGGCGGCCTCGATCCCAAACTGCACGCGCCGCGCCATCCGAAACCGCGGCTGGAGGTGCCGGCGGGATCCGTGGGTATCGGCGGGGAGCAGACGGGCATCTATCCGGCGGTGTCGCCGGGTGGCTGGCAACTGCTGGGACGCACGGATCTCAAGCTCTTCGATCCCGCCCGCAACCCGCCCACGCTGATGCAACCCGGCGATCACGTTCGCTTCACCGCGCTGGAGGTGCTCGCATGATCGACGTCATTCGCGCCGGCATGCTCTCCTCCGTGCAGGATCTCGGGCGCGCGGGGTATCGGCACCTCGGTGTCAGTTCGGGCGGTGCGCTCGACGCGTTGTCGCTGGAAATCGGCAACCGCATTGTGGGCAACAAGCCCGATGCGGCCGGTATCGAACTGACGCTCGGACCGACCACCCTGCGCTTCACGCGCGCCACGCGCGTGGCGATCACGGGCACGGATTTCGCTGCCACGCTAGACGACAAACCCGTCTATTCATGGTGGAGCCTGCCGGTCCAGGCCGGCCAGGAACTGACCTTGCGTGGCGCCAGGCACGGCATGCGCGGTTACGTGTGCGTGGCAGGCGGTATCGACGTCCTGCCGATGCTCGGTTCCCGCAGCACCGACCTTGGCGCCTGTTTCGGCGGTCTCGGCGGCCGAGCGTTGCGCGACGGCGACCGTTTGGCCACCGGCGTGCCGCAGCCGAACAAGAGCACGGTGTTTTCATCGGCGGGAACGGCTTTTGGCGTGAAAGCGCCTGCGTGGTGCAAGTTCGTGTATGTGGAAGAACCGGTGCGGCGAGGCAAACACACGCCGGGCAATTCGTGGTCGCTGCCGATCCGCGTGTTGCGTGGTCCCGAATACGACACCTTCACGAAGACAGCGCAGCGCGACTTCTGGAACGAGGAGTGGACTATCACGCCGAACAGCAACCGCATGGGTTTCCGGCTCGCCGGCACGGTGCTGGAGCGCGGCGATAAAGCCGACCTGCTCTCCCACGCCGTGTTGCCCGGCACGATTCAAGTGCCGCCGAACGGTCAGCCGATCGTGCTGATGGGCGATGCCCAGACCACCGGCGGTTATCCCAAAATAGGCTCGGTGATCAAAGCCGACCTGTGGAAGCTCGCGCAAGCGCGGCTCAATAGCGGTGTGCGCTTTATCGAAACAACGGTGGAAGCCGCGCGTCACGCGCTGGCGGAAGAGCGCATGTATGTGAAACAGGTCGAATCGGCTATCGCGATGCACGCGGAACGCCTCGGCCGGTAAGTGAACAGGGAACGAAGATGGAAATCGATCTGAACGCCGATCTTGGCGAGGGCTGTGGCTCCGACGAAGCACTGCTCGATCTGGTGAGCTCCGCAAACATTGCCTGCGGCTGGCATGCGGGCGGCGCCACCGCCATGCGCGATTGCGTGCGCTGGGCCGTCGCGAAGGGTGTCGCCATTGGCGCGCATCCGAGTTTCAACGATCCCGCGAATTTCGGCCGCAAGGAGATGGATATTCCCGCGTCGGAAATTTACGCGGGCGTGTTGTACCAGTTGGGCGCGCTGGCTGCGATCGTGAAGGCAGAAGGCGGCCGGATGTCGCACGTGAAGCCGCACGGCGCGCTGTATAACCAGGCCGCGAAGAATCCGGAAATCGCAGAGGCTATCGTCGCAGCAATCCATGACTTCGATCCGTCGCTGCTCGTGTTCGGGCTGGCGAACAGCAATCTGGTCGATGCCACGCGCAAGGCGAACATGGTCGCTATCGAGGAGGTTTTTGCGGACCGCGGGTATCGGGCGGATGGATCGCTTGTGCCGCGCAAAGACCCCGGCGCGTTGCTCGATGACGAGGAAGCCGTGCTTGCGCGAACGCTGGCGATGGCGAAGGAACGCCGCGTCCAGGCGGTCAGCGGCGAATGGGTGTCGATCAATGCGCAGACGGTTTGTCTTCACGGTGACGGCGCGCACGCGCTCGCTTTCGCTAAACGTATTCGCGGGGCGCTCGAGACGGCGGGCATCGAAGTTCGCGCGGCGCATGCGGCCGAAGTTTGAAGAACGAGCTTTAGCGTTTTTCGCATCGAATAATTGGCGCGCTTACTGACTTTTTTCGGCGCCTCAAGAACCTGAATGCCCCGCGTAGTTGCGGGGCGTTTTCGTAAGCGGCCATAGAGCCGTTTTCATCAAGCCAATGGCACGCTCCGCTCAAAGCAAGCGGTGCGTCCAGCGGCGGAAGAAGCCCTTACCGGGGCATTACCCCGATCACTTGGAGATCTTATGGGAACCGCTGTCAACCTATGGCCACTGATAGGTGTGGCCGTCATCATCGTGGGGTTTATCCTGCGCTTCAATCCGATGCTGATCGTGGCCGCTGCCGCCATCATCACCGGGCTTGCAGCGCACTTTCCCATCGATCGCATCCTCACCGCGATCGGTACGGGCTTCCTCAAGACGCGCAACATCCCGCTCATCATCTTGCTGCCGCTGGCCGTGATCGGTTTGCTGGAACGGCATGGTCTGCGTGAGCGCGCGCAAATCTGGATTTCGGGCATCAAGGCGGCGACGGTGGGACGTCTGCTGATCGTCTATTTGCTGATTCGCGAGTTGACGGCGGCGCTCGGGCTGACCGGTCTCGGCGGACATCCGCAAATGGTGCGGCCGTTGCTTGCGCCGATGGCCGAAGGCGCAGCGGAAGCACGCTTCGGCAAGCTCTCCGATGAAACGCGCTTCAAGCTGCGCGCCTACTCCGCCGCCACCGATAACGTCGGCCTGTTCTTCGGCGAGGACATCTTCGTTGCGTTCGGCGCGATCGTATTGATGACGACCTTCCTGAAGGAAGCGGGCATCGTGGTCGAACCGCTGCACGTGGCCGTCTGGGGCATCCCCACCGCGATCTGTGCGTTCCTGATCCACGGCTTCCGGCTCTGGCTGCTCGATCGACGGCTGAATCGCGAACTCGGCGCGTTGACCAAAAACGTTCGCGGAGAAACCGCATGACACTCACGCTCAACTATCTGTTCTATCTGCTCGGCATTGTGCTGGTGATCGTCGCCGGCATGATCTACGTCGACAAGACCCATCCGCGCCGCCTCACCGCTGGAACATTCTGGCTCGTGTATGCGCTGATTTTCCTGATTGGCGACTGGCTGCCGGTGAATGTGGTCGGTGTGCTGGTTGTCGCGATGGCCTTGATCGCCGGCTTCGGCGGCGTCACGGCAGGCAAGCCGAAAATGCTCTCCGAGGAAGCCCGCCGGCAAAGCGCCAAGCGTCTGGGCAACAAGTTGTTTGTGCCGGCGTTGACCATCCCCGTGGTGACGGTGGTGCTCACGCTCGGCGCGAGTTATCTGGCATTCGGCGGCAAGCCGTTGCTCGATCCGAAGAACGTCACACTGATGGGTTTTGGCATCGGCTGTATCGTCGCGCTGGGCGTGGCCTGCGTGATGACGCGCGATACCGTCGGGCAATCGATGAAAGAAACGCGTCGTCTCGTCGATGCGCTTTCGTGGGCCGCCGTGCTTCCGCAGATGCTGGGCATGCTGGGCCTCGTGTTTTCGGACGCGGGCGTGGGCAAGGCGGTCGCGCATGTGACCACGGCCTATGTGAACCTCGATTACCGCCTGGTCGCGGTGGCCGTGTATTGCATCGGCATGGCGCTCTTCACGATGGTCATGGGCAACGGCTTCGCGGCGTTCCCGGTGATGACAGGCGGTGTCGGCGTACCGATCCTGGTCGGCGTATTCCACGGCAACCCTGCGACTATGGTCGCGATCGGCATGTTCTCCGGCTATTGCGGCACGCTCATGACGCCAATGGCTGCGAACTTCAACATGGTGCCCGCGGCGCTGCTTGAGTTACCGGATAAAAACGCAGTGATCAAGGTTCAGATTCCGACGGCGTTGTCCTTGCTGGTAGTGAATATCTTTTTGCTGAACTGGCTGATGTTTATTTGAGTTTGTTTGATTGCGAAGGCGTGGGTTCAAGCCGGCTCCACCACGAACCCACGCCGTCTCAGCAGCGCCAGCAGCCCCCTTCTCCCCCCAAGATGCAACGCGCCGATAGCCACAAAAACCGGCTTGTTCGGCGCGGCCATCGCCACCATCCGTGCCGCGAACCGATAGTTCCGGTCGACCACCACGCGGTTATCGATCTGGGTGGCAAGCTGCTTCGATCGCGCCAGTTTCTCCGTCTTGGCATCATCCCAGGCCTTGAGCGCATCGGCGTCGCCGATACGCCATAACCGGTGCAGCTCCTTCACATCGGCGACATTCTCCGCCGGCGTCTGCACCAGATCCTGCGCGAGCATTTCCCGCTGCTGCGCCTGCGTGAGCCGCGTGAACGCAGATATCTGTTCATTGAGCGTCTCGAGCCCGACCACCCGCCCGCGCGGCCGCAAATACACGTTCTGCAATTGCGTCTCCGTACCGAACTCGGTCTGGAATCCGGCCTTCAGGGTATCGACGGTTTCAACCAGCATCGACGCCAGCCACGGTCGCGATCTACTGATATCGGCGAGCATGGCGGGGTTTCCGCGCATGCGTGCCTCCAGCTTTTTCCATAACGTATCGGGTAACGCGCGCGACAGGCACGGTTCCCGGCACGTGCCGTACTTGCTGACTTCTTCTTCCGAATCCAGCAGATCGTCGGGGGAAACTTCCAGCGCGAGAACGGGCGATGCATCGAGCGCGCCGAGGATCGGCTTGCGAAAAGGCTGACTGGCAGGATAGTCGTCGGCATAACCGACATGCAGCGTGCCAAGCACGTAGATAGTGACCTGGCCTTTGGTCGCGACGTAAAACGGCATATGCGCCGGTTGCGCCCGAACGGGCCCGCTGGCGGTGGTCCCGTCCGAACGGTCTACATCGGGCGGCGTTGGACGCGGAGCCGGCACGCGCAAACCGGGTAACGAAGCGGAGGGCGCGGGCGGCGTCGCGG
>NZ_AEJF01000155.1 GCF_001028175.1 Caballeronia mineralivorans PML1(12)
GGCTAAACGCGGGGCAAAGCAAAAAACGGCCAGGAGCGCCGCCACCAGCACAGCAAAACGGCGCGCAAACTGCCGCGCCGCTTGGCGTTCAGGCATCGATCTCCCCCACCTCCTCGGCGCGGTGACACGAGACGTGCCGGCCATCGACGAAACGCAGCGCCGGTTCTTCCACGCGGCATTTATCGATTGCATACGGGCAGCGCTGATGAAATGTGCAACCTGATGGAGGGTTCAGCGGCGAAGGCATTTCGCCCTGCAGCCGGATCTTGATGCGCCGATCCTCTTCGAACAAGGCAGGCGTCGCCGACATCAACGACCGCGTGTACGGATGCCGCGGCCGTGCGTAGATCGTCGCCTTGTCGCCAAGTTCGGCTACACCGCCAAAATACATCACCATGACATCATCGGCGATATGTTCCACCACCGACAAGTTGTGCGAGATGAACACATAGCTCGTCCCGAACTGCTCCTGCAGATCCATGAACAGATTCAGAATCTGCGCCTGAATGGATACATCGAGCGCGGACACGGGTTCATCGGCCACCAGGATCTGCGGATCGAGAATCATCGCACGCGCGATAGCCACACGCTGCCGCTGCCCGCCCGAGAACATGTGCGGATAACGCGCCGCGTGTTCCGGCCGCAAACCGACGGTGCGCATCATGTGCGCAATACGCTCTGCGCGTTCGCTGGAGGTCAGCTTCGTGTTGATCGCGAGCGGTTCGCCCAGCGTCTGCTCGACCGTTTTTCGTGGATTCAGCGATGCAAACGGGTTCTGGAACACCATCTGCACGCGCTGCCGCAAGTCGGCCACTTTCGCCCGGTTCGCGCTTGCTACATCCTCGCCGTCGATCAGCAGACGTCCCGACGTAGGCGCTTCGATCATTGTCAACTGGCGCGCCAGCGTCGATTTGCCGCAGCCGGATTCACCCACCACCGCAAGCGTCTTGCCGCGTTCGAGCGAGAACGAGACGCCGTTCAGCGCCTTCACCGTGCCCTGCTGGAACATGCTGCGCTTGACGCTGTAGTGCTTGGTGAGTTTATCGGCGACTAGGACCGTGTCTTTAGCAAAAGTCTCAGGAACGGCATTCATCGCGCGCCTCCGTGTTCTGCCACAAGTTCCATGTTCAGCGGCTTGATGCAGCGCGCTCGCACCGCGGGATCGTTCGGGGCAAGTTGAAAGAGCGCCGGCCGCTCCTTGCGGCAATCGTCGACGGCGTAAGTGCAGCGAGGCGCGAACAGACATCCGACCGGACGATCGTCGCGGCCCGGCACCATTCCCGGCAAAGCCGCCAGACGCGCGGCGCCGCGGCTATGCTCCGGAATGGCCGCGAGCAACGCTTCCGTGTACGGATGATGCGGTTCACTGAAGATCGTCGGCACGTGATTCGTTTCGATAATCTCGCCCGCATACATCACGGCCACGCGCTGCGCGACTTCGGACACGACCGCGAGATCGTGCGAAATCAGCACGAGCGCCATGCCGCGCTCCTTCTGCAGCTTCACCAGCAGTTCCATGATCTGCGCCTGGATGGTGACGTCGAGCGCGGTGGTCGGTTCGTCGGCAATCAGCAGCTTCGGATTGCACGCGACCGCCATCGCGATCATCACGCGCTGGTTCATGCCGCCGGACATCTGATGCGGGAAGGCATCGATACGGCTCTTTGCATCGGGAATCCCGACTTGATCGAGCAATTCGAGCGCGCGTTGATGAAGCTTCGCGCCTCTCAGGCCTTCATGCAGCTTGAGGACTTCCTTGATCTGATAACCGACGGTATAGCTCGGATTCAGGCTCGACAACGCGTCCTGGAAGACCATCGCAATGTCCTTGCCGATAATCTTCCTGCGCTGCCGCGCCGATGCCTTCAACAAGTCGACGCCGTTGAACGTGATCTGATCGGCGGTGACGATTCCGGGCGCATCGATCAGACCCATGAGCGCCATCATCGTGACGCTTTTACCGGAGCCTGACTCACCGACTACGCCGATCACTTCGCCGGGTTTGACGGAAATATCGATTCGATCGACCGCCGGGAGTCCGTTGAAACTCACGGCGAGATTGCGGATGGTTAGGAGATCGCTCATGTCATGCCATCCGTTTGAGTTTGGGATCGAGTGCGTCGCGCAGACCGTCGCCGAGCAGGTTGATCACCAGGACCGAAATCAGAATGGAAAGCCCGGGCATGGTCACGATCCACCACGCGCTTTCGATGTAGTCGCGTGCCGACGCGAGCATCGCGCCCCACTCGGCTGACGGCGGTTGAACGCCGAGTCCGAGAAAACCGAGCGCGGCGGCATCGAGAATCGCGGACGAAAAGCCTAACGTTGCCTGCACGATCAGCGGTGCGGCGCAATTCGGCAGCACTTGCGAGAACATCAGCCGCGCGGTGCCGGCTCCGGCCACGCGCGACGCCGTCACGTATTCACGCTGCAGTTCGCCCAGCGCGGATGCGCGCGTCAAACGCACATAACCCGGCAACGCGACAATCGCGATGGCGAGCATGGTATTCATCAGCCCCGGCCCGATAATCGCGACCACCGCAACTGCCAACAACAGCGAAGGCAGCGCGAGCAGCACGTCCATGATGCGCATGATCGGCGTGTCGAGCCATTTCTGGAAAAACGCGGCCGTCAGTCCGAGCACGATGCCCGGAATCAGCGCCAGCACCACCGACACAAAGCCGATCCAGAACGACAGCCGCGCGCCGTACATCAGGCGGGAGAGGATGTCGCGGCCGGCTTCGTCGGTGCCGAGTACGAAACGCCAGTTACCACCATCGAGCCACGCGGGCGGGATTTTGACGTTGTCGCGATATTGCTCGATCGGGCTATGCGGCGCGATCAACGGCGCGAAGATGGCGACGAACACCAGTATCAGCACGATCGCGCCGGCCACGACCGCGCCGCGATTGCGTGAAAAGTTGGCCCAGAATTCCCGGACGGCGATAAATCGGCCACTCGGGACGGGGGTCAATGCCGGGGAGCTATTTTGAATGTCGGCCATTGGCTTACCTCGTATGGCGAATGCGCGGATTCAGCACGCCGTACAACAAGTCGACGACCAGATTCACAAGAATGACGAGCGTTGCGATCATCAGGATACCGCCCTGCACGACGGGATAATCGCGGCGGCTGATGGCGTCGATGAGCCATTTGCCCACGCCCGGCCAGGAGAACAACGTCTCGGTCAACACAGCGCCGGCCAGCAGCGTGCCGACCTGCAGGCCGATCACGGTCACCACGGGAATCAGCGCGTTACGCAGCGCATGCACGATCACCACGCGCCCCGGCGCAAGACCTTTGGCGCGCGCGGTGCGGATGTAATCCTCGCGCAGCACTTCGAGCATGGACGAGCGCGTCATGCGGGCGATCACCGCCAGCGGAATAGTGCCCAATACGATGGTCGGCAGGATCAAATGACTGACGGCGGACTTGAACGCGCCTTCATCGGTGGAAAAGAGCGCGTCCCACAACATGAAGCCGGTGCGATGCGGAATGTCGTATTCCACTGCAATGCGCCCGGAAACCGGGGTCCAGCCCAGCTTGGCCGAGAAGAACATAATGAGGATCAAACCCCACCAGAAGATCGGCATGGAATAACCGGTGAGCGCTGTGCCCATCACGCCGTGATCGACGACCGTGCCGCGCTTTAACGCAGCGGCCACGCCCGCCGGCAATCCGATCACCAGGGCGAAGATCATCGCGCAGATAGCGAGTTCGAGCGTTGCCGGAAAGCGCGCTGCGAATTCGCCCATCACGCTGGTATTGGTGATGATCGACATGCCGAGATCGCCTTTCAGCGCGTGTCCGACATAGTGGAAATATTGAATGGGTAGCGGCAGGTCGAGCCCGAGCCGCTTCATTGCTTCGGCATGCATTGCCGGGTCCACGCCGCGCTCGCCCATCATGACTTCGATAGGATCGCCCGGGATCAGGTGGATTAACGCGAACGCCAGGATCGTGATGCCGATGAACGTCGGGATCACCATGCCTATGCGCCGCAGAACGAATCGGAACATGGTTCGTCTCTTTGGGGAGGAAAAATGCGACCGGCGACGCGGGCTTGTGACCCTTGTCGCCGGACCTTTTCGACTAGTTTTAGTTTTGGTGCATAAAGCGTACCGCTTACAGCTTACTGCACGCCGACACCGTCGAAGCGCAAGTAACCCAGCGGCTCGATCTTCATGCCGATCACTTTCTTGCTCGTCGGCTGATAGACCGTGGAGTGTGCGATCGGCGAGAACGGCAGTTGTTCAGCGAAGATTTGCTGCGCCTGCATATAAGCCTGCGTGCGCTGCGCCTGGTCGGACGTATTGCGGCCCTTGATCACCAGGTCGTTGAACGGCTTGTAGCACCAGTGCGAGAAGTTGCTGCCGTTGACCGCTTCGCAACCGAGCAGCGTGCCGAGCCAGTTATCCGGATCTCCGTTGTCGCCGGTCCAGCCGATCAGCATGGCGTCATGTTCGCCTGCGTGGCCGCGCTTGATGTACTCGCCCCACTCGTACGACACAATATTCGCCTTCACGCCGATCTTCGCCCAGTCAGCCTGGATCATCTCGGCCATCAGACGCGCGTTCGGGTTGTACGGGCGTTGAACCGGCATGGCCCACAGGTTCATTTCGAAGCCGTTCGGGAAACCCGCCTTCGCGAGCAGCGCCTTGGCCTTCGCGGAGTCGTACGCCTGAGCCTTCAGGTTCTTGTCGTAGGACCATTGGGTCGGCGGCATCGGTGCGACGGCGGATTGACCCGCGCCTTGATACACCGACTCGATGATCGCCTTCTTGTTGATCGCCATGTCCAGCGCGCGGCGCACGTCCACGTTCTCGACGCTCTTCTTCGTCGTGTTGTACGCCACGTAGCCTTCGTTAAAGCCCGGCTGCGACGGCGTATCGAGATTCGTATCCGCCTTCAGCGGCGCGATGTCAGCCGGACGCGGATAGCTCATCACCTGGCATTCGTTGTTCTTCAGCTTCTGCACGCGCACGGCGGCATCCGGCGTGATCGAGAAAATCAGCTTCGAGATTTTGACCGCGCCCGCTTTCCAGTAGTCAGGATTGCCGTCGAAACGGATGGTCGCATCTTTCGTATAGCTGCGGAAAATAAACGGACCCGTGCCGACCGGCTGCTGGTTGATATCGGCTGCCTTGCCAGCTTTGAGCAATTGCTGAGCATATTCATCCGACTGAATCGACGCGTATTCCATCGCCATGTTCTGGATAAACGGCGCGTTGACTTCCTTCAGCGTGAACTTGACCGTGTACGGGTCGACTGCTTCGATCTTCGTGATCAGCTTGTCCAGGCCCATGTCCGTGAAGTACGGGAACGACGCCGGATAGGCTTTGCGGAACGGCTGGTCCGGATCGAGCATGCGGTTGAACGTGAACAGCACGTCGTCCGCGTTGAAATCGCGCGTCGGCTTGAAGAACGACGTGGTCTGGAACTTCACGCCATGGCGCAGATGGAACGTGTACGTCAGGCCATCAGGCGATACATCCCACTTTTCCGCGAGACCTGGTTCCACCTTCGTGCTGCCGCGCTCGAATTCCACGAGGCGGTTATAGACCGTGAAGGTATTTGCGGTGAAATCGGTGCCCGTCGTGTATTGCGCGGGATCGAAACCGGCCGGGCTGCCCTCTGAGCAGTAGACGAGCGTTTTGTTAGGAATCGGTGCTGCTTGGGCGACGCTCGCGGTTACGAGCGATGCCGCGATGGCGGCGCTTAATGCCATCGACAGACGAGCAGCTCGCAACAGGCCAATTTTCTTCATGTTTCCTCCAGGATCGATGCCGGCTAAAACCAGCGTAGCGCGATATTACTGAGCTTTGCCGGGGGGAACAAGGCGACGAAATTCCCTATGGGAAATAGCTTCTGCGCGTGTGTCCGGCAAGCCAGCTGACGAGATTGAAAAGGCCGTGTTTTCGCTTAACTTCTTCGAGTTATCAGGGTTTTCTGTCGATTCTGCGCGTTTTTCATCGATTCACGCTTTGTCGGCAAACCCACGCGCGACGGCAAATTCGGGCGCTACCGTATCACGAAAGAAATGTAATTTTAAGTTAATGATCGGGAATGTTGCTCGACGAGAACATGAACCAATCATGTTTCGTTATGCACAATGTTTCAAGGTGATTAAACAGAGAGGATTGGAAACAGAAGAACCGCGCGGCGAACGCCGCGCGGGTTAAACAAAAACATCAGGCCTTTGGCAATCCCAAACGCTCGCAAATCGTCTTGCTCGCAGCCGCGCCGTTCAGCGTATAAAAATGCAGTCCCGGCGCGCCTTCCCTCACCAGCCGCTCGCACAATCCGGTTACTACATCCAAGCCGAATGCACGAATAGCTTCTTTATCGTCACCAAAACTTTCCAGGCGACGCGCAATCCACTTCGGCACTTCCGCGCCGCACATCTCGGAGAAGCGCATCAACTGCGAGAAGTTGGTGATCGGCATGATGCCCGGCACGATAGGCACATCGATGCCAAGCTTGCGGGCTTCGTCGACGAAACGGAAATACGCGTCGCCGTTGTAGAAGTACTGCGTGATCGCCGAATTCGCGCCGGCTTGCACTTTGCGCACGAAGTTCTCGAGATCGGATTTCGGCGAACGCGCCTGCGGGTGATATTCCGGATACGCCGCGACTTCAATGTTGAACCAGTCGCCATGCTCGGCGCGAATAAAGCTCACCAGTTCCGACGCATACCGCAACTCGCCGACTTCGCCCATGCCGGACGGTAAATCGCCGCGCAACGCGACAATATGACGAATGCCATGCTCCCGATACGCGCCGAGAATCCCGCGCAAACTATCCTTCGACGACCCGATGCACGACAAATGCGGCGCCGCTTCGAGCCCCTGCTTCATCATCTCGAGGACGGTATCGAGCGTGCCTTGCTGCGTGGAACCGCCCGCGCCGAACGTCACGGAGACGAACTTCGGGTTGAGCGCCTTGAGCTGCGCGCCAGTCGCGCGCAATTTCTCGATTCCTTCCTGCGTTTTCGGCGGGAAAAACTCGAATGAGAGTTCGATCGGTTTCATGGGAGGAGTGGAACGCGCGCGCAAGGCACTCGCGTTCTTAGATGTTGCGCTGACCGAGGATCAGCGCCGACAGCAGCCAGGACACGATGCTGTACAGAATCGAGCCGAAGAACGCCGACCAGAAACCCGATACTTCGAAGCCTTTCAGCAACGAAGCGCACAGCCAGAAACACAGCGCATTCACGACCAGAATGAATAACCCGAGCGTAAGAATGGTCACCGGCAGCGTGAGCAGCACCAGCAACGGACGCAGGAACGTATTGATCAGCCCGAGCACGATCGCGACGATCAGCGCGGTGCCAAAACTGCGGATGTGAATCGACGGCACAAGGTAAGTGATGATCAACAGCGCGAGCGCGTTGATCAGCCAGGTCAGCAGCACGGACATCGATGGTCTCCTGGTACTTGAAGTTTCACGCGCATGGTTTTTTTCAAACCCATGCGCGCGCTGGGAGCTACGACAACACTACGTGTTTAATAACGATAGTGGTTCGGCTTGAACGGACCCATCTTGTCCACGCTGATATAGCTGGCCTGATAGTCGGAAAGCACAGTCAGTTCAGCACCAATACGACCCAGATGCAGACGCGCAACCTTTTCATCAAGGTGCTTGGGCAACACGTAGACCTTGTTTTCGTATTTGTCGCCGTGCACGAACAGTTCGATCTGCGCGATCGTCTGGTTGGTGAACGAGGCCGACATCACGAACGACGGGTGGCCCGTCGCGCAACCCAGGTTCACCAGGCGGCCCTCGGCCAGCAGGATGATGCGCTTGCCGTCGGGGAAAATGATGTGGTCGACTTGCGGCTTGATGTTGTCCCACGTGTACTGGCGCGTGGAGGCAACATCGATTTCGGAATCGAAGTGACCGATGTTGCAGACGATCGCGTTGTTGCGCATCGCCTTCATGTGGTCGTGGCCGATCACATGGAAGTTGCCCGTCGCGGTCACGAAAATGTCGGCCTTGTCGGCGGCATATTCCATGGTCACCACGCGGTAGCCTTCCATCGCTGCCTGCAACGCGCAGATCGGATCGATTTCCGTGACCCACACCGTCGCGCCGAGGCCGCGCAGCGATTGCGCGCAACCCTTGCCCACGTCGCCGTAACCGGCCACGACCGCGATCTTGCCGGCAATCATCACGTCGGTGGCGCGCTTGATGCCGTCCACCAGCGATTCACGGCAGCCATACAGGTTGTCGAACTTCGACTTCGTGACCGAATCGTTCACGTTGATGGCCGGGAACGGCAGACGCCCTTCCTTTTCCATCTGATACAGACGATGCACGCCCGTCGTCGTTTCTTCCGTCACGCCTTGAATGTGGACGAGGCGCTTGGAATACCAAGCCGGATCGATGTCGAGGTGAGCGGCGATCGACTTGTACAGTGCGACCTCTTCTTCGTTCTCAGGCTTGGCGATGACCGAGCGGTCCTTTTCAGCCTTCGAGCCGAGGATCAGCAGCAGCGTGGCGTCGCCGCCGTCGTCGAGGATCATGTTGGCGAATTCGCCGTTCGGCCATTCGAAGATGCGGTGGGAGAACTCCCAGTATTCGTCGAGCGATTCGCCCTTGAATGCGAACACCGGCACGCCGCCTTGCGCGATAGCCGCGGCTGCGTGATCCTGCGTCGAGAAGATATTGCACGATGCCCAGCGCACGTCGGCGCCCAGCGCGGTCAGCGTTTCGATCAGCACGCCGGTCTGGATGGTCATGTGCAGCGAACCCGCGACGCGTGCGCCTTTCAGCGGCTGTTGCGTCTTGTATTCCTCACGTGTTTGCATGAGGCCGGGCATTTCCGTTTCAGCGATGTTCAGTTCCTTGCGGCCCCAGGCGGCAAGAGACATATCGGCGACGAGGAAATCTTTATTGGAATCGAGAACTGCGGCGTTCATCACGCCCTCCTTTCTAATGGAAATATAGAAATTTGACGTGAGCGCCGTTCGATGCGGTGGTTCAACGAGCGCGTGGTGATCTAACCCGCGCTGTCGCTCCGTCCGATTGAATGCTTCGAGCCTGGCGGCCTTCGTCGATGAAAGCCGTCGCAACGCTCCTCGAAGCGAAATCGGATTGTAGCAAATTGGGATGAAACGAGGTGGGCTTGGGAGGGTGTTTTGATTGCGCCGATGGACAGTTTTGGGCGCTGCCGGCGGTGGTGCGGCTGAGCAGTTAGGGTGTTGCCGCCGCAGGCGACGCTCAACCGTTCACCCTAAAACGGCAAAAACGTTAATAGCGGCGCCAACAAAACCATCGCCACGCCGGCGATCATCATCGTCAGACTGGCGACTACGCCTTCCTCGCGACCCAGTTCGCGTGCCTTGGCGGTGCCCACGCCATGTGCCGCCGCGCCAAAAAGCGCACCGCGCGCCAACCGTGAACGCAATGGCACCAACGCCAGCACAATTTCACCGAACAACATGCCGACCACGCCGGTCGCAATCACGAACAAGGCTGTCAGATCCTTCGGCGCGTGGAGTTTGTCGGAGACAGCGAGCGCAAACGGCGTCGATACCGAGCGCGTCGCCAGACTGCGCTGCAATTCCGGCGATAAATGCAGCAGTTTTGCGAGTATCAGCGAACCGCCGACCGCGACCAAAATCCCAACCGTCACGCCCACCGATAACGACAGCCAATGCTTCTTCAGCAGATGCCGATATTCGAAGATAGGTACGGCAAACGCGACCGTGGCCGGGCCGAGTAGCCACATCAGCCAGCGGGTATCAGCGAAATAAACGGGGTACGGAATGCGCGCGCCCAGCACGATGGCCACGAGCACAACCGGCACCGTGAGTAGCGGCGTAAGCCACGGCTGACGAAAGCGCGCATAGACGCGCTTCGACACGAAATACAACGCGACCGTCAGCACGAAGCAACCTGCCGCGATGAGACGCGCGGCGTCATCGGCGAAGAGGGATTCGTAGAAGTGTGTCATCGCGTCCGGGTTCACAAAGCAGCCATCAAGCCCGTGCCGCGTGCCGCGCGCTCATCACGCGGCGCAGTTCCAGCCGGCGCTCGAGCTTCGAAGCCTGTTCGACGGCGAATGCCACCGCCACCATCACCATCAACGTGCCGAACACCACAACCAGCGCCAGGCGCCAGCCGTCTTGCCGAAACAAGCCGCCGTACTGAACTGCGGCGACCGCGGCCGGGATGAAAAACAGCAGCATGTCGCCGAGCAGCCAGTCCGCGCCCGCCTTGACCCAGCGCGGCGCAATACCGCCGCCGAACAACAGCGCGAGCAGCACCAGCAAGCCGACAACGCCGCCCGGCACGGGCAAATGCAAAGTGCGTGCGGCGAAATCGGCAAGCAGCCAGATTCCGGCAAGACCGGCGCTCTGCATAGCGATGCGCGCAACCCGGCCAAGCGCGGCGCGGGAACCGGCGAATAAGGTTGATAGAGGCAAAACGGCGGCGAGAATGATCATGGCAGGCCTTTCTGCAGATTTATAAGGGTTAACGTGTAGTTGAATATAGCGTGCGCTGCAACATAAAAAAAATGACTTAAACTTATCGAATACATTCCAATTTGGAATTCAGGGGGTATGTATGGAATTGCGATCGCTGCGGTATTTCGTCGAGGTCGTTAAGCAAAAGAGCTTCACCGCGGCGGCAGAAAAAATGTTCGTCACGCAGCCGACCATCAGCAAGATGGTGAAGTCGCTCGAAGACGAAATCGGTTCGCCGCTGCTGCTGCGCGAAAGCCGCCAGATGGTGCTCACCGACGCCGGCCAGATCGTCTATCAGCGCGGACTGGAAGTGCTCGCGGCGCACGCGCAACTCGAAGCCGAGCTCAACGATCTCGGCAAACTCGGGCGCGGCACGCTGACTATCGGCATTCCGCCGATGGGCGGAACACTGTTCACGCCAGCCATCGCTGTGTTCAAGAAACGCTATCCGAAGGTGGAGCTGAAGCTGTTCGAGCGCGGCTCGAAGGCGATCGAGGCGGCGTTGATAGACGGTGAACTGGAACTTGGCGGCGTGCTGCAACCGGTCGATCTCGCCACGTTCGACGTTTTGCCGGTCAGCCGCCAGTTGCTCTGGCTCGTCGCGCCAAAAGGTTCGCGATGGGATGCCTCGGTGGACGTGCCGCTCGCCGATCTCGCGCAAGAACCGTTCGTTTTCTACGGCGAAAGTCTGGCGTTATCGGATCTCGTGCTCAACGCTTGCCGCGAGGCGGGATTCACGCCGGCTATCGTGGGGCGCAGCGGCCACTGGGATTTCATGGCGGCGCTGGTGCAGGCGGGTGTCGGTATTGCATTGCTGCCCGCGCCGTATTGCCGGCGACTCGATACCAACGCGTTCACCTGCCGGCCGGTGGTCGCGCCGGAAATTCATTGGGATATGGCCGTGGGCTGGCGGCGCAACGGCTATTTGTCGAACGCGGCGCGCGCCTGGCTCGAGGTCGTGCGGCAAACGCTCCCAGCCAATCTCGGCGATGACTTCCTGCAAGGACCGGCGGAACGGTTTCCGGCACACGTGCGCAACGCCGTGCCGAGGTAAAGGGCTCGCAAACGGCTCGACTACGCACCCCAGAAAAACACCCTGTCCCGCTTGCGCGGGGTGGTTTGTATTGCCACGTCAGTACGGGATCTCAGAAGCCCCCGGGTCAGACAATCACTCCTGTACAGCGAAGTCGATCCGGCGGTTCTCGAAACGTCCGCTCGCCGTTGCGTTATCGGCGACCGGGTGGGCATCGCCGAAACCTTGCGCCGTCAGCGAATCAGCAGGAACGCCGTGCTTCACGAGGAACGCGCGCACTGCTTCCGCCCGCTTCTTCGACAACACCTTCTCTTCCACCACGATCCGGTCGAGCGAAGCGTTGACGGCAGGCGACACGCCACCAACCATCGACGGATGGTCGAGGTGCGACGACACCGCTTTCATCTGCGCCGCGACGCCGGAGAGGAAACTGCCCGCGCCACCCAGACCCAGCGCGCCGGCGATGTCTTCCGTCATGCTGGCTTTCACCATCGGCAACTGATGCCCGAGCAGCGTGGGCAACTGGCCGACAACACCGTCGGCCTTCGTGAAGTAATGCTTGAGCACGCCGAACAACGTGGTCATGACAATGCCGCTGAGTGCGTGCGTGGCGCCGACCGATACGCCCGTTTTCGCGGCCACCGCGTTGCTCAGCGCGTTGACGCGTTCTTCCGACGACTCGCCGCTGAAAAGCCGCGTGCCCGATGCGAGCAGCGATTGCAGGCCGTCGCCGTGGACGAGTTACGGCAGCATGTCGACGATATTCGCATTCGAATCCGGCGACATGATCGACGCGAACAACCTGCGCGCGCCTTCGGGCGATGCAACTTTGTTCATCAGCGACCCGACCAGTGCCGGCGCGATCATGCCGACCACGCGTTTCGCCGCTTCGGGAGCGACGCCCAGTTTCGTTGCGAGTTGTTGCAACACGCTTTCGGTCAAAGCGCCCTGTACTAGCTGAATAACATTAACGCTCATTTGAATTGCCTTTTCCTTACTCGCGTGATTGCGCCTACGGCCCCGATTGGGCGGCGCTGATTATAGGTTCGGCATCGAGGAAATAAGGACTTCCGACTAAAAATCGGAAATACCTCAAGGCAGAAGATTTGAGACGATTCTCAAGAGGTCTTGTTTGCGATGGGGATAGCGAGGAGCGCACTTTGCGAATATCGCCGCACCGGAGCAAACTAAAACCTCAGACGGAGGCAAGCGATGAATTCACCCACCTACGGCCAGACGCACGAAGTCACCAACCAGACGCCGCCACTCGAGCGTTACAACGCGCTCACGACCGACCCTGCGCTGGTCGGCGCCATCCAGCGCGAAGGCGCCGCCTGGCATCTCGACGCGCTTACCCGCGACGGTCTCGCTCTCACGCATCCCGACGTCCTCGCGCTCGCCGGCCTCGCCAACCGGCACGCCCCCGAACACCATCCGTTCAACGCGCGCGGCGAACGCATCGATGCAATCGAATTCCATCCCGCCTGGCATACGCTGCTTTCAATGTTGCGCGAGCAAGGCCTGCACTCACTGCCGTTCGAAACCGCCATGCCGAAGCCCGGCGCGATGGCTGCGCGCGCCGCCGGATATTTCCTGCACGCGCAACTGGAAAGCGGCTCGCTGTGCCCGCTGACCATGACTTTCGCCAGCATTCCCGTGCTGCAGCAAGAACCCGCTTTGTACGCCAGCCTGCAGGCGCAATTGCTTTCGCGGCAACACGATCCACGCGATATCCCGCTCGGCGCCGGCAAACAATCGATGATGATCGGCATGGGCATGACCGAAAAACAGGGCGGCTCGGACGTGCGCAGCAACCGGACTCATGCGGTCGCTACAGGCGCTGGCGGTCGGGGCGGCGAGTATCGGCTGATCGGCCATAAGTGGTTCTTTTCCGCGCCGCAATGCGATGCCCATCTCGTATTGGCGCGTACCGGTGAAAGCCTCCAGGAAAGCGGCCCGATTTCCTGCTTCTATGTCCCACGTTTCGCACCGGATGGATCGAAGAACGCGGTGCAGGTCCAGCAGCTCAAGGACAAGCTCGGCAACCGCTCGAACGTAAGCAGCGAAGTCGAATTCCTCGACGCCTACGGCGTGATGATCGGCGACGAAGGGCGCGGCGTACCGACGATCATCGAAATGGCGAACTTCACGCGCCTCGATTGCGTGATCGGCAGCGCTGCGTTGATGCGCGCCGCGCTGATCCAGGCCGTTCATCACGCGCGGCACCGGCGGGTTTTCGGCGCAAAACTCATCGACCAGCCGCTGATGCGCAACGTGCTCGCCGACCTCGCGCTGGAATCCGAAGCGGCAACGGTACTGTTCATGCGTCTGGCCGGCGCATTCGAGAATTCGGAGCGGCCGGAAGAGCGTGCGTGGCGTCGCATCGTGACCCCGGCGGCGAAGTTTTGGGTCTGCAAACGCGCGCTCGAATTCACCGGGGAAGCAATGGAAGTCTGGGGCGGCAACGGTTATGTGGAAACGGGTCCGATGGCGCGGTTTTATCGCGAGGCACCGGTGAATTCGATCTGGGAAGGATCGGGGAATGTGATGTGCCTCGACGTGCTGCGGGCGTTCGAACGCGAGCCCGATGCGGCCCGTGCGCTGCTCGATTCATGGCAGGCAGTGGCGAGTGAACATCGCGTGCTCGGCGAAGCGCTGAAGACGCTGCTCGCCATGCTGCGCGGCGACCCATCCACGCGCGAGGCATCGGCGCGGGGGATTGCGCAGCAACTGGTGCTGACAGCGCAAGGGGTTCTGCTCGCGCAGCACGCGCCGGCGGACGTGGCGGCGGCGTTTATCGAAACCCGTCTTGGCGACGCCCGCGGTTCGGCTAATCGCGTGTACGGAACGCTGCCTGCAACGCTCGATTTCAGCACGGTTATCGAGCGCGCGTTTGCGCGATAGCCAGGATGTCGAAGTAGTTCAGCTTTAGATGAATCAAGCGGTGCGGCCACGCCCCTTGCGGACCGGAATGGTCGGGTCCACTTCGGGCGGTGGCCCTTCCTCCACGCCGTTCTCCAGCCGATACAACCACGCGAGCAATTCCGCCACCGCCTGATAGAGCGCGGGCGGAATGCGCGAGTCCAGGTCGACCTGCATCAGCAGCGACACCATCTCCGGCGATTCATGCACGTACAGCCCCGCATCCTTCGCGCGCTGCACGATCATTTCCGCGACCAGCCCGTAGCCCTTTGCGACCACGCGCGGCGCGGCGTCGCCGTTCAGCGTGTCATAAGTGAGCGCGGTGGCCTGCTTGCGCGAATCGCTGCGCGAGCTCACGAGTTGCTCCGGCCTGGCGGTGTCGGGGTTAATGTCGGCGCGGTTACAGCTGCTGGCAAACCAGCCGCGCTGGCGACGTCGGCGAAATTAGGGAAGGCTGGATCAGTCGGCGATTCCGCAAGCGAGTCCCGCGCGCGCACCGTCAGCCCGGCAAGCTGCAATCCCGCCGCGTCGATTTGCTGCCGGAAATGGTCACCATCGGCGGCGAGACGGGCCGCGCCACCCTCGCTCGCATTCATTCGCACCACCAACTGGTTGCCGGTGAGCACCAGATCGGCGTCCACATTGCCGAGCGTCGGCAGCGTCAGCGTGACTCGCGTATGCCACGCGCGATCCGCGTCGATCGCGCCGCCGTCGTGATGCGCATCGCGTTCCTGCGGGCTGTGGTTTTGCGGCTGGATTTGCCACTCGAACTTCGCGCCCGGCCACGCTTCGCCAGACCAGCGAAACTGATCGGAGGCAAGCACGTCGAGCTGCTGCCGGACCAGCGGAATAGTCGATGGATGAATGCCGGAGGCCAGCGCTGCCTGCACGGCCGAATCGTGGACATGCGCGGCCGAAGACTGCGTGCCCGTGCTTGCTCCCGAGGACGCCGACGCCGCCGATGAAAACACGCTGGCCGGCATCTCACGCACCGACGCCGCCAGCGCCGCCGCCTGCTGCGGCGTCTGCGGCGTCGGCACTGGACGCGCGGAATTCATTGGATTGGGGGTATCGGCGGCAAACGTAGGCGGAAGCAGCGTTTCGTCGATCCAGACTTCGGCGGCCGCTGCGGCCGGTTGCGCGAAAGAGCCGGACGGTAATCCGCTGGCCGATTTGTCCACCCGTGCCTGCGGCTCATTGCTCAGCGACGCGAGCGAACGTTGTCCGCCCAGCCACAGCGCGATATGGTTTTCGTAGAAAAGTCCGCTGTCCGCAACGGTCCTGGCCAGCATCCCTGCGAGAACCGTCGCGGGCAAAGGCGGTGCGGGCGGATTGACCGCGCCCGCGGCACTCGCCGAACTCGAGGAAAACAAGGATCCGGACAGGCTCTCGAACGCGCTGGCAGCCTGGACGATGCGCGGCGCAGTCGGCCACAACGGCATATTGCCGAGCAAGGCGGGCGTGGCGCTGCCGCCAAAACGCGAAATGGCGTCAAGCGTGCGCGCGATTTCGCTGAGCGCGGTCTGCGCGGACGGCCCCGGCGCGGCATACGCGCTGACGGCGGATGCGGGCGTGGCGACGCGCGGAGTATCGACTGAAAGTTGCGATGTGTTGGCTTGAGGGGCGGTCGAACTGGTCTGCGTATTGAGCGCGGACAGCAGCATGTCGGTGCGGCTGGCAAGCAGCGCAGCGATCGCGGAGTCCAGTCCAGGCATGCCAGTTTCCTCGGGTCACCAGTCCAGCCGTATTGGCGGGCCACTGGTCTTTAACGAGCCGCGAACGCGTAAAACGCGTCTAGCGCAGCCCGATCATCTTCTTCAAAACTCGCACTGGCCTGTTCACAGTGAACAACGCAGCGGACAAACGCGCGAGGCTGGGGGCGGTGAGGTCGCGAATGGCGGCGTCATCGGCAAGAATCCGGCGCACCAGTTCAAGCTTGCGAGCCCGCGCGGAGTCGTCCAGTTCGGAGCTGGGATCGGCTTCCCTCAGACCGTCGATCAAGTCGCGATAGGCGCTCTGCATCGTCTTCAGTTCACCCCATTCTCCGCTTCGCGCAGCGGCCAGCATGCATGCAGAAAGTGCGGCAATCGCTTCGTAATGAGCGAAATATTCTTGTGTGGTTTTCATTATGTGCAAGCATGTTTCGCGGCGTCACGCCGCAGCCATTTTTGCTGCTTCGGGTGCAATTGCCATCCAGGCTTCTTCGAGCGTCGCGAGGAGGCCATCGATCTCCACCAGCACCTCTTCGCTGTGGCGCACATTCGCCTCGAGCAACCGGTGCGACATATACGTATAGAGCGCGTCCAGGCGTGCCGCGATCTCACCGCCGGCGTCCTTGTTAAGCGCCGGCTGCAAACCGCTTTCGATAATGCTGATCGCCTTCGTGATCGCTTCGCCGCGCGCCGCGATATTGCCCTGCTGCAGGTGCATCCGGGCTTGGGCGACAGCCTGTCGCGCACCCTGATACAGCATGACAACCAGCCTGTGCGGGCTTGCGCCCATTACCCCTGTCTGAACGCCGACGCGTGCATAGGCGTTGGCTCCACTGTGTCCCTGGGAAAACATCCGACCCTCTCCTTGTGTCGACCAGAGTTGGCGTGTCGACTGGAGTTGGCGCTTTAGCGCTTACTCCGGTCCCATGCCTCACTCTGGTCCCATGTTTCCGTCGTTTCATAAGCGTTTCGCGCAAAGGCGCTGTACGCCAGCGCACTTATTGACGGGAACCGTGATGAACCGATGCCGACGAACAGGTCCCGACCTTTTTATTTGTCTGACCGTTTATCGTGCTGCTATCCGGGTTATCGGAGAAAGTGGCAAAAGCTTTAGGCGTGCTTTGCGTCACAACGAATTCCGAGGAAAGGAAATGGTCGGAAGATCGATGGTACGAAAAGCCGGCGGTGCAGCGCTCAGACAGAGATGTTCATGATGTCGTTGTAGGCCGAGACCAGCTTGTTGCGGACCTGCAAGCCGAACTGGAATCCCACGTTGGCCTTCTGCGAGTCGACCATCACGTCGTTCAGCGAAACGTTTGGCGCGCCTATTTCAAACGCTTGCGCCTCTTTGCCCGCCTTCATCTGGCTGCTGCTGATGTTGTCGAGGGACGACTTCAGCGCGTCGGCGAAACTGCCGGCGCTCGCTGCACCCGATTCGGGCACGACGCTGCCGCTCGCGACATTGCCGGCACCGCCCGCCGCCTGCGTCGCCATGGTCTGCATTTGCTGGAGCGCCGAACTCAACGGGCTAATGGGAGCATTCATAGTGTCTCCAGAAGGAACGGAAAGGAACTGAAAATCGGCGGCAACATATGGACGGCGGCACTTCTGGGACAATTCGAACCGGGGCCTGTCCCGGGCCTCAGGCCGGCGTCTGCGCCGGAGCCTGGGCGGTTCGCCATATGGCCTGACCGATTAGGAAAAAGTCTAGCAGCAGCGTCATTTCTCAAAGCAGGGAAAGGAAACCAAAACTCGCTTCTATTCGTTGGATCAACTAAATCCTGCTTACGGATAATTCCTCTCATGAAAGTGCCTGCAGTGCGCTCGGCCGACGCCGGCGCACTTCGCAGAAAACGCAAGACTCGGAGAGTTTCGAAGCATGGATTCCACCACCAACCTGATCAACCCGGACGCCCGCATGGGTCTGACTGGCGCGCAGCCAGGCG
>NZ_AEJF01000156.1 GCF_001028175.1 Caballeronia mineralivorans PML1(12)
GTCCGCGCCCGTCGACGCCGCCGCCAGCGGTGCCGACGCGAAAACCGCGCCGGTCAACACCCGCAAGGACACCACGACCAATTACGAGGTCGATCGCACCGTGCGCCACTACGAGCAGCCGATGGGCGGCATCAAGCGCCTTTCCGTCGCGGTGGTGGTGAATTACCAGAAACAAGTCGATGCCAAGGGCATCGCGACCATGCAGCCGCTGTCCGCCGACAAGCTCGCGCAAGTGCAGCAACTGGTGAAAGACGCGATGGGCTACGACGAAAAGCGTGGCGATTCGGTGAACGTGGTCAACAGCACCTTCCTGGTGGATTCGACCGTGATTCCCGACGTGCCGTGGTGGCGCACCCCGGACATGATCGCGCGCGCGATCCAGCTCGCGAAGTATCTGGGCATCGGCGCGGTGGCGTTGTTCCTGTACTTCAGCATGGTGAAGCCGGCGATGCGCCGCGCTTTCCCGCCGCCGCCGTCAACGCCGCCGGCCGCGCTCGGCGCACCGGACGACCTGTCGCTGCTCGACGGACCGTCCATGCCGAAATCGCTGGAAGAAGACGAAAAGGATGCCGAGGTCAGTTTGCTCGGTCACGAAAGCAACAAGGCCAAGTTCGAACGCAATCTCGACTACGCGCGCATGGTCGCGCGCCAGGACCCGAGAATCGTCGCGACGGTCGTCAAGAACTGGGTGTCAGATGAACGCTGAAGGCCTCAATAAAGCTGCGCTCCTGCTGATGTCGATCGGCGAATCCGAAGCGGCGGAAGTGTTCAAGTACCTCGGACCGCGCGAGGTGCAGAAGATCGGCGCGACCATGGCGACGTTGAAAAACGTGACGCGCGAACAACTCGATAACGTGATGACCGAGTTCGTTCAGGAAGCCGAACAGCACACCGCGCTGTCGCTCGATTCGAGCGAATACATCCGGACGGTGCTGACCAAGGCGCTTGGCGAAAGCAAGGCCGGCGCACTGATCGACCGGATTCTGCAGGGCAGCGACACCAGCGGCATTGAAGGCCTGAAGTGGATGGATTCAGCCGCGGTGTCCGAGCTGATCAAGAACGAGCATCCGCAAATCATTGCGACGATCCTGGTTCACCTGGACCGCGATCAGGCGTCCGAGATCGTGGCGCTGATGACTGAACGTTTGCGCAACGACGTGCTGCTGCGCATTGCCACGCTCGACGGTATTCAGCCGGCCGCGCTGCGCGAACTCGACGACGTCCTGACCACGCTTCTCTCCGGCAGCGACAACCTGAAACGCGCGCCGATGGGCGGCATCCGCACGGCAGCGGAAATCCTCAACTTCATGTCGACGGCGCACGAAGAGTCCGTGATCGAAAACGTGAAGGAGTTCGACCCGGAACTGGCGCAGAAGATCATCGATCAAATGTTTGTGTTCGAGAATCTGATCGAACTTGAAGACCGCGCGATCCAGTTGCTGCTGAAAGAAGTGGAATCCGAAACGCTGATTATTTCGCTCAAAGGCGCACAACCGCCCCTGCGGCAGAAATTCCTCGCGAACATGTCGCAGCGCGCCGCCGAACTGCTGGCCGAAGATCTCGACTCGCGCGGCCCGGTGCGGCTCTCGGAGGTCGAAACGCAGCAGCGCAAGATCCTGCAGATCGTGCGCAACCTGGCCGAATCCGGCCAGATCCAGTTAGGCGGCAAGGCCGAGGACGCTTATGTCTGACGCTGCCGAAGCCGCCAAGAAGGCCCGCATGTCCGCCTATCAGCGCTGGGAGATGGCGTCGTTCGATCCGGTTCCGGTCGATCGCACCGCCGCCGATCAAGCCGCGCTCGAGAAGCATTTGCGCCGTGTTCGCGACGAAGCGCACGCGCAAGGACTGGCATCGGGCCATGTGGCGGGTCAGGCAATGGGCTACAAGGCCGGTTACGACCAGGGTTATGAGAAAGGCGTGGAAGAAGGCCGTCGCGACGCGCGGGCTGAAGCCGCGCGGCTGGCATCGATGGCCGATGCCTTCAAGACCGCGCTGCAAGCCGCCGACGCCGTAGTCGCCGAAGCGCTGATGGCGCTGGCGCTCGACATCGCACAGCAGGTGGTATCGCAACATCTGACACTCGATCCGACCGCCGTGCTGGCGGTCGCACGCTCGGTGATCGCGGCCGAACCGGCGCTGGCCGGCGCACCGTATCTGACGGTGAATCCGGCGGATCTGCCCATCGTGGAAGCGTATTTGCTGGAAGAACTGCAGGCAGCCGGATGGGCGGTCAGGACGGACCCGGATATTGAGCGCGGCGGTTGCCGGGCGCAAGCTGCAAGCGGTGAAATCGATGCAACCAATGTCACGCGCTGGGAGCGCGTGGCGGCGGCGCTCGGGAGGTCACAACCGTGGTGAACACCGCCCATGCCGCCACAAGTGCTGCGCGCCGCGTCACGCAGGAAGGTTTGAGCGAACTCGAACAGGAACTGGCGCGCGCGTCGTTCGGGCCGCTCGCCGCAGACGATAACGCCGAACCGACTGCCGAAGAAATCGCGGCGCAGACCATTGTCGAACTCGCCGATATGGCGAACAACCCGCATCTGGACGGCTGGCGTGCGCAGCTTGAAGCGAGCAAGGCGCGCAGCCAGATTTCGAAACCGCTGCGCGCGTGCGGACGTCTGACGCGCGCAGCCGGCCTGGTATTGGAAGCCGTGGGATTGAAACTCGGCGTGGGCTCGGAATGCATGATCGAGTTGCCTGCCGGCAGTTCGATCCCGATGGCCGAAGCCGAAGTCGTCGGATTCTCCGGCGACAAGCTGTTCCTGATGCCGACCACCGAAGTCTCCGGCCTGCTGCCCGGAGCGCGCGTATATCCGCTGGAAAGCGCACCCATCAATGACCCGATGGCCGGGGCCAAGCGTCTGCCGGTCGGCTGGGAAATGCTCGGCCGCGTAGTCGATGCATCGGGCAAGCCGCTCGACGGACTCGGCCCGCTCGGCTCGAAAGTCGATGCGCCGCTGACCGCACCGACCATCAACCCGCTGAATCGCGAGCCGATCCATAAGGTACTCGACGTCGGCGTGCGCGCGATCAACGCGCTGCTGACCGTGGGACGCGGCCAGCGCATGGGCCTGTTCGCCGGCTCGGGCGTCGGCAAGTCCGTGCTGCTCGGCACCATGGCGCGTTATACGAGCGCCGAAGTGATCGTGATCGGGTTGATTGGCGAACGGGGCCGCGAGGTGAAGGAATTCATCGAGCAGATTCTCGGCGAAGATGGTCTCGCGCGTTCGGTCGTAGTCGCTGCGCCCGCCGATGTCTCGCCGATCTTGCGCATGCAGGGCGCGACCTACGCGACCTCGCTGGCTGAATATTTTCGCGATCAGGGCAAACACGTACTGCTACTGATGGATTCGCTCACGCGCTACGCCATGGCGCAGCGCGAAATTGCGCTGGCGATCGGCGAACCGCCCGCCACCAAAGGCTATCCGCCGTCTGTATTCGCTAAACTGCCGGCGCTGGTGGAACGGACTGGGAACGGCCGGGAAGGTGCGGGATCGATTACGGCTTTTTATACGGTCTTGACGGAAGGGGACGATCAGCAAGATCCTATCGCCGATTCAGCGCGTGCCATTCTCGACGGCCATATTGTGTTGTCGCGTTCGTTGGCCGAAGCGGGGCATTATCCGGCCATCGATATAGAAGCGTCCATCAGCCGGGCGATGACCGCGCTGATCGACGACAAACATCTGGACCGGGTGCGTTTGTTCAAGCAGATGTTGTCGCGTTACCAGCGCAATCGCGATTTGATCAACGTCGGCGCGTATTCCACGGGAAGGGATGCGTTGCTTGACCGGGCGATTGTGCTGTATCCGCGGATAGAAGCGTTTTTGCAGCAAGGATTTCGTGAGCAGGCCATGTTTGAACCGAGCCTTGCCCAACTCGACGAGTTGTTCGAATAAAGATAATTGAGGAATCTGACGTCCATGTCTAACCATCTGCCGATCAAGACCTTGATCAACCTCGCGGAAGAAGAGCTGGAAGCCACTACGAAAAAGCTCGGCAAGCTCCAGCAGGAGCGCGACGAGGTGGAGACGCAGCTGAACTCGTTGGTCACGTATCGCGACGAGTATCACGCGCGCTTTACGGCGTCGGCGCAGGAAGGCACGACCGCTCAGACGTTGCGCAATTTCCAGGCATTCGTCGACACCCTCGATTCCGCCATCAACCAGCAACGGGCGTTGCTCGTCACCGCGAACCAGCGGCTGGAAGCGGCGAAGCCGGAATGGCAGCAGCGTAAGCAGAAACTGGGTTCTTATGAAGTGCTGGCCGCGCGCGGCGAGGCCGTGAAGGCGAAGCAAGAGGCGCGGATCGAACAGCGCGATTCCGATGAGCACGCCTCCAAGATCCTGCGGATGCGCGCCGAAAAGGCATGAAGTTTCTAGCGATTTTTATCGCATATACGATACAAGAGGTCACGTATGTCGTCCGTTAATTCTGCCAGCATGCTGCTCAGCCTCACGGCCGCCCAGTCCCGCAACGCGGCCGCGACGTCCGCACGCGATGACGCCACGGCATCGTTTGAATCGACGCTGCAAAGCATAACCACCAAGGCGAACGACGACGCAGCCGCTCAAGCACGGGTGCAAGCGCAGGCGCAGGCGGCGAAGGCCGCTGCGGCGGCATCGGCGGGGCAAGGCAGCGTTCACGACGCGCCCAAGCCCGACGACGCTTCAACTGCCCAGGCTAAAGCGGCGGCGGATCAGGCCGCTAGCGCAGACCAGGCTTCGGCGACAGCGGATCAGACGCAGGCATCGGCGGCGTCTTCATCGTCGACGTCCTCGACGTCTTCGGCATCTTCTGCGTCTTCCACGGCGTCGGCGTCTTCCGCGGCGTCGGCAGCCAGTCAAGCGCAAGCACCGGCTACGGCGTCGTCGACGGCGACGCCGAATAACACCACCGCTGCGTCGGCCCAGGCGACCCAGGCCGACGCGGCGAAGGCGCAGCCGGATGCGGCAGCGACGACGGCGGCAGCGATCGCTGCGGCGAACAACGCGGCGATGTTGAAATCCCGTGCCGGCATAGCGGCCGATCCCGCTGCGGCGGCTAGCGACCCGGCGACTGCGGCCATGAATGCGGAAGCTGCGAACGCGACGTCTTCCGCCGACGCCGCCAATACGAAGAACAAGTCCAGCGATGCCAAAACGGCTGCGGACGCATTGCAAGCTGCGCTTGCCCAGTTAGCGAATGCGCAGAGCCCGGCGACGCTGTCGCCCGATGCGGCAGCTGCGGCTGCAGCCGTAGTGGCAAATGTCGCAAATACCGCGAACGGCGCAAATGGTACGAACACGGCCAATGGTGCGAACGCTACTGCAGGCGGCATTGGTAGTTTCCAGACAGCGGGCCGTGCGATCCCGCTGACTGCATTGGTGGGCGATGGTAAAAGCGCGGCGTCGATGACGCCGCTAACTGGCGCGGCGCCTGCGGCTCAGCAAGCTGCCGATGCCACGGCGCTTGCTGCATCGACGCAAGCTGATGATGGCAGTGCTGCTTACAAAGCCACCGCCGACGCCGCTGCGCACTCAGGTTCGTTCCAAGCGGCGATGGCGACGGCGGGCAGTGCTCCGGCACAGAGCGCGGCGACGGCTGCCAGCAGTGCTGCGATTGCGCCGCATGTCGGGTCGAGTGGTTGGGATGAAGCGTTTAGCCAGAAGGTGGTGTTCCTGTCGAACGGACATCAGCAGAGTGCTGAACTGACGTTGAATCCGAAGGATTTGGGGCCATTGCAGGTGGTGTTGCAGGTCACGGACAACCACGCGCATGCGTTGTTCGTTTCGACCCATGAGCAGGTTCGGGCGGCAGTGGAAGCTGCGTTGCCGACATTGCGTGAAGCGATGCAGGCGAGCGGCATCGGCTTGGGCAGCGCCAGCGTCAGCGACGGTTTCGCGGGACGGCAGTCGGGACAGCAGGATGGCGGAGCATCGTCGAATGCGGGTAGAGGCGGGCGCGGTACCGGCGGAATGAGTGGCGCGGATGATGGGGGAAGCGTGGATGCGCTGAGCGCGATCAGCATGCCGGTGCGTCGCCAGGTTGGATTGGTGGATACGTTTGCTTGAGCTGGCGCGCTACTCGAAGAGTGAACCCAAGCGACCGTATGACCAACGCTGGTTTGGTGAGGAAGACGTGGCCGCTGGCTGCATGAAGTAGGGGTAAGGCGGTGATGGTTCGCGGGACGCGGTGCTTGCCCGAGAGCGTTGGGGGCGAAGCGTGTTCGTGTCAGGATTCGCGAGAAGGAGGGGTTCAAACAAACATCTTCAAGTCTGGCGAGCACCGTGCTATCAGGTGCCAGAAAGGCCGAGCCTGCACGCTAGGGACACTAACTCGCCCGTGGTTGGAAAGCGCTTGCTTTGCTTCGTTTCTTTGTCGCTTTCGGCTTTGGACAAAGAAATGACGGGCGCCACGCACAGTGGCTAATAGTGATAAAAAATACAGCTCACTCACGCAGACCACTAACCCTGAAAGCAGCAACCCGGCACCGACCCCGAGTCCCGGCATCGCCCCACCGGCCGCCGGCAAAAACTTCGCCTGTAAACCCTGCCAAGAGCAAATTCCACCCATCAAGCGCAAGCAAACTCGACTCGTCCACCGGCGCGAGCAAAACCCAAACTCACGAGTTAGCCCTAATAACCCCTTCTGTTCGAGCCATCACAGAGCCTCACTTTCGCCAACAATTCAGGCTACAGAAAGAGGTCCGCAATCATGGCAAGCACCACCGCAACTCAACAACCCATCGTCACCGTGAAGGGCGGCAGGCTGAAGCGCACCTTACTGATCGCGGCGGGTCTTATCGTTTTGCTGGGCGCCGGCGGGGCCGGTGCTTACTACTACCTGCACAGAACCGGTTCGCATGACGTGGCGAAAGCTGCCCCTGCCGCGCCGCCGGTGTTTTTCCCGCTGGAGTCGATGACGGTCAATCTTCAATCCGACGACGCCATGCATTACCTGCGGATCGGCTTGACGCTCAAGCTGCCCGACCAGAAAGCACAAGCCGCGCTGACCGAGCGCATGCCCGAGGTTCGCAGCCACATTCTGATGTTGCTCTCGGCGAAGCGGCCGGACGATCTGGCGGGAATCGACGGCAAGCGCGAGCTCGCGAAGGAGCTGTTGGAGACCGTCCAAAAGACGGGCGGCACGACTGACAATCCGGCGCGTGTCCAGGAAGTCTTGTTCACGGAATTCGTCGTTCAATAATCCGCGCGACAAACCTCGCCTTCAACCGCAAACGCTAACGCGACCGCCGACGCCAGCACCAAGCAACCGGGTACAGGAAACAAGGAACACTCATGGGCCACGAAGAGTTCATGTCGCAGGAGGAGGTGGATGCCCTGCTCAAGGGCGTCACCGGGGAAGTCGACGCAGTCGCCGACGACACGCGCCATCACGGCGTACGCCCCTACAACCTCGCGACGCAGGAACGCATCGTCCGGGGCCGGATGCCCGGCCTGGAAATCATCAACGACCGCTTCGCGCGCCTCTTGCGTGTCGGCATCTTCAACTTCATGCGGCGTTCGGCGGAAATCTCTGTCGGTCCGGTGAAGGTGCAGAAGTACAGCGAGTTCACTCGCAACCTGCCGATCCCGACCAACCTGAACCTGGTCCACGTGAAGCCGTTGCGCGGCACGTCGCTGTTCGTGTTCGATCCGAACCTGGTGTTCTTTGTCGTCGATAACCTCTTCGGCGGCGACGGCCGTTTCCACACGCGCGTGGAAGGCCGCGAATTCACTCAGACCGAGCAGCGCATCATCAGCAAGCTGCTGAACCTCGTTTTCGAACACTACGCGGCATCGTGGAAAAGCGTGCGTTCGCTGAACTTCGAATACGTGCGCTCGGAAATGCACACGCAATTCGCGAACGTGGCCACGCCGAACGAGATTGTGATCGTCACGCAGTTCTCCATCGAATTCGGCACGACCGGCGGCACGCTGCACATCTGCATGCCGTATTCGATGATCGAACCGATCCGCGACATCCTCTCCTCGCCCATTCAAGGCGAAGCGCTCGAAGTGGATCGCCGCTGGATTCGCGTGTTGTCGCAGCAAGTGCAGGCGGCCGAAGTGGAACTCACGGTGGATCTGGCGGAGATCGGCACGACCTTCGAAAAGATTCTGAACATGCGAGCAGGCGATGTCCTGCCGATCAACGTGCCCGAAATAGTCACGGCAAAAGTGGACGGCGTGCCAGTCATGGAATGCGGCTACGGAATTTTCAATGGTCAATACGCGTTGCGCGTCCAGAAGATGATCAGCGCAACCGACACGATGAAGGAAGGTGGATATGAGTGACGTAACTGAACCGGGCACGCTGCCGTCCAATCCGCTCAAGGGCGAGGACTTCGGCATGGACGACTGGGCGAGCGCACTGGCCGAGCAGAACGGCAATGAAACGCCGGCAGCGGGTTCATCGGCGGGATTGTTCCAGCCCTTGTCGAAAGTCGATGCACCATCGACGCGCAATGACATCGACATGATTCTCGATATCCCCGTGCAGATGACGGTGGAACTCGGGCGCACCAAGATCGCGATCCGCAACCTGCTGCAACTGGCGCAGGGTTCGGTGGTGGAGCTCGACGGCCTCGCCGGCGAACCGATGGACGTGCTGGTGAACGGCTGCCTGATCGCGCAGGGCGAAGTGGTGGTGGTCAACGACAAGTTCGGTATCCGCCTCACCGACATCATCACGCCGTCCGAACGCATCAGGAAGTTGAATCGATGAAACGCTTTGCCGTCGCGTTCACGACGCTCGCCGCAGCCTTGAGCGCGCACGCCGCCGACATGAACGCCGTCAATCACGCGGCGCAGATTGCATCGGGTGTCGGCGCGGGCACGGCCGTGCCGTCGCTCGGCGTAGGCGCGGTGCTGCAGACGCTGCTCGGACTGGCGATCGTGATCGCGTTCGTGTTCGGCTGCGCGTGGCTCGCGCGCAAGTTCGGCGTGGCAGGCAGCAAACGCACGGGTCTGGTGAAGGTGATTGGCGGCGCATCGCTTGGAAACAAGGAGCGCGTCTCGGTGGTGGAGATCGGCGATACGTGGCTCGTGCTTGGCGCGGCGCCCGGCAACGTGCGGCTGCTGCACACCATGCCGGCGGGATCGGTGGAACTCAACGGCGCGGAAGCCGGCGCTACCCCCGAGGGCCAGGCGCTGCAAGGTAGTTTCGGTCAACGTTTTCGCGATGCCCTCGCCGGTGAAGCGACCAAACGTCTGCAAAAGTTCGCAGGCGGGAGCAAGTAATGCAGGCTCGTTTTTTTGCGCAGTGCGTAAGACTGGTGAAGCTGTTGGTGCCCGTCCTGATCGCCGCCCTTCCCTACACCGCTTTCGCCCAAAGCACAGCAGGACTTCCCGCGTTCAACACTAGCCCCGGCCCGAACGGCGGCACGACGTATTCGCTCAGCGTCCAGACGATGCTGCTGCTCACCATGCTGTCGTTCCTGCCGGCCATGGTGCTGATGATGACGAGTTTCACGCGCATCATCATTGTGTTGTCGCTGTTGCGGCAGGCGCTTGGCACGGCCAGCACGCCGCCTAATCAGGTGCTTGTCGGACTCGCGCTGTTTCTCTCGCTGTTCGTGATGTCGCCTGTGCTTGATCGTGCGTATAACGACGCGTACAAGCCGTTCTCTGACGGCACGATCACGATGGACCAGGCCATGACGCGCGGCGTCGCACCGTTCAAGCAGTTCATGCTGCGCCAGACCCGCGAAGCCGATCTCGCGCTGTTCGCCCGGATCTCCAAGGCGGCGCCGATGAACGGTCCCGAAGACGTGCCGCTCTCGCTGCTGGTGCCGTCGTTCGTGACAAGCGAGCTCAAGACCGGCTTCCAGATCGGCTTCACCATCTTCATTCCGTTTCTCATCATCGACATGGTGGTGGCGAGCGTGCTGATGTCGATGGGCATGATGATGGTGTCGCCCACCACCATCTCGCTGCCGTTCAAGCTGATGCTGTTTGTGCTCGTCGATGGCTGGCAGTTGCTGATCGGCTCGCTGGCGCAGAGCTTCGTATCCTAGAGCCGAGACTGAGACCTACACGATGACACCCGAATCCGTCATGTCGATCGCGCACCAGGCCATGTACGTGGCGCTGTTGCTCGCGGCTCCGCTGTTGCTTGTTGCGCTGATAGTCGGCCTGGTGGTGAGCCTGTTCCAGGCCGCCACGCAGATCAACGAAAGCACGCTCTCGTTCATTCCGAAACTGCTCGCGGTGGCGCTCACGCTCGTGATCGCCGGGCCGTGGATGCTGGAAACGCTGCTCGATTACATGCGCCACGTTTTCACCATCACACCCTCCATCACCGGCTGACGATGTTCTCCGTCACTTACGCGCAGCTCAATGTCTGGCTGACGTCGTTCCTCTGGCCGTTCACACGCATTCTCGCGTTGATCGCGACCGCGCCGATGCTCGGCCACCAGGCCATTCCGATTCGCGTCAAAGTGGCGCTCGCGGGGTTCATGGCGCTGATCGTGGCGCCGACTATCGGCGCGGTGCCGCAAGTGACTGTGTTTTCCGCCGATGGCGTGCTGATCATCGTCAATCAGTTCATGATCGGCGCGGCGCTCGGCATGACGATGCAGATTGCATTCGCCACCATCGATGCCGCCGGCGAGTTCATCGGCATGCAAATGGGACTCGGCTTCGCGACGCTTTACGACCCGCGTCAAGGCGGGAATTCGGTGGTGATATCGCGGTATCTGAACACCATCGCGATGCTCGCGTTCCTCGTCTTCGACGGCCATCTGCAAATGATCAGCGCCCTCGTGCAGACGTTTCAAAACGTGCCGGTGAGCGCGAACGTGCTGGGTGCGGCCGTGCACGCACGCGGCTGGCAGACTATCGCAGCGTATGGCGTGAGCGTGTTTTCGACGGGCTTGCTGTTGTCGCTGCCAGTGGTGGCCGCCTTGCTGATCGCCAACCTGTCGCTCGGGATCCTGAATCGCGCGGCGCCGCAGATCGGGATCTTCCAGGTAGGTTTTCCGGTCACCATGCTGGTCGGCTTCCTGCTGATCCAGCTGATGATCCCCAACCTGATCCCGTTCTTTCAACGCGTCTTCGAGAATGGTATCGACCAGATGGGGCGCGTCGCGGCGGCAATGTAGCAGGCGGCAGGCCTCAATCGGCCAGCGCGTACGCGGTGCTGCGCCCACCCGATACCGACCTCCGCAGAACCCCCAGCGCCACCAGTTGGCCGATGTCGCGCAAGGCGGGTACGGGTTCGAGTCGCGGTCGCGGTCGCGGTCGAATCAGTTGAGAAAACGCGCAATCGCCGCAAAGGGTGATTTATTCACCGCATGCAGCCAGGGGGTGGTTCTTGAGCGCATCGGCATCATCCAATAAAAAGGGCCGCCCTTAAGCCGGGCGGCCCAAAACACATCCTACAACCCACATCAATTCCTTCCCTGCTCGCCCCCCGGCGATCAACCCGTCAGATAGTTGAACAACGACATTTTTTGAATCTGCGCAAACGCCTGCTGCGCGGCCTGCAGCGAGTTCTGCGTCATCTCGTACTGGCTGATCGCGCTGGGCAAATTGACGCTGACCAGGTCCGACAGGTTGCTGGCAGTCTGCGTCGACGTCGTCTGCGTCGCGGTCTGTGTCGCCGTCACTTCCTGCGAGCGGCCACCAACCGCCGTCTGCGTCGTCAGCACGTTGTTGTACGTGTTGCTGATCTTCGTTCCGGCCGTGGTCAGCGCGTTTTGCAACGTCGCCTGTGCAGCCGAGGTATCGGCGGGCTGCTTCAGCGCGTTCACCAGCGAATCGAGCGTCGTGAAAATGTCCGTGTCGCTGGTCTTGCCGGTGTTCGCCGGCGCCACGGTAAACGTATCGCCCGCTGCCGGCGTGCCGGAAATAGCCACGGTCTGTGAGCCGACCGTGATGTTGCCTCCGGCCGTATAGGGCGTCGGCGGCGTCACAGTCGTTGTCGTGCCCGTCGTCGGATCCAGCGCCGTGACCGAGTACGAGCTGACGGTCGTGGTCGTGGGAGGCGTACCGGTGGTCGTGGTCCCGAAAGTGATGGTGTAGGTCGACGCGTTGGCGGGATCGCCGCTGTTGGTCACGCTGACCGGACTGATCGTGCCAGACCCCGTATTCGCCGACGCCCCCGATGCAACCGGGCTGCTTTCGTTCGACGACACGCTTTGGAATATCGCCGAACCCGGATCGGCTACGTTGATCGTGCGGGTATCGGAAATCTGCACCACTCGCTGGCCGGGGCCGCCTGAGTAGCTCGCGCCAACGCCCGAGGGGTTGTCGCTGAATGGCTTCGAGCCGCCCTGAAAACCGGCAAAGATGTAGTTGCCGTTGCTGTCGGTGGTGTTGGCGAGCGTCATCAAGGTGCTGCGATAACCCTGGAGCTGGGTCGCGAGCGATGTGCGGTCGGTGTTGTTGAGCGTGCCGTTGCCAGCGTTCACTACCAGCGACTGGATGCTCTGCATCACGTTTGTCACGCTGGTGAGCGTGGAGTCTTCCTGTTGCAGCGAAGTCAGCGCGGACGACTGGTTGGTCGTGTATTGCGCGAGGTTGGCCGCTTGCGAGCTGAGGGCCACGGCCTGCGCCGCGCCGAGCGGATTGTCGGCGGCGGTCTGCAGGGCCTTGCCCGATGAGATCTGCGCGTACATGTTGGCGAGCGATGCCTGCTGATTGTTCATCGTCTCGACGTTCAACGTGAAGTACTGCGAGCTGGAGATGCGCATCGTGAAAACCTCAGTTGAAAATGCCGAGCAGCGTCGAGAACAGCGTGGAAGCGGTCTGGATGACCTTGCTGTTGGCCTGGTACAACTGCTGGTACTGAATCAGGTTGGCCGCCTCTTCATTCAGGTTCACGCCCGACACCGACTGTTGCGCCGATGTCGCCTGAGTAAGCACCGCGGTCGCCGACGTACTCGAACTCTGGAGATTGGTGGTCTCGTTGCCGATCTGGTTGACGTAGTTCGCGTACGCACTCGTCAACGAATCCGTGCCGCCGTTCAGCGACTTCACCGAGCCGAGGTTCGCCATTGCCAGTGCGTTGCTGCCGTCGCTCGTGCCGCCCGTGTTCGCCGCGATCGTGAACGTGTCGTTGCTTGACGGCGTGCCGGTAATCGTCGCGCTGACGCCCGTGCCGTTGGACACGGTAAGACCTTGGGCCGGGTTGTAGGCGAACGGCGTACCGGCAGCCACGATCGTGCCGGCCGGCAGCGTGACGGCCACGTTCGACGTCATTTGCTGGGTGGTCGCGTTGTAGGTCAGCGTCATGCTGCTCGGGATCGAGTAACCCGCGGTCACGGTCGCCGCCGAGATGTTTGCGGTTCCCGCATTGCTCGCTCCCGCCGATGCCACCGCCGGGGAAGCCGCCGCGATCGAGGTCGGATTCGTGGTCGCGAGCGCGAAGTTCCCGAGCGAGCCGCTCGTCGGCTCGATGGTGAACGAATCGCCGGACTTCGCGGTGCCGCTTGCCACCGATATATTCAGCCCCGCTATGGTGCCGCTGACCGCGCCGGTCACCGGATCGGGCGTGATCGTGCCGAGCGCCGCGCCGCTCGCACGGTCAGTGAGCGTGTAGACGCTGCCGTTGTAGGACAGCGTGTAGTTGCCGGTGGGAGCCTGGGTCGGATTGGCAATCGAAACGCTCAGTTGGGCGGTGCCCGTGTTGCGCGAATTCGAGTAGATGGTCGGGCTGCCGGTCGAGAACAGCGCCGTGCCCGGATTGCCGTTCAGGTCAACGCCCAGCGCGTTTTGCTGGTTCAGTTGCGCGGCGAAGCTGGTTGCGAGCGAGCCGAGCTGCGCCTGCGCAGGATCGAGCGACTGGCTGCGGAACGCAAGCAAACCGCCCACCGTGCCGCCGCCGAAGGTGGAGTCCGGCAAGTACTGGGTGGTCGCTGGCGTGAGCGGGGTGCCATTGGGCGATGCGTACGCAATCGACAACTCGCTCGGGTCCGACGTCGACGTCACCGCCTGCAATTGATAAGCCGTGGTGCCCGAGACCAGCGGCTGGCCGGTGCCGATAGAAACGTTATAAGCGCCGTTGACGGTGGTGACCTGCACGCTCGTCAACTTGCTCAGATTCGATACCGCCAGGTCGCGTGCATCGAGCAGCTGGTTCGGCGGCTGGCCTTGCGAGCTCGCGGAGGCAATCTGGCCGTTCAGCGTGGCGATCTGATTGGTGTAGCCGTTGATCTGCGTGACCGCGCTGGTGAGCTGCTGATTGACGCCGGTGCGTAGCTGGTTGTACGTCGTCGCGGCGGCGTTCACCTGGTTAGCGAGCGATTGCGCGCTGCTCATCAGCGACTGCCGCGTGGACGTCGTGCCGGGGTTGTTCGCCACCGACTGCAGGCTGGTGAAATAGCTGGTGATGCCCGCGCCGATACCCGTTGTCGGATCGCCGACGAGGTTGTTCAACTGCGACAACATCGAATAGTAGGTGTCCAGCGAACTGCTGTTGGACTGCGCGCTATTGAGCGCCTTGGTCAGGAAGTCGCTGTACGAACGCGAGACGGTCGTCGTATTGACCCCGGACCCCATGTAACCCGAGGTCGTGTATTGCCCCGACGCCTCCGCGTACACCGGCTTCTCCTGGGTGTAGCCCGGCGTCGCGGCGTTGCTGATGTTCTGTCCGGTCGTGGTCAATCCCCATTGGGCTGAATTGAGACCACTCACGCCAATATCGAATAGGGACATGCAAGGAATCCTGGTAAAGGCACGAAGCCCGGGCCGCCATTGTTTGACGACAACGGGTGTATATCGGCCGATTGCAGAAAAAGTTGAATCCCGGCGCAGCGAATCGGGGCGTGCGCGGTACCGCCTCCGATGACATCCGCAGGCGCACTGCGCCATGACGGATTATTCACTGGGGTTAATCGAGGCAATCGGTGAAGCAGCGAGGGGATTGGGCGTCAGTTCGCTGAATGGAAGGTGTTGGATGTAGGGGCATTGGCGGGAAACAGGCAAGCCCAGGGCTTGCCGCCGCCATTTACTTCACCGCGCCAGTGACCGGCGCTTTATCTCCAGTTGCGTAATCAACCGCTGCAGCGTGTTTTCCGCTGACCCCGGCAGGCTCATGAATTTGAAGCCGAGCGTGTAGCGGAGATCGCCCTTCGAATTCACCGTCTGCCGATTCGACATCAGCTGCAAATCGAGCACTACCTTGCCGGGGTTGCTGAAATGCAACTCCACGGACTGCAGGATCACGCCAACTTCCATGGAAGCAACCCGCTCGTCCATGGTTCGCAGCGCAACGCCGCCCAGCGACAGGTCGTTCACTTCAAAGCGAAAACGCTCGCCGTTCGGCAGCTCGCCACTGCAAATGTACGGATCGAGCACCGGCGCTTCCACGCGGAAATACTCGCGCCGCTGCATGTAGAACAGCACCGGCGGAAAGTCCGCTTCAAATGCCGGGTGACCGTCGAAAACGATTTCACGCGGCGTGCCGGTGGCGAATTCGACGCGAATCCCATCGGGACTCGCGTGAAACATCAGGTTTTCCGAACCGAGCATGGCGTGGTTCTGCTCGGGAATGCCACCCCAATCGAAGACAAACGTATGCGCGCCCGGGCTCACGTCGAGCAGGCGGGTAACGATCTGCCCGTGGCCGTGATCGACAGTCAGGAAATCGGCTCGATTAACGAGGTTGCGCAGGGAAACACCGATCTCCAGCGGATTGCGCCGGCCGAAATCGGGAAGGTCGGACTCGTCGTCTGCGATGTCGGGACCGTTCGACTGATTCATGTTCATGAGGCTTGCCGTGTTCGTTTGCTCGCTCGCGTCTGCGTCCGCAGGACTTTTCGAGCGTCCAACCGGACCCTGCGGATCCGGCACTTCGGTGTTCCATTTAGCGGCAACCGGGCTGAAATATTTAGGGTTGGCTGAAAAAAAACATCCCTAACGTCGCATCGGGCGGCCGAAAACGTTCGCAAAGCGCGCAAATCGAAACGAACCAGCACTTTCTCTCCATTTCGATGCGGCCCGGCCGGCTGCCTTCCGGGCGCACTACGCGCCCGTTCCTCGCCGTCAGCCTGCATCTTCTTTTATTGCGACATTGGCCCCGTCGCTTTTGACACCTTACTCGTAATACGTTTTGTATACCTATTTTAGATTCAGCAAAAGATGCGCGGGTGCAATTCGTTCAGGCGATGTGCCGCATGATCGAAATCAACTTTTTAGCGTATTGCGGGTCGGTAGCGTAGCCCGCTTTCTGCATGCCGTGCGCGAAACCAGCGGCATCGCGTGAGGCTTCCACGACCGGCGCGTAGCGCGGATTGCTCTTGAGCACGCTGGCGTAGTCGGTGAGCGCGTCTTCGTACGAGTCGTAAGCGCGGAATTTTTCCACCACTTTCTGCGGTTTGCCGTTCACGTACTCCGTGGTTACCGCGCTCGCAGTCTTGCCGGTCCAGTCGCTGGTGGCCTTGATGCCGAACACGTTGTGGGTCGAGCTGCCGTCGTTGTTCTTGATCTCCCGTTTGCCCCAGCCGGACTCGAGCGCCGCCTGGCCGATGATAAAACGCGCCGGAATCCCCGTCGCCGCGCTGGCCGCCTGCGCGGGCGCGGCCAGACGGTCGACG
>NZ_AEJF01000157.1 GCF_001028175.1 Caballeronia mineralivorans PML1(12)
GTCAGCGCGCTGTCGGCGCTATAGCCGCTGCCGCTGAGCGAAGCCTTCGACGCGGTCGACGACCCCGCGGCGTTCGCATAGGCCTTCGCCATTGCGTTCATCGCGGCCATGTTGCCGGCATTCCCGCTGCTGTCGCCGCTCGCGCTCGCGGCTGTCCCGTCAGCCGACGCGGTGGCGCCGGCGTTGCGCATCAGCTGCTTGAGCATCATGTCGGCTACGCCAATGCCCTTCGCGCCCACGTTCTGCGCGAGCTGCTGGTCGAGCATCGACGTGAAAGTCGCGCTGTCGTGCGAATCGAAGGGACTATCGGACGGCGTGGCCTCCCGCATGCTTTTGAGCATCATCTGCGTGAACACTGCGTCGAACTGCTTGGCCGCCGCCTTCAAACCCTGCTGCGGCGCGGCGTTGGCCTGGGCGCGCATGGCGTCGAAGCCCTGCACGTCGAGTGCAAACCGGTTCGACAGCGAATTCAGGCCGCTGTTCGTGTCCGTCGTGTTCGTCAATGTCAGTGCGTTGTTTGCGGTGCCGGTCCCGTTTGTGTTCATGGCCTGTCGCCTTTAAATAACTTCGAGATCGGCGCGCAACGCACCCGCCGCTTTCATCGATTGCAGAATCGAAATCAAATCCGCCGGCGTCGCGCCGAGGGCATTCAACGCCTTGACGACGTCCGCGAGCGTCGCGCTTGCCGCGACCGTCTTGAGCGCGCCCGTGTCCTGCTTCAACTGGATACTCGACTGCCGCGCGGCCACGGTCTGGCCGTTCGAGAACGGACCCGGCTGGCTCACTGCCGTCGTCGTGTTGATCACCACCGACAGATTGCCGTGCGCGACCGCGCAGTTCTGCAGCGTGACCATCTGGTTCATCACGATCGAACCCGTGCGCGCGTTGACGATCACCTTGGCTGCGGCCTGCGACGGCTTGACGTCGATATTCTGCAATTGCGCCATGAACGAGACCACTTGGGACGGATCCGTCGGGGCGCGCAGCTGGATCGTGCGGCCGTCGAGCGCCATCGCCGTGCCCATGCCGAAATCGTTATTCACCGCCGCGACGATCTTCTGCGCGGTGTCGAAGTCCAGGGTGTTGAGTTCCATCGTCATCACGCCACCGGCTTGCGTCACCGCAGCAGGCACAGCCCGTTCAACGAGTGCGCCACCCGGAATGCGGCCCACCGCGAGCTGGTTGACCTGGACCCGGCTGCCGTTGGCGCTCGCGCCCGCGCCGCCGACCGCGAGATTGCCCTGCGCCATGGCGTAGACCTGGCCGTCGGCGCCTTTGAGCGGCGCCATCAGCAGCGTGCCGCCGCGCAGGCTCTTGGCATTGCCCAGCGACGACACCGTCACGTCGATGGCTTCGCCCGGCCGCGAGAACGGCGGCAGCACGGCCGTCACCATCACGGCGGCGACGTTTTTCAACTGCATGTTCTGGGTGGTCGACGAATTCAGCGTAATGCCGAGGTTGCCGAGCATGTTCACCAAGCTTTGCGTGGTGAACGGCGTCTGGGTGGTCTGGTCGCCAGTGCCGTCAAGCCCCACTACGAGGCCGTAGCCGATCAGCGGGTTGTCACGCACGCCCTGGAACGAGACCAGGTCCTTGAGGCGCTCCGCCTGCGCGGCCTGCGGAAGTGCAGCAGCGAGCGCCAGCGCAAAGAGAACGAAGCGAAGAACGAGTTTCATGATCAGAAAGGCGCCAGGTTGAGAAAGAAGCGCTGGAGCCAGCCCATGTTCTGCGCCTCGTTGATATAGCCCTTCGCCGAGTATTCGATCTTCGCGTCCGCCACCTGGGTGGAAAAGACCGTGTTGCTGCCGGAGATGGTCGTCGGATTGACGACGCCCGAGAAGCGCACGAATTCGTTGCCCTGGTTGATGAGCATCTGCTTCTCGCCGCTCACTTCCAGGTTGCCGTTGGGCAGGACGCCGGTGACGGTGACCGTCAGCGTGCCGTTGAAGGTATTGGCCGCGCTTGCGCCGCCCGTGCCGTTGAACCCGTTGGAGCCGCTCGCGTTCAGGTTGGTGTTGTGGAACAGGCCACCGAAAATGCCGGGCGTGACCGGCACGGCAAACGCTTCGCTGGCATTGCGAGCCGCACTTGCCGCCGACGACTTCGTCGCGTTGACGTTTTCCGCGATCACGATGGTGATGATGTCGCCGGTATTGCGCGGCCGCTGGTCCTCGAACAGCGGCCGTCCCGCGTAGCCCGCGTTGTAGATCGCGCCAGGCGATGCTGAATTGAGCGGCGCCGCCGGCGGCCGCGCGGTCATCGGCTGCTGGGTGATCGGCTCTTTGGGCACGAGCGCGCAGGCCGCCAGGGCGAGCAGCGCCAGCACCGACGCGCTGCGAGTACGTGAGATAAGTGATGACATCTTCGTGATCCTTCGGCAATAACGCCGCTGATGCGGGCGATACCGCTTAAACCTGCATCTGGCTCAGCGTCTGCAGCATCTGGTCCGACGTAGTCACGGCCTTGCTGTTGATTTCATAAGCGCGCTGGGTCTGGATCATGTTCACCAGCTCCTGGACCACGTTCACATTCGACGATTCCACGTAACCCTGTTGCAACTGGCCCGCGCCGTTCAGGCCCGGTGTCACGACGTTCGCGGTACCGGACGAAGCCGTTTCAGCAAACAGGTTTTCACCGCGCGCGTCGAGGCCGGCCGGGTTGATGAAGGTCGCGAGTTGCAACTGGCCTACGGTGGTGTTGGCCGCGCTGCCCTGCTGCGTGACCGTGACCGTGCCGTCCGAGCCGATCGTCATGCCGGTCGCGGTCGTGGGGATCGTGATAGCGGGGCTCACCGGATAACCGCTCGACGTGACCATCTGGCCTTGCGCGTTGGTCTGGAACGAACCGTCGCGGGTGTAGGCAGTCGTGCCGTCGGGCATCGTCACCTGGAAAAAGCCGTTGCCGTTGATGGCGACGTCCTTCGAGTTACCGGTCTGCTGCAGGTTGCCCTGCGTGTAGAGACGCTCGGTTGCGACCTGTTGCACGCCGGTGCCGATCTGGCTGCCCGACGCCAGTTCGGTCTGCTGCGTCGAGTTTGCACCCGGCTGGCGGACCGTCTGATACAGCAAGTCCTCGAACACCGCGCGCGAACCTTTGAAGCCGTTCGTGGCGACGTTGGCGAGATTGTTCGAAATCACGTCCATCTGCGACTGCTGCGCATTCATGCCGGTCGCAGCGATGTAAAGAGAGCGGTTCATGGTTTTTATCCTGTTAGCTGCGGATTAACTGAAGCTGAGCAGCTTGTTAGCCGACTGATCGTTCTGGTTCGCCGAATCGAGCAACTTGGTCTGCATCTGGAACTGGCGGGCGTTGGTGATCATGTCGACCATCGCTGACACCGCATTCACGTTGCTGCCTTCCAGCGACGCCGGCGCCACCGCCACCGCGGGATCGGCGTCGGCGGGCTGGCCGTCTGCGGTGCGAAACAGACCGTCGTCGCCGCGCGTCATGGTCGTCGCATCGGGATTGACGAGCTTCAACTGGTCGACCGTTGCGATCGCCGTCGGCGGGTCGCCCGGAATCAGCGCGTTCACCGTGCCGTCCTTGCCGATCGTGACCGCCGCGCCGGGCGGAATCGACATCGGGCCGCTATTGCCGAGCACCGGCAGGTTGTTCGCCGTCACCAGCTGGCCGTTGGCATCGACATGCAGATTGCCGGCGCGCGTGTACGCCTCCGAGCCGTCGGCCGTCTGCACCGAAAGCCAGCCCGGCCCCTGGATGGCGACATCGAGCGGATTGCCGGTCTGCTGGATCGGACCGGGCGTGTAATCGGCGGTCGGTGTGGACGACAGCACGAAGGTGCGCGTGGTCGGGTCGCCGGCCGCGCCGCCCTCGAAGTTCATCGGCACCTGTCGAAATGCGGAAAGCTGCGCGCGAAACCCCGTCGTCGACGCATTCGCGAGGTTGTTCGCCGTAACGCTCTGCTGCTCGAGCGCCTGCGCGGCGCCGCTCATCGCGGTATAGATCAGACGATCCATGTGTGACTCTCTTGTGCCCGGCCTGCGGCGGCGCTTACAGGTTGATGAGCGTCTGGTCGACGGCTTGCTGCGTCTTGATGGTCTGCGCGTTCGCCTGGTAATTGCGCTGCGCCGTGATCAGGTCCACGAGCGAGTTGGTCAGGTCGACGTTCGAGTTCTCCACCGCGCCGCCTTGCAGCGAACCGTGGTTGGTCGAACCGGGCACCGACACCTGCGCCACGCCCGATGCCTGGGTCTGCTGGAAGTTGTTGCCGCCAAGGTTCTGCAAGCCGTTCTGGTTGGCGAACGTAGCCAGTGCGATCTGACCGAGCGCCTGGGTCTTGCCGTTCGTGTACGTGCCAGTCAGCGTGCCGTCCGTGTTGACCGAAAAGCCGGCGAGCTCGCTCGATGAATACCCGTCCTGGCTGCTGCTCACGAGGCCCGTCGTCGCGCCGTACTGGGTTGTGCCGGCGAATGACATCGACATCGTCTGCACGGCCCCGGCGACGTTGGACGCGGCATCCGGAATCGAAAAGGCGAACGGCGCAATGGCGGTGGCGGGCGGCGTCGGAATCAGGTTGCCCGATGAGTCGAACGTGACCTTGCCGAGATCGCCGGCCGTGCCAGTCGCGGTTCCGGTGACCGGCGTGTTGGTCGTGCCGGTGGTGGCATACGCCTCCCACGATCCCGTTGACTGCTTGACGAAATACACGTTCACAGCATGCGTGCCGCCGAGCGAGTCGTTAACGTTGATCGAGCTGGTGGCGTTGTAGGTGGTCGAGTCGGTCGGGCTGAACGGCGTTGCGGTCGGTACGGTGGCCTGCGAGTTCAGGTTGAACGCAAAACTCACGTTCTTCGTGGCCGACGGCGGCAGGTTCGAGTTCGGCACGACGAGCGGCACGGTCGACGCGCTGCTGATAATGCCCTGTGCATTGGCCGCATAACCCATCAGCGTCTGGCCCTGGGCGTTGACGATCGTGCCGTTGGACGCGAGGTTGAAAACGCCATTGCGCGAGTAGACGGTCGCGCCATTAGCCGACATCTGGAAAAAGCCATTGCCGTTGATCGCGACATCCAGCGCCTGGCTCGTCGTGGTGATCGTGCCCTGGCCGAACTGCTGCTGCACTTCCGACATCTGCGAGCCGATGCCGATCTGGTTGTTCACGGCGGTGGCCACCGAGTTCGCGTACATATCTGCGAACTGCGCCTGGCCTTGTTTGAAGCCGACGGTGTTCGCGTTGGCAATGTTGTTACCGATCACATCGAGGTCGTTCGACGCGCCGGACAAACCAGATAAACCTTGTTGGTAACCCATGACGGTCTCCGCTTCTAGAAGAGTGAGCTAATGAATAAGGGGCTTAGAGAATCGATGCGATGCTGGTCAACGGAACCGCCTTGCCAGTCGAAAGCATCACACCCGCAGTGCCGTCGCCCTGCTGCACCACGCTCTGCACTGTCGATGCGGACAGCGCGGTCGCCGTGGCCGCCGCGCCATTGATCGTGCCTCCCGCCGAAATGGTGTAGGTGCCGTCGGGGAGCGTCGCGCCGGTCTTGTCGGTCGGCGTCCAGCCCGTGATCGGCACCACGCCCGCGGACTGCGGCCCGAGGTCGATCGTCTGCACCACCTGGCCGGCGCTGTTCGTGACGCTCACCGTCAGGTCGCCGAGCGCGTTCGCCGTCTGCGCGCCGAAGCTGCTGGCCTTGCCGCCGGTCACGGTGATGGTGTTGCCCGGGGCGAGCACGGTCGCACCGATCAGCGACGCAGCCTGTGCCGACTGCCCTGCCGACAATTGCGTCGCGAGCGAGCTCAGTGATGTGTTGAGCTGGCCGATACCCGACACCGTGCTGATCTGCGCGAGTTGCGAGGTCATCTGCGAGCTGTCGGCTGGGTTGGTCGGGTCCTGGTTCTTGAGCTGCGTGACAAGCAAGGTCAGGAATGTGTTCTGCAGGTCCGATGCCGACTGACCGCCCGTCGCGCTGGAGCTCGAGCTGGCCGCCGATGAACTCGACGAGCTCGTCGTGCCGTTCATGGTGTTGAGCAACGACTGCGACATCGTCGTGCCGGTGTTGCCGATCGTGGTGTTGGTTGTCACGGGATTGTCCTCAGGTTCCGATCGTCAGGGTCTTAAGCATCAGCTGCTTGGCGGTATTGAGCGTTTCCACATTCGCCTGATACGAACGAGACGCCGAAATCATGTTGACCATTTCCTGCACGGGATCGACGTTCGGCATGGTCACGTAGCCGTCCGGGTTTGCTGCGGGATTGCTCGGGTCGTAGCTGGTTTTCATCGGCGTCGGGTCGTCGATCACGCCCGTCACCTGCACGCCGCCCACTTGCTGGCCGGACGCCGTGCGCGCGCCGCCGAGCGGATCGACGGCGAACACCACCTGCTTCGCCTTGTACGGCTGGCCGTCCGGGCCCGTCGTGCTGTCCGCGTTCGCCAGGTTCGAGGCGGTCACGTTCAGGCGCTGCGCCTGGGCGGACATCGCCGAACCGGCTACGTTGAAGATGTTCAGTAAAGAGGGCATTGCTTCTCCTCGTGGCTTGGCTGTTAGGCGCTAGGTGCGGTCAGTTCGACGTGATCGCCGAGAGCATCGTCTTGATCTGCCCCGACAGAACGGTCATGCCTGCTTCGAAATGCAGCGCGTTGTCCGCGAACTGGACCCGCTCCGAATCCATGTCGACGGTGTTGCCGTCCAGCGCCGGCTGGCCCGGAATCCGGTACGCGAGACGGCCGTAGTCGTCGGTGCTGCCACCGCTTGCTGTGAGCGTCGCGTTGCCGGACATATGTCCCGCCGATGTCGTCGCGAGCCCGGCGCCAGCCGAGACGGTTACCGGCTGCGCCATCTGCAATTGCGCCGTGCCGGACGCCGTCGGGTCCGCCGTCGCGCCTGTCTTTTTCAGCGCACCTGCGAGGGCGCTGGAGAAATCGACGTCGCGCGCCTTGTAGCCTGGGGTGTCGGCGTTCGCAATATTCGACGACAACAATTCCTGCCGGTACGCGCGCACATCCAGCGCTTCGCGGCCGAACGCAAATTCCTTGTCGAGCTTGTCCAGCATGGCGGTCCTCCTTCAGCTTCGGATGCTTCGGATCTTGTCTGCGATGTTTCACCGTCGATGAGACCAGGCACTGGAGCCAAGCGCGGCCATCAAAGACTTTTGCATGAGACGAATCTTAGGAGCGAGACGCAAGATGCAATCAGACGAATAACAGGGAAAGCCGGCCTCTATTCGACGCTTGCCTTTACACGCCGAAATCTAAAATTCGTCTCGTGGGTTGGTCATTTGAGAAATTCCTCGACTTTGGAAGAGCGGTTTCTCGTTTTTGGCTTACCGGATTCGCGGGTTTTGTTTGGGAGAAACACAATGCACAGCTTCGCTGCGCCTGCTCGTCAGCCGGCGGTTCATCGCCTGGCCGCGAACGGCCTGGTGAAAACCGGCGCTGGCATGGCTTGCCATCCCGCGCTTGCGGTGTGTGTGATTGCGTTCGCCCTCGTGGCTGCTGGCGTGACGACTGCGCATGCGCAGGACACGGGCGGCACGATCATGATTGCCGGTCCCGCTGAAACCAATCCGGCCGCTGTCGTAGCCATGGCAAAAAACGCGGGCATGCCGGTGGACGCGAACGCGACCACCAACGCCAGCCAGCCCGCGAGCCCTGCTCAGCCGGCGAAAGCGTCGCGACCGGCCGGTTACGCCGCGGCG
>NZ_AEJF01000158.1 GCF_001028175.1 Caballeronia mineralivorans PML1(12)
CGGGCCTGCCGCTGCGCACCGACATGCTGCGCGGCGCGGGCGCCGTCGTGATCGGCCAGACCGTACACGTAGTGACAAACGGCGCGGGCTTTTCGATATCGGCCGAAGGCAGCGCCATGAATAACGCCGCGCCCGGTCAGCAGGTCCGTGTCAAAACAGCCGGGGGACAGATCATTTCCGGCGTCGTGAAGGACGCCTCGACGGTGGAGATCCAGCTTTGAAAAACAACCCGCAGACCGCCTATGTGGGTTATCCCTCACTTGTTTCAAATTGTTGCAATTCCTTATCCGGCTTGCCTGGTAAGGCTGAGCGGGAAATGAGACTGACGGGCGCGGGTTCCGGGCGGCAGGAAGGTTAAAGTTTTTACGTGGGTCCGCCGATAAAGGGATCACATCGTCAGGGAAGACCATCGTGAAAATCGATTCCAGCAACACTACTCAGCTCGCAGCTTTGCAAGAAGCTGCACAACAACGCACGGCGCAAGCCGACGCGCAAGGCACCAGCACGACCGGCAGCAGCACCGCCAGCACCGGCGGTTCGAATTCGACGGTGAGCTTGTCGGCGTTATCGACGGATTTGCGCACCTCGGGCACCTCGGACATCGATACGGCGAAAGTCGCGTCGATCAAGGCCTCGCTGAACAACGGCAGCTACAAGGTCGATTCGGGCGCGGTCGCCAACGGCATGCTCAGCAGCGCACATGAATTGATGCAAACGCGTACCCCGCCGGCCGGCGGCTGAACATAACGGCTACGTATTGCAGGCGACGCCCAGAGCGAGCCAGCGACACGTGGAAGGTAAGTTTCAGATAGACGCATCGTTTCGACGATGCAGCGCCGGGCGGCTTTTTTTCGACCTTGGTACCGCTATGAAAGCGGGCCGGTGTTTTTAACGAGTCGCCCATGAAAGACGCCCTGCTTGCCACTGTTATCGACGAAACCGCTGCCGTTCAGGCGTTCGAGTCGCTCCTTGCCCACGAAGGGAAAGCGCTCACCGCGGCCTCGCCGCTCGATACGCTGCCTTCGATCATCGAACAAAAAACCGCCTTGACCGAGCAGCTTGCCGCGCTGGAACGCCAGCGCGACGAGCAACTTGGCGCGCTCGGCTTGCCGAAGGGTTTTGTCGGCATGGAGCAAGCCGTCACCGGCAACGAAGCGTTGAGCGCCCATTGGCAGGAATTGCTGGCGGCGGCGGGGCGTGCGCGGCGTGGCAATAACGACATCGGCGTGCTGATCCGCTCGCGCATGGAATACAACCGCAATGCACTCGCTGCGCTGACCCTGGCTCCGCCCAAGTCGGCCTTCTATGGTCCCGATGGCCGCGTGCCGGGGATTTACGGGGTGTAGATTCATCGATGCAATGCGCTGCACTGCGCGCCGGTTCCTGCCAAGGACCGGCGCGTTTTTAGTTTGGCGCCGCCGCATTGGCTTCACGCCCGCCCCATCGCCCGAATTACCGCCGTTTCTCCACCCTGATCAAGCGATGGCCGCTTACTGCTTTTCGTAATAATCGCTTCACTGGATCAATGCGTCAGGCCTTCGCCGAAAGCCCGCAGGATCGGAGTGAAGCGAAGTGGCAGAAGAGAGCGACGTCGAAAAGACCGAATCAGCCACTCCCAAGCGCATCGAAAAGGCGCGGGAGGAAGGCCAAGTCGCGCGCTCGCGGGAACTCACGTCGTTCGCATTGTTAGCGGCCGGATTCTTTGGCATCTGGGGCCTGTCCGGTCCTATCAGCCAGCACATGCAGGCCATCTTGCGCGGCGCATTCACGTTCAATCACAACACCGTCCTCGATACCAACCAGATGCTGATCGGCGCAGCCGCTGCCGGCAAGGAAGGTTTCATGGCCTTGCTTCCGGTGCTCGCACTGACGGGCCTGGCCGCCATATGCGCGCCAATGGCGCTCGGCGGCTGGCTGCTCAGCACCAAACCGATGGCGCCCAATTTCAGCCGGCTGAACCCCATCAGCGGCCTTGGCAAGATCTTCTCGTCGCAAGGGCCGATCGCGCTCGGCATGTCGATCCTCAAGACGCTCGTGGTCGGTGGGCTTGCCGGCTGGGCGATGTGGACCCGCAAGGACGAAGTGCTCGGCCTCCTCACGAAGCCGCTCGACCTCGCACTCGCCGACGCCATGCATCTGCTCATCGTGTGCTGCGGCATGGCGATCGCCGGATTGTTTGTCGTTGCCGCGCTCGACGTCCCCTACCAGCTCTGGACGCACGCCAAGAAGCTGCGGATGAGCAAGGAAGAAGTGAAACGCGAGCATCGTGAAAGCGATGGCGATCCAGCAGTGAAGGCCCGCATTCGTGCGCAGCAGCGCGCCGCGGCGCGGCGCCGGATGATGACCGCGGTGCCGACCGCCGACGTGATCGTCACCAACCCGACCCACTTCGCCGTTGCGCTGAAATATGCCGACGGCGAAATGCGCGCGCCGAAGGTTGTCGCGAAGGGCGTGAACCTCGTCGCCACGCGTATTCGCGAACTGGCGCTCGAACACAACGTGCCGCTGCTCGAAGCGCCGCCGCTTGCACGGGCGCTGTATCACAACGTGGACATCGACCGCGAGATTCCGGGCGCGCTGTATGGCGCCGTCGCGCAGGTGCTGGCGTGGGTGTATCAGTTACGCAAGTTCAAGAAAGACGGCGGCACGAAGCCGGATGAACCCGAGAACCTCGAGGTTCCTCCCGAGCTCGACAAAGGCAGCGTCCCGGAAGCCGAAGCCGATCAGGAAGCCGCCGAAGCGCTCGCGGAAGAACCACCCGGAAATGACCCGATGAAAGGAAGCACAGCATGAACGCGCGCGCCGGATTTTTCTCCAAGCGCCCCGACGCACTGGGATCGCAGAATTTACGGGCCCTCGCCGGGCCGGTGCTGATCTGCATGATCCTCGGCATGATGATCTTGCCGTTGCCGGCCTTTTTGCTCGACTTGCTGTTCACGTTCAACATCGCGCTGTCCGTGATGGTGCTGCTGGTCAGCATGTACACGCAAAAACCGCTCGACTTCGCCGCGTTCCCAAGCGTGCTGCTGTTCTCCACGCTGCTGCGTTTGTCGCTGAACGTGGCCTCCACGCGGATCGTGCTGCTCGAGGGCCATACCGGTCCCGACGCCGCCGGCCAGGTGATCGAATCCTTTGGCCACTTCCTGGTGGGCGGGAATTTCGCGGTTGGTATCGTTGTGTTCGTGATCCTGATGATCATCAACTTCATGGTGATCACGAAGGGCGCGGGGCGGATCGCCGAAGTCGGCGCGCGCTTCACCCTCGACGCCATGCCGGGCAAGCAGATGGCTATCGATGCCGACCTGAACGCCGGCCTCATCAACGAAGATCAGGCCCGCAAGCGCCGCTTGCAGGTCGCGCAGGAAGCGGAGTTCTACGGCTCCATGGACGGCGCGAGCAAGTTCGTGCGCGGCGACGCAATCGCGGGCTTGATGATCATGGTGATCAACATCGTGGGCGGCTTGATTGTCGGGATGCTCCAGCACGACATGGACTTCGCGCACGCCGCCACGAACTACACGTTGCTGACCATCGGCGATGGCCTCGTCGCGCAGATTCCTTCGCTGATCATTTCGACGGCTGCGGGCGTGATCGTGTCGCGGGTGGCGACCGAAGAGGACATCGGCACGCAGTTGACCGGGCAGTTATTCAACAATCCGCGCGTGTTGATGATTACGGGCGTGATCATCGGGATCATGGGGTTGATTCCCGGTATGCCGCATTTTGCGTTCTTGCTGCTGGGCGGCGGCCTGGTGTACGCCGCGCGTTCGATGAACCAGCGCATCCTGGCAAAGAAGAAAGCGGGCACGGTGACCGACCTTGTGCCCACTGCCGCTGCACCCATCGAAAATACGGAAGCGAGCTGGGACGATGTCGCGATGATCGATCCGTTGGGGCTCGAGGTGGGGTATCGGCTGATACCGCTGGTCGACCGGAACGCCGACGGCGAGTTGTTGAAACGGATCAAGGGCATTCGCAAGAAGTTCGCGCAGGAAATTGGTTTCTTGCCGCCGGTGATCCATATCCGCGACAACCTGGAATTGCGTCCGAACGGTTATCGGATTGCGCTGAAGGGCGTGGAGGTGGGCGTTGGGGAAGCATTTCCTGGCCAGTGGCTTGCAATCAACCCGGGCCAGGTCTCGGCGGCCTTGCCGGGAAATCCGACACAAGATCCGGCGTTTGGTTTGCCGGCGGTGTGGATCGATACGAACTTGCGTGAACAGGCGCAGGTGTATGGCTACACCGTTGTCGATGCAAGCACCGTGGTGGCGACCCACCTCAACCATCTGGTCGTGACGCACGCCGCGGAATTGCTGGGCCGCCAGGAAGTCCAGGCGTTGCTGGAGCGCGTCGGGAAGGACACGCCTTCGTTGATTGACGATCTGGTGCCAAAGACGCTGGCGCTGACCACCTTGCAGAAGGTTCTGCAGAACTTGCTGGAGGAAGGCGTTCCGATCCGCGACATGCGCACGATCCTGGACGCGTTGCAGGAACATGCGCCGAAGATAGCGGATGCATACGACCTGACGGCGGCGGTGCGTTTGTCCCTGGGCCGGGCGATTACGCAGCAGTGGTATCCGGGCAGCGGAGAGCTGCAGGTGATGGGACTGGACCCGGCGCTAGAGCGGGTGTTGTCGCAGGCATTGGCGACCGGTGCGAATCCCGGACTGGAACCCGGCTTGGCGCAGACATTATTAAACTCGACGCAAAACGCAATCGCGCGTCAGCAGAACATAGGATTGCCGCCGGTACTTTTGGTCCAGCACTCGTTGCGAGCGATGCTCGCCCGGTTCCTGAGAAGGAGCTTGCCGCAGTTGAAGGTGCTGTCCTACGCGGAAGTCCCTGACACGAGAAACATAAAGGTCGTGAATCTGATTGGCGCGCAAGGGTAAAGCGTCCGCTCATTTGCTCCTGCGCTACTTTCTCAAGCGTGCTGATCCCGTGCAAAAAACCGGCAAGACACTCGGCCCCGGATGACGATCCGCACTGCATGACGCCGATTGCGGCGAACGCCACATCCGCCGGCGGCTTGGCGCTGATCAGCATGGTCGTCAAATGATCGACGGATTGCGAATAGTGCCCGTGCAACACAAGGCTCAGATAGTGGCGGCCGATACCCGTGGTCCGATGAAGCTGATTTCTTATCGCCGGGCGCAATAGCTTCAGGTGCGCGGCTACAGGCGCCCTGTGCTGCCAAGGCCACAACGCCGCGAGATAACCGAACAGGTAATCGTCGCCGGCGGGCGTCAGCCCCGAGCCGTACCCCATCAGCTCCGATACACCTCCTTCCAGCTCCACGCTCGCATCGCCGGGGTTCAGGCGGGGCACGCGTCCGATCGACGGCCCGCCAGGCAGCAACTGCTAACTGCTGCGCACCTCTCGCTGCAGACAATACTGGGACAACTGGCCAGCCAGCGCCGGATAAGCCGCCTGCACAGCGTTCAACGCATGGCCATCATGTATTCTTGGCGCCCCCGGCCGCCAGCACGGCGCGCGGCTCAGATCCGCACGCCATAGCGCGCCGCGCAACTCGTTGTTCTCCAGCGTGATGGGCTGGCGTGATGGGCTGCCGCGAGTACGACTGATGGCTCCAATCCCAGCCCGGAGGGGTTTCGAGCCGAATGGCCGTCGGCAGGTTCTGACAACGCGGGCTGAGCAAGGTCAGCAACTCGCCGCCTGCCGATGAGACAGATTCAACGCATGCTGAAAGCGGCTGTGGACCCAGAACCGCAGCGTCTCGCGCGGCCCATGTTCCGCCAGGTAACCGATCGAGCACACGGTAAAGGTGATAAGTCGCATCCCGGGTCCAGGCGGCATCCGCCGCGCAAGCCGTCGACAATAGCCGCGGCGTCGCTCACCCAGCCCGACATCGCGCCCTGCGCCCTGATCATGTCGATTGCGGACTTCTGGAATTCGGGGAAATACGAACCGACGCAATCCGCCGGGATAATGCATTCGTCGCCACGGTCATTGGCTTCGCGAACGGTGGTGGACACGCTGGCCTCGGTGCTCACGCCGCAGACAATGAGCGTTCTGATCGAGTGGTTTTGCAGAATCAAGTGCAAGTCGGTTTCATGGAACGCGCCCTTGCCGGGTTTATCGATAATGGGCACACCTAGCGCCGGATAAAGCTCGGGAATGATGTCGTGGCCCGCTTCGCCGCGAATCAGAACGCGGCCCATGGGACCGTCGGCACCAATAAATGTCTTGCCGCCGCGCGTCAGTTTCGAAGGCGGACAATCGGCCAGATCGGCACGGTAGCCCTCGCGCGTGTGAATGACCAGCAGCTTCGAATCGCGCGCTGCTTTCAACACCTTCCAGCTTGAGACAATCGCGCCGCGCACCAGAGAGACGTTGTTTCCCAATGCCTCACCCAATCCCCCGGCTCGACAAAATCGCGTTGCATGTCGATTATGACCAGTGCGCTCCTTTGCTCGTCGAATGGTAACGAAAAAGGGTCCGCGCGAAACAGTTTTTGAAGCATTCTGGTGTTCCTTGATTAATCTTGCGACGTGAAACGATTATTTCAATATCGCAAATTATTTGACTTTTCTTCGAATTATTATATGGATCTTCTCCTCCATTCACGACAGATATTTCATTGATTCACGCATTGTTCATTCATTTTCGTTTTGTGTGAAAATCATTTCTAAAACTCAAACAAATTAATTATCCATAATTCACCGACACCATTTTTCTCAACAATAAAGCGGAATACGAAATAATCGGCCGGACGCTGAAACCGGATAACAAGGCGGGAGTTGAAACGCTTCAAGAAGTCTTCGCTTACCGCTGCACCATTCAGAAACATTCGGCACCACAATCATCTGACGTTTGCACCACCGACCATTCTCCCGGGGGCGCCCGTCCTCCGCCTCCAGCATCGATCTCGCGAATTACCCCGCTTTCCCGGCTCTTATCAGCCGATGGCCTGCCAACGACCCTTGCAATAATTCATTCACAGGAAAACGGTACGTCGCCCAAGACGTGGCGCAACCGGTCAACCGCAACAGATCAACGTGAGTGCAAGCTCATCGGGGGGTAAATGAACATCCGCAAATTCATCGGTGCCACGAGTCGCGAAGCGTTCCGGCTCGTCCGTGAGGCACTGGGCCCCGATGCGGTGGTGTTGTCGAACCGGGTAACGGAAGACGGCAGCGTCGAGATCGTGGCGGTTGCGGACGGCGATCTTGCGAAAATCTCTCCGAAAGCGGCCGCTCAGCACCGCGAGATGAAGCTGAGGGCATCGACCGGAAACCAGTCGCCGTCACAGTCCGCGTCACAGTCCCACCCACAGCCCCACTCGCAGTCCCATTCGAATGCCAACCCGTACGCCAGCGGCGATGTCTTTTCGTCGGTGTTCGGCGCGGCTCCCGAGCCGCTGGACGACTTGCAACCCGACGAACAGCCGGACGACACCTCGCGCACGATGGCCGAATCGAATCCCTGGCTGATCGAGCACGCGCGCCGGGTGGTGCAATCGGCGGCCGAGGGTGCGCCGCAACGTGCGCTGAACGCATCGACGGCAATTGCGAAGGGAATGGGCAGTCCCGTGCCCGTCACGCTGCAAGACCCGGCGGAAGCCCTCGGATGGACCCGCGAAGCAGCCCAGGCCGTTGCCCGCCGCGCGGAACAAAAGATCGCGCAACTGCAGACGCAAACCCAGCCGCCGGCAGCGCAGAGCGCCAGCTCGATGCAGGAAGGCGCATTCGCGGGCCTGCCGGCATCGGCGGCTGCCGCAGTCACTGAAGCCATCCGAGTGCGCATGGAGCAAGTCGTGAACGACACCGTCATGCATGAACTTTCGTCGATGCGCGGCATGATGGAAGAGCACTTCGCCGGCTTGCTGTGGGGCGATCGCCAGCGCCGCAGCCCCAATCACGCCGCGTTGACCAAGCGCCTGTTCGCCGCCGGTTTCTCGGCGCAACTGGTCCGCATGGTGATCGACAACATGCCGGAGATCGAACACGCCGAAGCGTCGATGCAATGGGTCCAGCAAGTGCTCGAGAACAACCTGCCCGTCATGGACAGCGAAGAATCGATGATGAACCGCGGCGGCGTATTCGCGCTGATGGGCCCAACGGGCGTGGGCAAGACCACGACCACCGCCAAGCTCGCCGCACGCTGCGTGATGCGCTTCGGCGCCAGCAAGGTCGCGCTGCTCACCACCGACAGCTACCGGATCGGCGCGCACGAACAGCTGCGCATTTTCGGCAAGATCCTCGGGGTATCGGTGCATGCAGTGAAAGACGCGGCCGACCTGCAACTCGCGCTCTCCGAACTGCGCAATAAACACATCGTGCTGATCGACACCATCGGCATGAGCCAGCGCGACCGTACCGTCTCCGACCACATCGCGATGCTCTGCGGCGCCGGTCACCCCGTGCAGCGCCTGCTGCTGCTGAACGCAACCAGCCACGGCGATACCTTGAACGAAGTCGTGCAGGCGTACCAGAGCACGCCGGACCAGCCGCCGCTCGCGGGCTGCATCCTGACCAAGCTCGACGAAGCCACGAATCTGGGCGGCGTGCTCGACACCGTGATCCGCTACAAGCTGCCGGTGCATTACGTATCGACGGGTCAGAAAGTGCCGGAAAACCTGTACGTTGCGACCAAGCGCTTCCTGATTAAAAGCGCGTTTTGCATCCCGCGCGACGGCTCGCCATTCGTGCCGCAAGACGACGACGTGCCGCCGCTCCTGTCCGCGCTCTCCGCGCGCGCCTCCACCGAACTGCACGAGGTTCACTTTGGATAAGTTCGTGTCCGATCAGGCTGAAGGCTTGCGCCGTCTGCTGACACGCAACGGCTCTCGGGTCGTCGCGGTGTGCGGCGCCCCGGCAGGTGGACTAGGGGGAACCGGCAATACGGCGACGGTCGTCAATCTGGCCGCCGCCCTCGCCGCGCAAGGCAAGGACGTGCTGGTCATCGATGAACGCCAGAACGAGATGTCGGCGAGCCGGCTCGCCAAGGTGCCCGCCACCGGCGCACTGGCCGCCGTGTTGTCCGGCAAGCGCTTTTTACAGGATGCCGTCACGCGTACGCCGTTCGGCTTTTCGGTCATCGCCGCACCTCGTGACGAACGCATCAGCCAGGATGCCGCGCATTGCCGGGTGCTGCTCGACGGTCCCGCCGATGTCGTCATTATCGATACTCAACTGGATCGCAGCGGCGCGCTGTCTTCACTGGCAGCGCAGGCGCACGACTTCGTGATCGTGACGCGCGTAGCGCCCGCCGCGATCACCGAGGCGTACGCCTGCATCAAGCGCCTGCACTACGCGCATGCCATCGGGCGGTTCCGGGTTGTCGTGAATCACGTGAAGAACGGCGCCGACGCGCAAATCGCCTTCGACAACCTCGCGGGCGTCGCAAGCCGCTACCTCGCGGTGCAGCTCATGCCGGCAGGTTGCGTGGCCGAAGATCCGCGCGTGGCGCGGGCGCACGAGCTGTCGCGCTGCGCAGTGGAAGCCTTTCCGGCGACGGCCGCCGCCCGGGATTATCGGCAGATTGCCGCCGAATTGCAGTACTGGCCGATGCCGCAAGCGTCGCAATTTGAATGGCCCGTGCAATCCGTGCGAACGGAGACGCAGCACGGGTTGGAGCGTTCGATCAACTCCGGCGCGGTACGCCGCGCCGAAACGCCATTGATGCAGCTTGCGATGAGCAGCCCCGCGTCCGTGTGATGCCGCAAGAGAAGGAACAAGGTGAATGCGATGTATAACGCCCAGGGAAAACTGTCACAGTCCGAGGTTCTTACCCGCTACGCGCCGCTGGTGCGCCGGCTCGGGCTGCAGCTCGTCGCGAAGATGCCCGCCAGCGTCGATCTCGACGACCTGATCCAGGCCGGCATGATCGGCTTGCTGGATGCGGCGAGCCGCTATAAGGAAGATCAGGGCGCGCAATTCGAGACCTACGCCAGCCAGCGGATTCGCGGCGCGATGCTCGACGAGCTGCGCGCCAACGACTGGCTGCCGCGCAGCATGCGCAAGACATCGCGCGAAGTGGAATCGGCGGTGCACAAGGTCGAGCAGCATCTCGGCCGGTCGGCCAGCGAACAGGAAATTGCCGAGCATCTCAACATGCCGCTCGGTGAATATCAGACCATGCTGCAGGATCTGCATGGCAGCCAGTTGATCTACTACGAAGACTTCGACCGCTCTTCCGATGACGAGCCGTTTCTCGACCGTTATTGCGTCGACAAAGCCGATCCGCTTTCCGCGTTGCTTGACGGCAGCTTGCGCTCGGCGCTGGTGGATGCCATCGATAAATTGCCCGAGCGCGAAAAGCTGCTGATGAGCCTGTATTACGAGAAAGGCTTGAATCTGCGTGAAATAGGCGCGGTGATGGAAGTCAGCGAATCGCGTGTGTGCCAGTTGCATAGCCAGGCCGTCGCGCGGCTGCGGGCGAAGTTGCGGGAGCAGGCGTGGTCGGGCGTGGAGGCTTGAAGTCCTGCGCTTGAGAGTGGATCAGGTATCGAAATCCGCGCTTTCGGCGAAGACCGTCTGGCCTTTGCCGAGCGCCTTCGCGCGATACATCGCGCGATCGGCGGCGCGCATCAGCACGGCAATATCGGTATAACCCGGCGTGAGGTCCGGCGAAATCAGGCACGCGCCAATGCTCGCCGATACATTCACCACCCGGTCCTGCACCGACGTCATTTCCGCCAGCACCGCGTGCACGCTGTTTGCCACCGTCTGCACGGCGCCGGCTCCCGTCACGTGGCGCGCCAGCACGACGAATTCATCGCCGCCGAGCCGCGCGACCGTATCGGTGGTCCGCACCCTTCTCACGAGCAGCGCCGCGAACGTTTGCAGCACGGCGTCGCCGACTTCGTGGCCGAAGGTGTCGTTGACCTCCTTGAAACCATCGAGATCGATCAGCAGCAGCGCGGTCGCGCCTTCCTGTCCCGTCGATATCGCCATCACCGCCCGGCCGATGGTCTGCTCCAGCATGTAGCGGTTGCTCAGCCCCGTGAGCGGGTCGGTGCCCGCCTTGAGCGCGAGGTCGCGGTTCGCGCTGCCGAGCCGGCCGATCATCACGCCGAGATACACCGACGCCCCGAGCACGCTCAAGCCGATCCCGAGCGCCGCTGAGCGGTTGAGCATCCACCATGGTTGCAAGACGGACAACGCGACGATCCCTACCAGGGCCGTTCCACACGACAGCGCCAGCGCGCGCTTGCCGTAGCGTCCGCCTGCGCCGATCAGAAAAAGGAAGACGGCCCAGAGCATGGGCAGCGCGAACGCTCCGCCGGCGCCGAGGACGACGGCGAGGAGCGCCTGATCCGCGACGGTCGTGAACGCGAGGCGCAGATTCGACTGCCGCGGCATTCTGCTGATGATTAGCCGGGTCGCGACGCCGTAGATCAGATAGAGCGCGAGCGCGTGGAAGCTGGCGATGACGGCGGGCGTTGAACCGGACCATGCAAGCGTGCCGTAGACGGCCAGTGCGAGACCGCCCAGTATGACTCTCAGCGTCGCCTGCTCTTTTTCCGGGTCGAGATTAGGGGACCACACATAACCGCGCGGCCGCTGCACGGGGTCATTCGTCTGCCCCATTCTGAGTCTCCCTGATCCTGATAGTGATTCCTGAAGTCCCGATCGACGCCGCGTTTTCTGCAGTGACTGCGTAGTGCAGAATTGCAATCGTACTGCGTCGTTGAAAAGTGGCTGAAAACCGCACTATCCGGCGGCTGGGTGGCAAATTGGTATTCAGCGGATTCAGCGGGGCGCCGAGTTTTGGCGGCTTGCGTTTCGGCGTGGCGTGGAGGTAGCGTTTCGTGTTGTTTTTTTAATCGTCATTTACTACGCGGGCCTATTGCCACTCGATGCGACCCTTCGAACCTGCTGCTTCTTCCTCTTCTTCTAACGACATGAGCGACGCGTTCAGCACTTCTGGTGCCGCGCCCGATGCTGCTTTGCTTGGCGAATGGCTGCCTATATGTAATAGCGCCGATGTGTCCGCCGGGCAGTCGCGCGGGTTTGTCGTGGCGGGTGAACGGCTGGTGGTCTGGCGCCACGCGTCGGAGGCTGGCAATGACGCGGGCGCTTCCGATACTTCCACCGATGTCCACGTCTGGCGCGATGTCTGTCCGCATCGCGGGGCGCAATTATCGTTGGGCACGGTGACGGACGGTTGGCTGGCGTGTCCTTATCACGGCTGGCGCTACGATGCCGACGGCCAGTGCATCCACATTCCTGCCAATCCATCGATACGACCCGCGAAGCGCGCGTGCGCTCGGACGTATCGCGTGGAGGAGAAATACGGCCTGGTGTGGACATGTCTCGGCGAGCCTTCGCGTCCGCTCGATGTCTTTCCGGAGTACGACACGCCCGGCGCGCGCAGGATCAATCTCGCGGCACAGACGGTGCGTTCATCGGCACCGCGCGTGGTGGAAAATTTCCTCGATATGGCGCACTTCCCGTTCGTGCACACCGGCATTCTCGGCGACACATCGCATGCTGAAGTGCAGGATTACGAAGTAATTGAAACGGATGGCGGGCTGGAGGCCAGGCAGTGCCGTTTCTGGCAGCCGGCTGGGTTGCCGGGACAGGAAGGTGCGGATATCGAGTATGTGTATCGCGTGAAACGGCCTCTGGTGGCGAGTTTGTCGAAGGTTGCGCAGCGCGGTGAAGGCGCGTTGCATTTGTTGCTGGTGGCGTCGCCGGTGAGTGAAACGGAGACGCGGGCGTGGCTGGTGTCGGTGTTCGAGGATGAACTCATGCACTCCGATCAGGAGCTGTACGACTTCAATATGCGGATATTGATGCAGGACACGCCGATTGTGGAGTCGCAATGGCCGAAGCGGTTACCGCTCGATCCGAATGCTGAATTGCATCAGGTGTGTGATCGGCTCTCGGTGGGGTATCGGCGATATTTGATGGGGCGGGGGTTTGGGTATGGGACGGTTGGGGCGTAGTGAGTCGGCCGCTTGTAACGTGCACTAATGATCGACGCGGGCAAAGACCGGTTCCATACGCTGTATTTCCTGACGCGATAATTTCAGTCGGGCCGCCTCGTCGCGCCACGTTGAGACCACTTTCCGGATGTCCGCGACGACCTGTTTGGCCTCACCTTCGGTCAGCCGATAAAACGCCGCCGTCTCAAGCACAGCGTTCATATCAGGCGCAGCGCTTTTCCCGTCAATGCTCAACGTATGCTCCAGCTTGCTTGCACTCGGGTTCATATCGAACGCGGGAGACAGCCGCCAGCCGGTCGGCTCTCGTATACATCCACGATTGCGCAGATGGTCGTCGCGATTTCCAATCAGCACGTTGAACACCAGCCGCCTCTCGGCTTTCTCTAAAGCGGCCGTTCGCCTGGCCGTGTTGAACTGCAACGGATCCATGCCGACGACTCATTTGCCCCTAAGCTAGAACGATATTCCCACCTGTTGACGTACGGGTTGGTCCCAATTGGTGCGAGGCAACGCGCAGCGTTGCCCATGCCTGATCGAAATGCTAGCCTTTAGCAGCGCTCGATATTCCCCTTGGCTGACAAACCCGAATCATGCTGAGCGCATCTCAATCCATAGGAGCGCTCAATGCTGCGGACATATCGAGGAGGTTGCCATTGCCAATCAGTGAGGTTCGAAGCTCAGATTGATTTCAGCCAGGGCACAGTGAGATGCAACTGCACCTTCTGTAGCAAAGTGCGGCTCTGGCTCGTCAATGTTCGCCCAGAGGCGTTGCGTCTTCTTTCCGATGAAAATGCACTGATGGTATATCGGGGCAAAAACCCGGTTGCACATCATCCGTTCTGCAAGCGGTGCGGCGTCCACGTATTTGATCGCATTGATATGCCAAACGAAACTGGATTCCCATACATTAATATCAACATCATGTGCGTCGATGACCTTGACGTTGACGAAGCGTTGAGTGCACCGATTGTCTACGTGAATGGCCTGCAAAACGATTGGGGCAATCCGCCATCGGAAACCCGGCATCTTTGATTCTGTCAGTGTCAACGATTCACGCAACGATTCACGCAGAGATGTCGACCGACCGGTTGTGGCCGGCTTCTGTCTAACACGATTTCCTTCATCGAGGCCTGTTCGATGTCTGCCAGCACGCGTGGTGGCACACTCACATTCCTGGAGAGGATGGCAGGCATCGAACAACCCGATAAACAGCGCGGTCCAATAAGCTCCGTTATGAGCTGCTAATGAGATATCCGGCGACAATTCGAAGGGCGATTGGCGGAGACGCCAATTCTTTGACCGCATTGATGCGTTCATCTACAGCATATGTTGGGCATTATGCGCAGATATTGGCGTCCTACGAAGTGACGCCCGCGCAGATTGCGAAGGACGAGGTCTTCGTCGTCGAGCATGAAATCGGCATTTTGGGCTTCTACAGTTTAGTCACCGCGCCCGTAGCGGAACTAGACTTGCTGTTCGTCTCCGACGCAGCACAAGGTAAAAGTGTGGGCAAGTTTCTCTTTCAGCATATGTGCGCGCATGCCCAGGTGATCGGAGCGACGAAGGTTCTCATCGTATCCCACCCACCATCAGTCGGATTTTACCAACGCATGGGCGCTCGAATTACCGGAACCAAACCTTCGTCCGCCTCTGTTCCCTGGGACCGGCCGGTCCTTCACATGTGGCTATGATTGCAAGTTGCCGATTGGACATTTATTTTCGCGTTCTCAGCCAGTGGCCACTGGCAGTCTCACGCGACCTTCCCCGGTCGACCCACAGCGGTCATAGCCGTTTCCCGATACCTGCCACGTAGAGGTAACGGGGTCCCCGCCACCGGTGCTTCAAATCGAAGTGCAGCGCCTGCTGGCGATTCCCCGTTGGCCGCCGGGTTGTGGGTGGCCACGGAGGCTGCCGCACGCGTCGCACGTATTTGTTTTTGCCATTCCTGGACCGGTGCCCGGACCCGATTGCAGAGATGCGTCCATCGCGATGATCTGCCGTGGGCGTTTTCTCGTAATGCGACCGCGGAATCGAGCAAGAACATTGGCGCCTCAATCAAAGAAAAACCCACAACGTTCCGGTTGCAGCGGACGGCGCGGCAGCGCCGTCCGCTGCAACCGGTTGTTAGGCGTCATTGTGCCCTTGGCGCCGGAGTACAACATGGGTGGCTTTCTCCGACGCAACGAACTGAACGCATTCGTATCCAAGAGCGCGCGCGTCAATCCCCTCGAACAGTCGCTCTCCCCGGCCCAGCAGGACCGGCGAGATAGCGACGTGCAGCTCATCAATGAGGCCCGCACGAAGATATTGCTGGATAGTGTCAGGTCCGCCGCCAATGCGCACATCCATACCGTTGGCGGCGTCGCGCGCCCGGTCAAGCGCCTCGTGAATACCGCCCGTGACGAAGTAGAATGTCGTTCCGCCTTCCATCTGGATGGGCGGGCGCGCGTGATGAGTCAAGATGAAAGTTGGAACGTGATAGGGTGGGTTGTCTCCCCACCAGCCTTTCCAGTTCATGTCGGGCCAGGAACCGCGAATCGGTCCGAACATGTTTCTTCCGAGAATCCAGGCGCCAACATTCTTGAAGCCCCGCGCAGCGAAGTCGTCATCGATCCCCGTTGTGCCACCGTCGGCGCCAAATAGGGTCCGTTGGAACGTGCGTGTCGGAACTAACCACTGGTGCAAATCTGTGCCGCCCACGCCGAGCGGATTCCTGATGTCCTGATTCGGACCAGCTCCGTATCCGTCAAGCGAGATGGTAAAGCCCTCAACTCGGACCCGTGTCATTTTCATGCCTTCCTTTCGATTGACGCCTAACGTAATGTCAACCGCAAGACCTGCGGCTTATATATCGGTCACTGCGGTATACATTGACCATAAGGATCCTAAAAAAATGCCTTATCAGCTTGTTCTTCGGCGTTCACTGAAAAAATTCAGCTAAATAAAACGCCTGTGAAACCCCGCACTCAACAACGCGCACATGAAAAACCTCGACTGAGCACCTCAGGGCGTGATGCGGACCTTCGGACTCGCCGCAAGCGGCCACTCAACTTACTCGACGGCACGCTGTATGTGGCTGATTAAGGCCGCCAAGTCTGAGTTATCGCCCCACATGTCGAGTTCTCGGGTTGCGATCAAACTCATCGTGAGCGGCCCCTGTTTAGGCTCCGACGGTTCTCCGATGACCTGTGCGCGACACCACATAAGTTGACGATGAATGCTGTGCATGTTGGCACCGCCACCGGTCATCAATACTTCAACATCGGACAAGGCGGAGTTAGTTTTCTGTAGGAGTTCCGCATTCATTGTTTTCGGTCACAGACCCGGACGGGCGTCACTGTAGATGGCTGCCAGTAATTAGTTCGAGATATTTTCGCGTATGGATGTGAAATTCCGCGGCTCCCAATATCCACCGCTACCGTGGTACGTCTCGGCATGTAACCAGAACTCCTCGCCACAATGCAGACAGCGGAAATGATACTCGACGAAATCGTCCCACGCGCCACCGTTCGCGAGTTCGCTAAAGGTGATAGAGCAAAGCATCGGGTCGGCAACGACTTCGACGAGCGTCTTGTCCGCGATATTTTGTGCGGCGATCTGTATCGCATTCCGCAACTCGCGAGGATGGTGAATCGAATAACGCACGCACCAATCAGAGCATTGCTCACAGGTCACCCACATCTCCCTAGAAAATGGTTAGACGCCTCACGGTCTGCTAATCCATTCACACACGGCCTGCGAGAACAGCCAAAGCGCTTCCGACTGACTCGCGGTTACTCCGTTTCCGGACCGAATCGGGCAACCACGAAGGCGATGAAACTGGCAAGCTTGGCCGTCAGCTTGCGTTCCGGCAGGTAGACAAGATGCACCGGATATACCGGCGCAGGCGTGTCGGCAAGCAATCGGATCAGTTTTCCGGCGGCAATATCCTGCTCTACCAGCAACTCCGGCTGGAGAATGATGCCGAGACCGGCGAGCGCCGCTTCACCCAGGGCCATGCCGCCGCCGCTGATATCGAGGCGGCCTGGTACACGCACAGTCTGTTCCGAACCGTCGGCGAGGGTGAAGCGCCAATTGCGTTCCGGGCCGCCGGCAAATCCGATCGCGAGGCAGTGATGCCTTTCCAGATCCTTAGGCGTTGCTGGCGTTCCGTGCCGTGAAAGATACGCGGGCGACGCGCAGACAATGAGTCGCGAGGGTGCCAGCGATCGCGCGATCAGATTCGGATCCCGCAGGGCGCCGACGCGGATCGCCACTTCAAAGCCCTCATCGGCGAGATCGACGAACCGGTCGGTCAGCGCCAACTCCACATGAACTTCCGGGTTGGACTCGAGATAGTCGCTCATCGCGGGCGCAAGTTTAAAGGTGCCATACATCACCGGCACGCTCACGCGCAGGCGACCGCGCGGCCGTGCGCGGATGTCGCGGGCATCGCCTTCCGCCGCCTGAAGCTGCGCCAGAATGCTTATGCACTGTTCGTAGTAGCCGCGGCCCGTGTCGGTCAAGCTTTGCCGCCGTGTGGTGCGGTTGAGCAGGCGCGCGCCGAGCCGATCTTCGAGCGCGCGGATGTGATTTCCGACCATGGTCGCTGTCATGCCGCTGCCTTCTGCGGCGGCGGCAAAGCTGCCGCGCTCGACGACCCGCACGAAGACCGACATGCTGACGAAACGATCCATTCAGAAGCGCCAGTTATGAGTGTGAGAAATAAATGATCGTTTATCAAGTTCACCAGTGTAATCACAATTCGAGTCACGCCATGTGGCGCAACTGATAAAGGGTAGACATGGGCAGTGATCTGCAAGACAAGAAAGTCGTGATACTGGGCGGTACATCCGGCATCGGATTTGCCACCGCGCGTGCAGCGCTGGCGCAGGGGGCGACGGTCGTTGTGTCGTCCTCACGTGAGCATAAAGTTGCGGCGGCTGTCACCGCGCTTGGCCCGGGTGCGGATGGCCAGGTCGCTGACCTGAACAACGCCAGTTCGGTGAGTCGATTGTTTGCGGAGATCGGCAGCTTCGATCATCTGGTCTATACAGCTGGCGAAAGTCTGCAACTCGGCGAACTCGCGAGTACGGACATCAACGCGGTACGCAAGGCGTTCGACGTGCGTATGTTTGGCGCGATGGCCGCAGTGAAAACAGCAGCACCTAATATTCATTCGGCAGGGTGGATCGATCGTGCTCACCAGCGGCACCGCCGGTGCGCGGCCGATGAAAGGATGGACGACTGTCGCAAGCATTTGCGGTGCGATGGAAGCCCTCACGCGTGCCCTCGCGGTCGAGCTTGCGCCGCTGCGCGTCAATATTGTCAGCCCAGGTCTGGTGCGCACGCCGCTGTGGTCAAATGTTCCGGAGAGCGATCGTGAAGCGATGTACTTGTACGCCGGTTCGAGGTTACCGGTCGGGCGTGCCGGCGAGGCCGATGATATTGCCCAGACGTACGTCTATCTGATGAACAACGGGTTCGTGACCGGGCAGACGATCGTGACCGATGGTGGCGGCGTCTTGGCCTGAGAGCATTCCCGGATCCAGGTGGCATGTGACTAGCATTGCCGCGCTGTGCCGCCTGGTAACGACATCACGATTCCCGTCATCCAGTCGGTGAGCTGTCCCATGGTGTACCCCAAAAGCGAAATTGAGGAAAAACCATTTTGGGGGACACCGCCGGGTACATGCAAACGCCGGACTTTACGGGAATGCTTTGGCTTTCCCCGGACGCAAATTTCCCGCAACGCCTTGTCTGGCAAGTGTTTTCAGGATTTCAGGGGATTTCTGAGGAAAACTGGATGGTGCGCCCGGCTGGGATCGAACCAGCAACCCCTGCCTTCGGAGGGCAGTACTCTATCCATTGAGCTACGGGCGCGTATGAGCGGGGGCACCGCGTTCCATATACAAAACAATGGAGGCAGGGCCGCTGCGAGTCCGAAACAATACCTGTTTTCCGCCGATTCGTCCACCGCAAGGACCAGGCCACCCGATAACCGAGCCCTCGAACGCCCTCGCCAGAATCGCCGAAATCCGGGTTAACACGCGCTGCGACAGGCCTCGCCGGGCACGCCGCCACGTAAACGTTCCGTCTATAATCGACCGTGCTGGTGAAAACGATCACGAACACCCCAGAAAGTCGTTGTTGCTGTCACGCTGTTGCTGAACCGACTCACAAATAAAAGGGAGACGAGACGAGCATGAGTGAAGCACCCCACGGAGTCCCGATCAAAACGCCCGGCCAACTCATTGCGGCAATCGTCGCCGGGTTTGCCATTCCGATCGTCGTGATCGTCCTGCTGGCCGTCTACGTCAATAACTCGACGCGCACCGGCGCCGGCACCGATTCCCTCTCCGACACAGCCGTCGCCGCCCGCATCGCCCCGGTGGCGCAAGTCGACATACGCGACGCCAACGCCCCGCACGTGTACAAGACCGGCGAAGAAGTCTTCAAGGCCGTCTGCACGACCTGCCACACGGCAGGCGTAGCCGGCGCACCCAAGTTCGGCAACGCCGGCGACTGGGCGCCGCGCATCGCGCAAGGCTACGACACCCTGCTCCACAACGCGCTCACCGGCAAAGGCGCCATGCCCGCACGCGGCGGCACCAGCCCCGACGACTATAGCGACTTCGAAATCGCCCGGGCAGTCGTCTATATGGCCAACGACGGCGGCGCAAAATTCGCCGAACCCGCGCAACCGGCGCCGGGCGCGGCA
>NZ_AEJF01000159.1 GCF_001028175.1 Caballeronia mineralivorans PML1(12)
CGCAGTCGCGGCGCTGGCGAACGTGCCGCAAGCGAATTCCGAAGCCGCGGCAGGCGCACAGAGCGCGGACGCATCGCAGGCTGGCAAGGCGCTGTACACGCAGGTCTGCCAGGCGTGCCACGCAGCCGGCGTGCTCAATGCACCCAAATTCGGCGATAAAGACGCTTGGGCGCCCCGTCTGAAGGAGCCGATGGACACCGTCTACAACTACGCGCTGCACGGCAAGGGCGCGATGCCGCCAAAGGGTGGATCGACTGCGTCCGATGCCGACGTGAAAGCTGCCGTCGATTACATGGTCGCAGCAGCCAAATAGCCGTTCTCCACGGAGCGATACCAACAAAAAACCCTGCGCAAAACGCAGGGTTTTTTTATGCAGCACGAGGCCTGCCGAAACAATCAAGCCGGCTTCTGCAACAACTCTTTCAGCCGCGCCATCCGGTCCTTCGGCGACATCGGTGCTTCCTCTTCCGTCGGCGGCGGGGCATCGTCGAGAAGCATTTCCGGGATAAACCGAGACGGCTCGCACACCACCGTCTCGCGCGCCCGCTTGCGCTTCTTGCACCAGTTCAGATGCAAACTGCGCTGCGCCCGCGTGATCGCGACATACATCAGCCGCCGCTCCTCCTCGATCCGGCCGGTGTCGACCGGTGCGTCCGCGTCCGCATCGGGATTGCCCCGGTGCGGCATGATCCCCTCCTCCACGCCGACCAGAAACACGTGCGGATATTCGAGTCCCTTCGACGCATGCACCGTCGTCAGCCGCACGGCATCGGGATTCTCGTCCTTGCCTTCCAGCATCGACATCAGCGCGACAGTCTGGATCAGGCCGAGCAGGTTCTTGCCTTCATCGCCGAAACCATCGGCATTGTCATAACCCGTGGCCTCGGAATCTTCGGACGGCTGCGCCTGAGGTTTCGTGCCCTTTTTCTTCAGCCACTCGCAGAATTCCAGCACGTTCTGCCACTTCGATTGCGCCTGGCGTTCGTCGTGGGCATCGTAGAGATAGGCCTCGTAATGGATGGCCTCCATCATGTCGTCGAGCACTTCGGTGGCCGGATCGCGCCCCGCCCGATCCGACAAGCGCTGCATCCATTCGCAGAACGCGCGCAACGGCTCGACCTGGCGAGCCGACAATCGTGCCTCGATACCGCCCATGAACACGGCCTCGAACAGCGACACCTTCGCCTGCCCCGCAAACGAACCGAGCGCCTCGAGCGTGGTATTGCCGACACCGCGCCGCGGCGTGGTGATCGCGCGGATGAACGCGGGATCGTCGTCGGGATTCGCAATCAGCCGCAGATACGCCACGATGTCCTTGATCTCGGCTTTATCGAAGAAAGACTGGCCGCCGGAGAGCACGTAGGGAATCCGCTCGCGCCGCAAGACTTGTTCGAAGATGCGCGCCTGAAAATTTCCACGATACAAAATTGCGTAGTCGCGAAACGCCGCGCGCCGCTCAAACTTATGCGCCGATAACCGGAACACGACCGACTCCGCCTCGTGCTCTTCGTCGTTGCAACCGGTTACGGTGATCGAGTCGCCCATGCCGTGTTCGGACCAGAGCTTCTTCTCGAAGAGCTTCGGATTATTCGCGATCACGTTGTTGGCGGCCGTCAGGATGCGCACCGTCGACCGGTAGTTCTGCTCGAGCTTCACCACATGAAGCTTCGGAAAGTCCTTGCCCAACTGCGCGAGGTTTTCCAGCGTCGCGCCGCGCCACCCATAGATGGCCTGGTCGTCATCGCCCACCGCCGTGAACGCCGCGCGCGGACCCGCCAGCAGCTTCAGCAACTCGTACTGGCACGCGTTCGTGTCCTGATATTCATCGATCAGCAGATAACGCAGCCGGTTCTGCCACTTCTCGCGGACCTGCTCGTTTTCCGAGAAAAGTTGCGCGGGCTTCAGGATCAGGTCATCGAAATCGAGCGCCTGATAGGCGTGCAGCGTCGCCACATAGCTTCGAAACACGATGGCCGCCTGCATCTCGTCCTCGTTCGACGCCGTCGCCGACGCCTGATCCGGCGACACCATGCCGTTTTTCCACAACGAAATAATCGACTGGACCTTGCGGATCAGGCCTTTGTCGGTCGTGCCGAGCTGTTCCTGAACCAGGCCGAAGCAATCGCTGGAATCCATGATCGAGAACTGCGGTTTCAGGCCGACGTGCTCAGCCTCCTGCCGCATGATCTGCACGCCGAGCGAGTGAAACGTGGAGATGGTCAACTGGTTCACCGGCACCCGGCGGCCTTCCTTGCCGGGCGTGGTAAGCGTTTTCCCTTCGAGCAGCTTTGCCGTGCGTTCGCGCATTTCGAGCGCGGCTTTGTTCGTGAAGGTCAGCGCGGCAATGTGCTTCGGCTCGAAGCCTTTGCCTTCGATCAGATGGGCAATCTTCTGGGTGATCACGCGTGTCTTGCCGCTGCCAGCGCCGGCGAGCACAAGACATGGACCATCGAGATAGCGCACCGCTTCGGATTGCGCGGCGTTCATACCTGCTGCGGACATCGTTCGGACACTTTGAGATGCGTAAATCGGGCGGACGCTTCGGCTGCCGGAAGTACGCGATGGTGAGCAAGAGAGCGAGCAAAATTGCGCGTTTTTCCTGCGTGCGCAATTTCGAGAGCGCGATGTTAACACGGAAGAAACCGTCGCTCGAAAGCAATGGTTCTGGCCCTTTCGTGAGGAAGAATCCAACGCGGCACGGAGTTCCGACCTCAAACCGCTGCCTCCGCCCATGCCACAATAACGGCATCGCCAACACAAACAGGATGCCCGCATGACAGCACTTCTAAAAGTCGGCCTGATGGGCTATGGCTTTGCCGGCGAAACCTTTCACGCTCCGGTGATAGAACACTGCGGCAGCGCGACGGTATCGGCCATTGCCACCGGCAAACCCGAGCGCGCACAGGCCGATTACCCGAAAGCGACGATTGTTGAAGATTTCGCTGCGTTGCTTGCGCTCGACGAACTCGACTGCATCGTCATCGCAACCCCCAACGACACCCATTTCGACCTCGCCAAGCGCGCGCTCGAAGCGGGCAAGAACGTAGTCGTCGATAAACCGGTCACCCTGTCCGGCGCCGACGCAAAAACCCTCACGGACCTGGCCAAAACCCGCGGACTGCTCTTCGCGCCGTTTCACAACCGCCGCTGGGATGGCGATTTCATGACGGTGCGTGCGCTGATCGAAAGCGGCCGGCTTGGTCGCGTGACGCACTATGAATCGCATTTCGACCGCTTTCGGCCGAAAGTGCCGCAACGCTGGCGCGAGGAAGCATCGCGCGGCGGCGGCTTGCTGTTCGACTTGGGGCCGCATCTCATCGATCAGGCGCTAGCGCTCTTCGGCGCACCGCAGACCGTATTCGCCAGCGTAAAAGCGCACCGCGATCACGCGAGCGCACCGGATTACGTCCACCTGCTGCTCGGCTATGCAGACAAGGAAATCGTGCTGCACGCAACCGCGCTCGCCGCGCTGGACCCACCGCGCTTCGCCATTCACGGCACGCGCGGCAGCTATGTGAAAACGGGTCTCGACGTGCAGGAAGACCAGCTCAAAGCCGGTTTGCGTCCCGGCAATCCTGAGTTCGGCCGCAATCCGCCGGGCCTCTTGCGTGAAGTGGACGGCGATCACGACTTGCGCCAGGAATTCGCCACCCGCGATGGCGCGTATGCAGAGTTTTATCGTGCGCTGGCGGCATCGGTGCTCGAAGGCAAGCCGTTTCCAGTCACGGCGCAAGATGCCGTTGATGTCATGACCCTCATCGATCTCGCCATTCGCAGCAATACCGAAGGGCGCCGGCTCGATTTCACGCCGTTGCGATAACAAACAGCCCACGGCGGACTTTCAAACACACAGCGTTACATTTACGCGCGGCTGCGGCGTCAGCCGGGGCCGTGCGCAGGCCGTTCTTCTGCCGTTGTCCGAGTCTTATCTTAAAAACCAGAAAGGGGAGAATTTCCGTGCTTACATTCAAAGCAAGTTGCGCCCGTGCGCTGATTGGCGTGGCGCTGGCGGGATCGCTGGCAGCGTGCGTCGTCGAGCCGACGCGGCAAGTCAACGTTGTCGAGGAAACACCCGCGCGCCCAGATCCGCATATGGAAGCGGTTCATCGGATGGATCAGGTCAACGGGCGAATCAACGCGCTTTGGCATCATGTCGATCAGCGCGTGAATCAAGGTTTTTATCCGCCGCCACAAGGCGATGCGTTTCACCATCGGCTGGATGTGATTCGCCAGGAATCCCGCGATATGGCGTCGCAACACGGCGGCGGTTTGTCGGGTGAAGAACAGCACACGCTGAATGGCGAACTGGATGGTTTGCAGCGCGCGATCCAGTAATCACTGCAGTTTTATGCGCCGAACGACAGGCCCGCTGTGCGGGTGTCCGTCGTTCGGCTCAGCTTGCTCATTAATGCCCCGCGCCAAGCTCGAAATCCAGCACCATCTCCGCGACTTCCACGACCTCCTCCAGCGCGGCCTCGACAGCCTCGACCGAGGGCTCCAGCAACAGATCATCGGCGTAACCCATGGCCAGCGCGAAGAGTTGCCGGGCCGCACGTTCCGGCGATGCGCATCGGAACACCTTCGCCTCCACACCCTGTTCGATGATTCCGCGAAGCATGGCTTGCCAGCGACCGATCTCGCTTAAATAAGCACGCGCCAGTTCTGCGTCGTGCATGGCTTCGTCCCAGGCATCCAGCCACAGCCCCCAACCATCATCCTTGCTAGCCGGCAGGCAGTCGCGGATAAAGCCGAGCAACGCTCCGACCGGCGGCATATCGGTCAGACGCGCGGCGGCTTCTTCGAGTTGCTCGTCGGCAAAGTGCACGAACGCCTCCCGGCGCAACTCGTTCCAGTCGCCGAAGTAGTGATAGATGTGACTGCGCGACAGCCCCGCGTGCTCGGCGAGATCGCGCGTGGAAACGTCGGCGAAACCTTTGCGGCGGAATAATTCAAGGGCGGCCGCAATGATCTGACCTTTGCGTTCCGGGGACGACCGCGACATGTTCGATTCCTTTTCAAGCGAGAACGGATTAGCTGAGCTTGCGCTTTGAGCGACTGCTCAATTATAATTTGAGCGATCGCTCAAATTATAGCGGCGATTTCACCCAAGGTATGGTCATGTCATTCGTCACACCAGAAATCCGGATAATTGAGAGCGAAAGGCTCAGTCAGCAGTCCGCCACGTCCACGCTCAAAGCCATTGCCCGGGCCTATCCCGGCAAGCTGTTCTTCACGCTCTCGCTCGTCGCGCTGGAGAACGCGCTGTTGCTTGCGTACCCGTTGTTCGCCGGATTCGCCGTCGACTCGATCATTCGCGGCGACGCCCGCAGCGCGTTGTTTTACGCGGTGATCGTGTTGGCGTTCTGGGCGGTCGGCGCCGCGCGCCGGGCCGTGGATACGCGCACCTTCACGCGGATATACGCCGATCTGGCGGTACCGGTGATCCTCAATCAGCGGCTGCAGAACCAAAGTACGTCGACGGCGGCCGCACGCGTGGTATTGGCCCGGGAGTTTGTCGATTTCTTCGAAAAACACGTGCCGACCATGGTCACCGCTTTGGTATCGATAGTCGGCGCTGTAGCGATGTTGCTCGCGATCGAGCCGTGGATCGGCGTAGCCAGCCTGGGCGGGTTACTGCTGTGCATGGCCTTGTTGCCGCGCTTTGCACGGCGCAACCAGGGCTTGCATCAGCGCCTGAATGACCGGCTGGAGAAGGAAATCGGTTTGGTCGCGAAAGTCGGTACGGTTACCTTGAAACGGCACTATCGCGTGCTTTCCAAGCTTCGGATTCACCTGTCGAACCGCGAAGCCGCGGCGTTCCTCTTTGTCGGTTCGGTCGCGGCCGTACTGTTTGTCATCGCCATCAGCCAGTTGGCCTTGGCACCGGCGGTCAAGGCCGGGCATGTCTATGCCGTCATGACGTATCTCTGGACCTTTGTCAGCAGCCTCGACGAAGCACCGTCGATGGTCGATCAACTGGCGCGCTTGCGCGACATCGGCAAACGCGTCGATCCAGGGCTCGGGAAGGATTAAGGGCCGCCGCGTCAGCCCCCGCCGTTTGACAAGCTGAATTCGGTCGCGTAAATTCGCCGCACGCGTCGGGAGAGAGCGCTGGCCGTTGGTCGTTCGTGTTCAAAACGACATAAAAACGAAGCCGCGCCGCCGAAGGGGCACACCCACAAACTCTCAGGCAAAAGGACCGGCCGCGTCGAAGTTCCGTTTATGCAGTGCGCCTTTAACCGGGCGCCGATGGACGGAAAGTCGAACTCTGGAGAGCGGCATCGGCTGATCAAGAAGCACTAGCCAGATGCCCACCGAAGGGGCGCGCGTTGGACGTCGGATCATCGGCGAACAGCGTGCAATCTCTCAGGTACCGAGGACAGAGGGGTCATGTACCGGATCGCTACGCGGTTTGGGCTTTGCATGTTGCAGCCGGATGGTTTCACGCGTCTGGCGCAGCTCAAAAGCCGAAGCCCCGAGCGGGTTCGACGCATGGCCTTTTTTGTTTTCGCGCACGCCCGAGGCCCGCTCCATGTCTGATCTTCAACACACGCCTTTGCACGCCGCTCACCTTGCGCTCAATGCACGCATGGTCGATTTCGGCGGCTGGGACATGCCCGTCAATTACGGTTCGCAGATCGACGAACATCACGCGGTGCGCACCGATGCCGGCATGTTCGACGTGTCGCACATGCGCGTCGTGGATTTCACCGGCGATAAAGCACGCGAGTTCTTCAAGTACGCAATCGCGAACAACGTCGACAAACTCACCGTTCCCGGCAAAGCGCTCTATTCGTGCCTGCTGAACCCGGAAGGCGGCGTTATCGATGACCTGATCGTGTACTACTTCGCCGATGACAACTACCGCGTCGTCGTGAACGCCGGCACGGCTGAGAAAGACATCGCGTGGTTTGGCCATCTGAACGCGCAAGGCGGTTTTGGGCTGACCATCACGCCGCGCCGCGATTTCGCCATCGTCGCAGTGCAGGGTCCGAACGCACGCGAAAAGGTCTGGCAAGTACTGCCGGAAACGCGCGACGCCACCGCAGAACTCAAACCCTTCAACGCCGTGCAATTCCCGGTCAGCTCGTTCGGCGACGTCATGCTCGCGCGCACCGGCTACACGGGCGAGGACGGTTTCGAAATCGTCGTTCCGGCTACGCAAGTAGAAGCGTTCTGGAACGCATTGATCGCACAAGGCGTGAAGCCCGCGGGCCTCGGCGCGCGCGATACGCTGCGCCTGGAAGCCGGCATGAACCTGTACGGCCAAGACATGGACGACACGGTTTCGCCGCTCGACGCCGGCCTCGCCTGGACTGTCGACTTCAACGACCCGAGTCGCGCATTCGTCGGCCGCTCGGCGCTGGAGGCGAATGGATCGAAGGCGCGCTTTGTCGGATTGATTCTGCAGAAGGAAAACGGCCGCGCCGGTGGCGTGCTTCGTGCTCACCAGAAGGTGGTCACCGCCGACGGTGAAGGCGAGATTACGAGCGGCACATTCTCGCCATCGATGCAGGAATCCATCGCGTTCGCCCGGGTACCGACGAGCGTGAAACCAGGCGATAAAGTGCACGTCGTCATCCGCGACAAACAACTACCGGCAAGCGTGGTAAAACTGCCTTTCGTGCGCAACGGCAAGGTTTTGGCGGCGCTTTGAAGCGGTCCCGAACGCTCGCAAAAACGCCACGCACGTCCCACCCTCAAAGACACTTTGGAGCATCCGCATGAGCATCCCGGCCGACCTCAAATACACCGAATCGCACGAATGGGTGCGCACTGAATCCGACGGTACACTGACCATCGGTATTACGGATCACGCGCAGGAAGCACTGGGCGATATCGTGTTCATCGAATTGCCGCCGGTTGGTAAGACGGTTGCCGTTGGCGACGCCATCGCGGTGATCGAATCGGTGAAAGCAGCATCCGATATCTACGCGCCCGTGTCGGGTGAAATCGTGGGCGCGAACGATGCGCTGACGGGCACGCCGGATCAGATCAACGGCACGCCGTACGAAAGCTGGCTCTTCAAGATCAAGCCCGCCTCCGATGCCAAGACGGATCGGTTGATCGATGCCGCTGCGTACGGCGCCTCGATCGGCGAGTAAGTAAGCCAATACGTCTATCAACGACCGTGCGGCGTGCTTTTCGCTGAAAGCCGCCGCACCAGCAGGAACTCTCATGAAGCTCGAACACCCGGATCGTCTGATGAACCGCTCATCCTTGTCCCTCGCCGCGCTCGAATGCCACAATGCCTTCGCCCAGCGGCACATCGGCCCGGATGCGGCCGACCAGCACGCCATGCTCGACGCGCTCGGTTTCGCGTCGCGCGCGGCGTTCATCGATGCGGTGATTCCCGAGTCCATTCGGCGTCACGAAACGCTGCCGCTCGGCGCGTTCACGCAGCCGAAAAGCGAAGCGGAAGCGCTGGCGTCGTTGAGGAAGCTGGCAGATCAGAATCTGGTGTTCAGGAACTATATTGGCCAGGGTTATTACGGCACGCACACGCCGGCGGTGATCCTGCGCAACGTGCTCGAAAACCCGGCGTGGTACACGGCTTACACGCCGTATCAGCCGGAGATTTCGCAAGGCCGCCTGGAAGCGTTGCTGAACTTCCAGCAGATGGTGATCGACCTGACGGGCCTCGCTATCTCGAACGCGTCGTTGCTCGATGAAGCCACCGCCGCGGCCGAAGCCATGACGCTGCTGCAACGCGCGGGCAAGCCGAAATCGAACCTGTTTTATATTGCCGACGATGTGCTGCCGCAGACCATCGAAGTCGTACAGACGCGGGCGAAGCCTGCTGGCATTGAAGTGAAAGTCGGTCCTGCCGCCGATGCCGCTACGGCGAACGCGTTCGGCGTGCTGCTGCAATATCCCGGCGCCAACGGCGATGTGCAGGACTATCGCGCGCTCGCTGAAGCCGTGCATGCGGCGGGCGGTCACGTCGTAGTCGCCGCCGATCTGCTCGCGCTCACGCTGCTCACGCCACCAGGCGAATGGGGCGCGGATGTGGCTATCGGCAATACGCAGCGTTTTGGCGTGCCGGTCGGTTTCGGCGGTCCGCACGCAGCGTACATGGCCGTGCGCGATGACTTCAAGCGCCAGATGCCGGGCCGTCTGGTCGGCGTCACCATCGATGCCCAAGGCAAGCACGCACTGCGTCTCGCGCTGCAAACGCGTGAACAACATATCCGCCGTGAAAAGGCGACATCGAATGTATGTACGGCGCAGGCCTTGCTCGCGATCATGGCCAGCATGTACGCCGTGTATCACGGGCCGCAGGGTCTGAAGACCATCGCGTTGCGCGTGAATCGTGTGGCGTCGATCTTCGCGGCCGGCGTGCAAAAGCTCGGCTACACGCTCGCGAACGAAACCTTCTTCGATACGGTCACCATCGTTAGCGGCGCGAACACGACGGCGCTGCATCAGGCGGCATCGGCGGTGCATGTGAATCTGCGCCATATCGATGCAACGCACGTAGGCATTTCCGTCGATGAAACCACCACGCGCGACGACTTACTGAAGCTCTTCGCATTGTTCGCGGAAGTGCTCGGCAAGACGGAAACGTTCGATATCGACGCACTCGATGCCGACGCAAAAGTCTCCTTGCCGAAAGCACTGGAACGCACGAGCGAATACCTCACGCATCCGGTGTTCAACCGCCATCACTCCGAGCATGAAATGCTGCGCTATCTGCGCAGTCTCGCCGACAAGGATCTGGCGCTCGACCGCACGATGATCCCGCTCGGTTCCTGCACGATGAAGCTCAACGCAACATCCGAAATGCTGCCCGTGACGTGGCCCGAATTCGCGCAGATTCATCCGTTCGCGCCGGCGGAACAAACCGTCGGTTATCGGACGATGATCGATCAGCTCGAGCAGATGCTGGTTGCGTGTACGGGATACGCTGCCGTATCGCTGCAACCGAATGCGGGCTCGCAAGGCGAATACGCCGGCTTGCTGATCATCCACGCGTATCACGCGTCGCGTGGCGAAGGGCATCGGAACATCTGCCTGATTCCTTCGTCCGCACACGGTACGAATCCGGCATCGGCGCAAATGGCCGGCATGCAGGTGGTCGTCGTTGCGTGCGACGAGCAAGGCAACGTCGATATCGCCGACTTGGAGGCGAAAGCCGAGAAGCACGCTCAAAACCTCGCCGCGATCATGATCACGTATCCGTCGACGCACGGCGTGTTCGAAGCGAACGTGCGCGAAATCTGCGAGATCGTGCATGGGCACGGCGGTCAGGTATATGTCGATGGCGCGAACATGAATGCGATGGTCGGCCTCACCGCACCGGGTCAGTTCGGCGGCGACGTCTCGCACTTGAACCTGCACAAGACGTTCTGCATTCCGCACGGCGGCGGCGGACCGGGCGTCGGTCCGGTTGCAGTCGGCGCGCATCTCGCCAAGTTCCTGCCGAATCAGCATTCGACCGGTTATCAACGCGATGCAGCCGGGATTGGAGCGGTATCGTCGGCGCCCTATGGCTCGGCTGCCATCCTGCCGATCTCGTGGATGTACATCGCAATGATGGGCGCGCAAGGCCTCACGAACGCGACCGAAAGCGCGATCCTCGCAGCAAACTATGTGGCGAAGCGTCTCGCGCCGCATTACCCCGTGCTGTATAGCGGTACGGGCGGGCTGGTCGCGCACGAATGCATTCTCGATCTGCGTCCGCTGAAGGAAACGAGCGGCATTTCCGTCGATGACGTCGCCAAGCGCCTGATCGATTACGGCTTCCATGCGCCGACCATGAGCTTCCCGGTGCCGGGCACGCTGATGGTCGAGCCGACGGAATCGGAATCGAAGGAGGAGCTGGATCGTTTTATCGATGCAATGATTGCCATTCGCGACGAAATTCGCGCGGTTGAAGAAGGCAAATCGGATCGCGAAGACAATCCGCTGAAACACGCGCCGCATACGGCAGCAGTCGTTGTCGCCGACAACTGGAGCCACGTCTACTCGCGTGAAACGGCGGCGTATCCGCTGACATCGCTGATTGCGCGCAAGTACTGGCCGCCGGTTGGCCGTGCAGACAACGCCTACGGCGACCGTAATCTGTTCTGCTCGTGCATTCCGCTGTCCGAGTACGGCGAATAAGCGGTAAATAAGCGGTAAATAAGCACGCGTTTCAACTGTCCGGCTTTCCTGAGAGCCGGACAGTTTTGCCGGATTCATGCAACACCAGATACCATCTCACCCGAACCAAGCCAATCAGGGAGTTTTGCATGGCGCGACAGGTGCGAGTGGTGAGTAAAACGTGGCGTGTCCCGGCGATAATCGCGGCCCTTGCAGCAACGGCGTTGAGCGCGCAAAACGCGTTCGCCGCCATGAACTTTTGCGCCGCGCCCGCGATGCAAAACAGTGAGCGCACGAACGCCGATCCGGGCGTGAAGGCGCTGGTGAAAATGGTGCAGTCGCGTCTGAACGACCAGCCGAAAGCGCGGGCGACGCTGCATACCGAAGGCACGTTGCCGCATCAGGGCATTCGCGACGAAAGCGAGGAAGCGGAGAAGGATCTCGGGTTGATGCGCGACGCCGCGCTCGCCTGGCGCGCGACCGGCAACGAAGCGTATTTGCATCTGGTCGACCGGTTCTTGTTCGCGTGGGCGACGACGTATCAGCCGAGTTTCAATCCTATCGACGAAACGAATTTCGAGTCGCTGATCCTCGCCTATGACCTGACGGCGAGCGCCTTGCCGGTAAAAACACGCAACGCGACGAACGCGTTCATCACGAAGATGGTGACGGGATATATCGCGGACATCGATAAACAGAAACGGCCGCTCACGGGCACGTATCGCAACAACTGGCAAAGTCACCGGATCAAGCTGATTTCGATGGGTGCGTTCACCATCGACGACCGCAAGCTCATCAACGCTGCGCAGCGTCTGTATGTGGAGCATATTGGAGACAACATTGCGCCCGACGGCTCGACCGTCGATTTCGCCGAACGCGACGCGCTGCATTACGTCACCTACGATCTGCAGCCGCTGGTCACGGCCGCGCTCGCCGCGCGCCGCCATAACCGCAACTGGCTGGGTGAGCGCGCGCAGTCCGGCGCGACCCTCGCCGCTGCGCTGAACTGGCTGACGCCGTACGCGCTCGGCACGCGCACGCACGACGAATTCGTTCATTCGACGGTGCCCTTCGACGCCACCCGCCGCGAGGCCGGCCTGCCTGGTTATTCGGGCACGTGGGATCCGAAGCACGCCGCCGAATTGTTTCATCTGTCGGCGCGGCTCGACGGGCGTTATACGCCCATTGCGCTGCGCCTGGCGCCCACGCCGCCGGCCTGGCTCGCGGTTTGTTTGCCGCTGCCGGCGCGCTGATTTTTTAGCAGCACCTTTGCAGGAGCAGTCATGGCAGTCAGCGTTTTCGATCTTTTCAAAATCGGCATCGGTCCGTCGAGTTCGCATACGGTCGGGCCGATGCGCGCCGCCCTGATGTTCGTGCAGGGACTCGAGCGCGATGGCCTGCTGGACGCCACGGCTTCGGTGAAATGCGAGTTATACGGTTCGCTGGGTGCGACCGGCAAGGGCCACGGTACGGATCGCGGCGTCATGCTCGGCTTGATGGGCGACGCGCCGGATACCGTCGATGCCGGCACGATCAGCACGCGCCTCGAGACCGTCCGTGCGACGAAAAAGCTGCCGCTGCTGGGTCGTCACGAGATTCCGTTCGTGCTGAAGGAACACATTACGTTTCTGCGGCAGGCATTGGCGGAACATCCGAACGGCATGAAACTCCACGCTTTCGATGCCAACGGTGCCTCCTTGCGCGACGCGACCTATCTCTCGGTGGGTGGCGGTTTTGTGGTGACGGCGGGGGCATCGAATGCGAAGGTGCTCACGGCTATCGAACAGTTGCCATACGCGTTTAAATCCGGCGATGAATTGCTCGCGTTGTGTCGTGAAACGGGCAAGTCCGTCGCGCAATTGATGTGGGAAAACGAGCGCGTGTGGCGCAGCGAAGACGAGATTCGTTCTGGCTTGCTGCGCATTTGGGACGTGATGCAGTCGTGCGTGAAGCGCGGTTGCGGTATCGATAACCCCGACGCCGACGGCTGCCTGCCCGGCCCGTTTCAGGTGAAGCGGCGCGCGCCGGTGTTGTACCGGGCACTGATCGACAAGCCCGAACAGGCCTTGCGCGATCCGCTTTCCATGATCGACTGGATCAATCTCTACGCGATTGCGGTGAACGAGGAAAACGCCGTGGGCGGGCGCGTGGTGACGGCGCCGACCAACGGCGCGGCCGGCATTATTCCGGCGGTGCTGCATTACTACGATCGATTCATGCCCGGGTCGAATACGCAGGGTGTGATCGACTTTTTGCTGACGGCGGCGGCGATCGGCATTCTGTACAAGATGAACGCTTCGATTTCAGGTGCTGAAGTCGGATGCCAGGGTGAAGTGGGGGTTGCGTGTTCGATGGCGGCAGCTGGGCTAGCGGCGGTGATGGGTGGCACGCCAACGCAGGTTGAGAATGCCGCCGAGATCGGGATGGAACACAACCTTGGGCTGACTTGCGATCCCGTGGGCGGGATGGTGCAGATTCCATGCATCGAACGCAATGCGATGGGATCGATGAAGGCCGTGAATGCCGCGCGCATGGCGATGCGGGGGGATGGTAGTCATTATGTGTCACTCGACTCTGTTATCAAAACCATGATGCAGACCGGTGCCGATATGAAAACCAAATACAAGGAAACGTCACGGGGTGGGTTGGCGGTGAATATTGTTGAGTGTTGAGGTCGCTCGCACCGGCAAGCAGAACCGGCCCCCGCAAAACCCCGCCCTAGCGCCAGCGGCCCGCCCAAGCGTAAGCTATGAAATCCACTGCCCGTTCGCGTCCCGCGCGAACCTTCCGGGAGATTTCATCGTATGGCATCTGCTGTCACGTCTTCTCATTGCCTCCCCACCACCGGCGCACGACTGGTCGTCGATGCGCTGCTGACGCACGGCGTCGAACGCGTCTTCTGCGTACCCGGCGAAAGCTTTCTTGCCATCCTCGATTCCCTCCACGATGAAACCAGCCGCATCCAGACCATCGTGTGCCGTCACGAGGCAGCCGCGGCAAACATGGCCGAGGCGGTAGGCAAACTGACCGGCCGCCCGGGCGTGGCGCTTGTTACGCGCGGCCCCGGCGCAACGCACGCATCGATTGGCGTTCACACGGCATTCCAGGATTCCACGCCGATGATCCTGTTGATCGGTCAATGCGCCCGCGAGCACATGGATCGCGAGGCGTTTCAGGAGATCGACTACCGGCGCATGTTCGGACAGATGGCGAAGTGGGTCGCGCAAATCGACGATCCGCGGCGCATTCCCGAATATCTGAGCCACGCGTTCCACACTGCGACCTCGGGTCGTCCGGGTCCGGTCGTGCTCGCGCTACCGGAAGACGTACTGAGCGATGCATGCGAAGCCGTGCCGGGCGCGCCGCGTTATCAGCGCGTCTCGGCCGCGCCCGCGCCGGCGCAAATCGAACGATTGCGCGAACTGCTGGCGGCATCGAAGAAACCATTTGTGATAGCCGGCGGCAGCGGGTGGACACCCGAAGCTACGGCGGATTTCGCACACTTCGCAGAAGCGTGGCAACTTCCCGTGGGATGCGCGTTCCGCTTTCAGGACACCTTGGATAACAACCATCCGAACTATGCCGGCGATGTCGGCCTCGGGATCAACCCCGCGCTCGCCGCGCGCATTCGCGAAGCCGATTTGCTCTTCGTGCTGGGCCCCCGAATGGGCGAATCCACGACCGGCGGCTACACGCTGCTCGACATCCCCAAGACGAAGCAAACGCTGATCCACGTGCATCAGGGCGCGGAAGAACTGGGGCGCGTGTATTCGGCGGATCTGCCGATTGTTTCAGGCATGCCGGAGATGGTGTCGGCGCTGGTGGCGCTGCAGCCACCCGCAGTCATTCCATGGAGCGGCGCGATTGAAGCAGCGCATGATGCATATCTGGCCTGGCGCAAGCCGCGGCCGATGCTCGGCGATGTCCAGCTTGGCGAGATCATGGAGCAGCTAAGCGAGCGTCTTCCCGCCGACGCCATCGTGACGAATGGCGCCGGGAACTATGCGACGTGGCTGCATCGGCACTATGCCTATCGGCATTTCCGGTCTCAGGTTGCGCCGACGAGTGGCGCCATGGGCTACGGCGTACCCGCGGCGATTGCGGCGAAGTCGCTGTATCCGGACCGCGTGGTAGTGGCCTTTGCGGGCGATGGCTGTTTCATGATGTCGAGCCAGGAGTTGGCGACCGCAATGCAGTACAAGCTCGCGGTGATATTCGTGGTGGTGAACAACCAGCAATACGGCACGATCCGTATGCACCAGGAGCGCCACTATCCGAATCGCGTGCATGGCACGGCGCTGACGAACCCCGACTTCACGGCCTACGCGCGCGCGTTCGGGGCGCATGGAGAACTCGTGGAATCGACGGCGCAATTCATGCCGGCGTTCGAGCGCGCGGTGAAAACGGGATTGCCATCGGTGATAGAAATAAGGATTCCACAGGATGCGAGCACCCCGGCCGCAACCTTGGATCAGGTACGGGAACAAGGAGAGAAGCTGCGGCAAAAGTGAACGCCGGCCACGTACCGTGACGGCCATGAACACTCGCGAAGAAGCAGGTTTCACGAAGACCTGCGCAAATGAGCCTGAACAAGGCCAAAGCGAAAGCGAACAAAATCCAGGAGACGCACGACCATGGCATCGCAAGCATTTCTGCAAGCAAGAGACTTCCTGCTACGTCATCGCGACGACTACGCCACCGCGTATAAAGACTTTTCGTGGCCGCAGCTCACGGAGTTCAACTGGGCGCTCGACTGGTTCGATGAATACGCGCGCAGCAACCTTGACCCGGCGCTGTGGGTCGTCGAGGAAAGCGGAGAAGAAACGAAGCTTTCGTATGCGGAGTTATCCGCGAGATCGAACCAGTTGGCCAACTGGCTAAGGCAGCACGGCGTCCAGCGAGGCGACCGGATCTTGCTGATGCTGCCGAATCAACCGGCGCTTTGGGAAACCATGCTCGCGGCGATGAAACTTGGCGCAGTCACCATTCCGGCGACCATGTTGCTCACCCCGGCCGACATTGCCGAGCGCATGGCGCGTGGTGAGGTGAAGCATGTCATCGTGGCGTCGAGTGAGACGGCGAAGTTCGATTCCATCGATAAAGCCAAAACCCGCATCGCGGTTGCGATCCCGCAAAACGCTGACTTGCCCGAAGGCTGGCTGAACTTCGCCGATGCCTTCAACGAAAGCCCGTCGTTCGAGCCCGACGGCAAAACGCTGGCAACCGATCCGCGCCTGCTGTATTTCACGAGCGGCACGACGAGCCGCCCGAAGCTTGTTCTGCATAGCCATCAAAGCTACCCGGTGGGCCATTTGTCGACCATGTACTGGATCGGCCTTAAACCCGGCGATGTCCATCTCAACATCAGCTCGCCCGGCTGGGCAAAACACGCGTGGAGTTGTGTCTTCGCCCCATGGAACGCGGGCGCGACCGTGTTCATCTACAACACGTCGCGCTTTAGCGCCAAGGCCACGCTGGAGGCGCTGGTCAAGCACCAGATCACCACGCTCTGCGCACCGCCAACCGTCTGGCGCATGATGATCCAGGAAGATTTATCGGCGTATAAGGTGCACTTGCGTGAGGTCGTCGGCGCAGGTGAGTCGTTGAATCCCGAGATTATCGAGCGCGTGAAAAGGGCGTGGAACCTCACGTTACGCGATGGTTTCGGCCAGACCGAAACCACCGCGCAAATTGCCAACTCGCCGGGTCAGCCGATGAAGCCGGGATCGATGGGAAGGCCATTGCCCGGCTACCGCATCACACTGCTCGACCACGACGACAACCCCGCGCAAGAAGGCGAGCTCGCGTTGATCCTCGAGCCCAAACCGCTAGGTTTGATGGACGGCTACGTCGACGATCCATCGAAGTCGCAGCAGGCCATGCGCGGTGGCCACTATCGCACGGGCGATGTTGCGTCCATCGACGCCGATGGTTACTTCACCTACGTAGGCCGCGCCGACGATGTCTTCAAAGCAGCGGACTACCGCATCAGTCCGTTCGAGCTGGAGAGCGTGCTGATCGAGCATCCGGCGGTGGGCGAAGCGGCTGTGGTGCCAAGTCCCGACCCGTTGCGTTTATCGGTGCCGAAGGCGTTCGTCGCGTTGCGCAGCGGTTATGAACCAACGAAGGAAATCGCCGGTGAAATCCTGAAGTTCGCCGCGCAGAAACTGGCGCCCTACAAGCGCATTCGACGCATCGAGTTTTACGAATTGCCGAAGACGATCTCCGGCAAGATTCGTCGCGTAGAACTAAGGAAAGCCGAAGAAGCGCGAGGCAGTGACGCACGTCGTGAGAATGAATACTGGGAAGAGGATTTCAGCGCGTAGTACGTAAAAAAACCCCGCAGCGCAGAACGCATGCGGGGCTTCCAAAACTAAATCCAAACCTGAAACCTTACTTACCACCCACGCTCTGCAGCGTCGTCCACTTCCCACCAACGACCTTGTACAGCGTAATCCCGCCGTTCTTCAAATCGCCCTTCGAGTCGTACGCGAGTTGCTTCGACGTCACGCCTGCCATGTCGGTTTTAGCGAGCATCGGCAGATACTTCGCCGGATCGGTGGAGTTGGCGGTCTTCATCGCCGTGAACATCGCCATTGCGCCGTCGTACGCGTACGGCGAGTACGTTTGCACGTCTTCGTTGAAGCGCTTCTTGTACTTGGCCACATAACCCGCGCCACCTGGCATTTCTTCAAGCGGCAAACCAGCAAGCGATGCCACCGTACCGTCGGCTGCATCGCCGGCGATCTTCAGGAACGTGTCGGTCTTGACCATTTCGCCCGCCATCAACGGCGCACGCATGCCGAGCGTCTTCATCTGCTTGACCATCGGGCCAGCTTGCGAATCGGCGCCGCCGTAGTACACGAGGTCCGGATTCATCGACTTGAGCTTGGTCAGGATTGCCTTGAAGTCGACGGCCTTGTCGTTCGCGTATTCACGGTCCACGATCGTCGCGCCCGCCGCCTTCGCCGCCTTCTCGAACTGGTCGGCGAGACCCTGGCCATAGGCCGTGCGGTCATCGACGATCGCGATCTTCTTAACCTTCAGCGTCTTCACCGCGAACTCGCCGGCAACCGAGCCTTGCTGTGTATCGGAGGTCATCATGCGAAACGCGGTCTTGTAGCCTTGCGTCGTGTATTCCGGCGCGGTCGCCATCGCGATTTCGGGAATGCCGGCGTTCGCGTAGATGCGCGAAGCGGGGATCGTCGTGCCCGAGTTGAAGTGACCGAGCATGCCCTTGACGTTGTCGTCCACGAGCTTTTGCGCCACCGTCGTGCCAGTGCGCGGGTCGGCCTGGTCATCGGCGGAATCGAGCACGATGCGAACCGGCTTGCCGCCGATCACCGGCTTGGTCGCGTTGAAATCTTCAACCGCGAGCACCACGCCGTTCTGGAAATCCTTGCCATAGTGCGCTTGCGCACCGGTCATCGGGCCAGCGAAACCTACTTTCACGTCCTCAGCCGTCTGCGCTTGAGCCGTTCCCGCGAGCGACAGTCCGGCGATAAACATCGCGGCTGCCAGCTTCTTCATCGTGTAATCCATAAACTCTCCTGATTCCCATGTAAGTGGCAGCGTGTGCCGGGATCGCCGTGCTTGCTGCCGTTTGTTTGAGCCGGCCGGCCGTGCTGAATACGGCTCAGCCGATCGTCATCAAATTCGCATTGCCGCCTGCGGCCGCCGTGTTCACGCTCACCGAGCGTTCCGTCAGCAACCGTTCGAGCGCGTAGTCCTGCTCGCCGTCGTGAGCGTCGTCGGCGAATGCTCCCGCCGGCACGCCCTGCACCGAGACAATCGGTCCCGGGCGTTTTGCAACGTCCTTCACCAGCGCCATTAATTCGTCGCTATCGCCTTCGAACAAAACCGCATCGAAGGTCGCATCCTGGTTCTTGCGCGTCGAAGCATACGCCTTGAGCGACGCCGGCAACGCGGCCACGAGTTGCTCACCCGCCGCGCCGGAAAACAGCGCTTTGTTGCCGGTAGCCAGCACGGCGGCGAGTTGCGCGCGGGCGCCGCTTGCCGTCGATGCCACGCAGAGAACCATTCCGCGTGCGCCGAGCGTGTACGTGTTGCGCTCGCCGGTCGGGCCGGCCAGCACGGCGGTTGCGCCAGCCATCACGTGTTGCAGATGGCTTTCGCACCGTGCGGCCGTCTGCGGATCGCGCTCGGCGATGGCCCAGTCGCGCAATGCGGTCAGTGCAGCCGGCGTTTCGTTCGACGCTGTCTCGTCCACGATCAGCGCGCTTTCCAGCGACTTCGGCAAACCCGTCGGACGCTTGGCAAGGAGCCGCTGCAAGTACAGCGCGCCGCCCGCTTTCGGTCCCGTGCCCGACAGACCTTCGCCGCCGAACGGCTGCACGCCGACCACCGCGCCGATCACGTTGCGGTTCACATAGATGTTGCCCACGTGCGCACGGCTGACCACGTGCGCGATGGTTTCATCAATACGCGTATGGATGCCCAGCGTCAGCCCATAACCCGTCGCCTTAATTTGGTCGAGCAGTTTATCAAGATGCGCCCGACGATACCGAACCACGTGCAGGACCGGCCCAAACACTTCGCGCTTTAACTCATCGATGGAATCCAGTTCGATCAGCGTCGGCGGAACGAACGTGCCTTGTGTGCAGCCATCGGGCACGGGAAGTTGCACGACGTTGCGGCCCTTCTCGCGCATCGATGCCACGTGCGCGTCGATGCTCTGCTTCGCTTCGGCATCGATCACCGGGCCGACATCGGTGGAGAGGCGGTCGGGATTGCCCATCGCGAGTTGCTGCATCGCGCCGGTGAGCATCTCGAGCGTGCGGTCCGCGACATCGTCCTGCAGACACAAAACGCGCAGCGCCGAACAGCGTTGACCGGCGGAATCGAAGGACGACTGCAACACGTCCGCGACCACTTGCTCGGCCAGAGCGGACGAATCGACGATCATCGCGTTCTGCCCGCCCGTCTCCGCGATCAGCGGAATCGGCCGGCCATCGGGATCGAGCCGTTCGGACAAGGTCTTGTTGATCAAGCGTGCGACTTCGGTCGAACCGGTGAACATCACGGCGCGCGTGCGCGGATCGGCGACCAGCGCTGCACCCACGGTTTCGCCATTGCCCGGCAGGAGTTGCACCGCGCCCGGCGGCACGCCGGCTTCGCGCAGGATGCGCACGGCTTGCGCGGCGATCAACGGAGTTTGTTCCGCTGGCTTCGCGAGCACCGGATTACCTGCAGCAAGCGCAGCGGCCACTTGTCCCATGAAGATCGCCAGCGGGAAGTTCCACGGGCTGATACAAACCACGGGACCCAGCGGACGATGCGTATCGTTGGAAAACTCGCTGCGGATCTGCGCCGAGTAATAACGCAAGAAATCGATAGCCTCACGAATCTCCGACACCGCATTCGCCAGCGATTTCCCCGCTTCGCGCACAACCAGACCCATCAGCGTATGCATCTGCGCTTCGAGCAAGTCAGCGGCGCGGGCGAGGCAATCGGCGCGCTCATCGATGGGCGTCGATTGCCAGATCGGCGCGGCGGCAACAGCGTTGGAAATCGCCAGAGCGACTTGCTCCGACGAGGCCTCAACGACCGTTCCAACCAGATCGCGCAGGTCAGCGGGATTGCGGACATCGCGTGCAACGCCTTCCACCACATCCCCTGTTTCCAGCATCGGAGCCGCGCGCCACGGATGATTCGCGCTCGCCAGCAACGCCGACGACAGCGACGCCAGCCGATGCTCATTCGACAAATCGAAGCCCATCGAATTGGGGCGCTCGCTGCCGTACAACTGACGCGGCAGGGCAATCTTTGCATGAGGCAAACCGAGCGGCGTGAGCTTGGACGCTTCGTCGATGGGATCCTGCACGAGCTCGCTCACAGGAATGGTTTTATCGGCGATGCAGTTCACAAACGACGTGTTCGCGCCGTTCTCGAGCAGGCGGCGCACGAGATACGCGAGCAGCGTTTCATGCGTGCCAACAGGTGCATACACGCGACACGGCCGGTTCAGCTTGTCGCGCCCGGTGACTTCTTCGTACAACGGCTCGCCCATGCCATGCAAGCACTGGAACTCGTACTGACCGGGGTAATAATTCCCTCCGGCGAGGTGATAGATAGCGGACAACGTGAACGCGTTGTGCGTAGCGAATTGCGGGTACACGGCATCGGGCGCACCGAGCAATTTCTTCGCGCAGGCCACATACGAGATGTCCGTGTAGATCTTGCGCGTATAGACCGGATAACCTTCGAGGCCATCGACTTGCGCGCGCTTGATTTCCGAATCCCAGTACGCGCCTTTGACCAGCCGAACCATGATCCGGTGACGACTGCGACGCGCGAGATCGATCAAATAATCGATAACAAACGGGCAGCGCTTTTGATACGCCTGCACCACAAAACCGATGCCGTTCCAGCCGGCCAGTTCGGGATCGAAGCAAAGCGCTTCGAGCAGATCGAGCGAAATTTCGAGCCGATCGGCCTCTTCCGCATCGATGTTCAGGCCAATGTCATAACGCCGCGCGAGCAGCGCCAGCGCTTTCACGCGCGGCAGCAACTCGGTCATCGTGCGTTCCTGCTGCGAGCGCGAGTAACGCGGATGCAGCGCGGAGAGCTTGATCGAAATGCCCGGGCCTTCGTAAATACCGCGCGATCCCGCCGCCTTGCCGATCGCGTGAATCGCTTGTTCATACGATGCGTAATAGCGAACGGCATCCTCTTCGGTCGTCGCGGCTTCGCCGAGCATGTCGTAGGAATAGCGAAAACCACGCGCTTCGAACTTGCGGCTATTAGCGAGCGCTTCGGAAATCGTCTCGCCGGTGACGAATTGCTCGCCCATCAACCGCATGGCCATATCGACGCCCTTGCGGATCAGCGGCTCGCCGCCACGCCCGATCAAGCGCGTCAACGCCGATGACAACCCGGCCTCGCTATTCGTCGTCACCAGCTTGCCGGTGATCATCAGGCCCCACGTCGCGGCGTTCACGAACAGCGACGGCGCCTGGCCCATATGCGAGCGCCAATCGCCCTTGCTGATCTTGTCGCGGATGAGCGCGTCGCGCGTGGCCCGATCGGGAATGCGCAGCAGGGCTTCCGCCAGACACATCAGCGCGACGCCTTCCTGGCTGGAGAGCGAAAACTCGTGGATCAGCCCTTCGACACCGCCGCCTGTTTGCTTCTTGCGCAGCGCCTCGACGAGCTTCGTCGCCATCGCATTCGTTTCACTGGCGACACCAGCCGACAAGCGCGCCTGACCGATCAAGAACGGCACGCATTCCGGCTCCGGCCGCCGGTACGCCGCGGTAATCGCCGCGCGCAACACGGATTGCGGTTGCACGTTCTGGGCGAAATCCAGGAAGGGATGAGGCGCGCCGTCTTCTTCAGACTCGGCGTGCGCGGAGGATTCCAGCGTATCGGCTGAACCGATTGCACCGGACAGTTCGGGTGGCAACTGTCCATGTTCGATGCGTTCGAGATACGCGAAGATGGCTTGCTTGATGAGCCAGTGCGGCGTGCGTTCGAGGCGCGTGGCGGCGTCTCTCAGGCGGGTGCGCAGCAGATCGTCGACTTTGACGCCCAGGGTGGTGCTCGCCATATATCCGTCCTTGCCGGAATCGGGAACCGGCGATAGCTTGAAAAGTGGCCGAATCGTAACCCGCTCATAAAAAAGGTGCAACCACCATTTCGAGATGGGTTGCACCTTGTAAAAATCCTTGTGCAACAAGGGATTACGGGTAATTGAGGATGGCGCCGCGGGTGCCGTGTGCTCTAGGATTCCGCGTTTGATAAATTTTTTGAGTTACCCCTAATTAATTGCTGCCTGGTGCCGATAAGAACTGGTACGGCCATACCAGCGATGAAACTTTGCAGGCCGTCTTACAATCAGCCGCGCGGTTTCGGGGAGAAGGGAACATGAGCACCTTGATGATTTTTTGCAGTATTTGGGCGATGTGTGCGCTGTGCGTGGTGCTGTTCATCCGCGGCGCGCATCCGCACGTCGAGCGCCCCGAGGATGGGACCCGCGACGATGGCCACGACATGACGGTCGGCGGCCTGGCGGTTGCACGCGTGCAGGGGTCGGATGGCGGACGCGCTGGCTGAAGCTGGCTGAATCCGAAGCGTGCTTTAGATATCGAGCGGATCGACTTCGACATTCCATCGGATCACGCCTTTGACCTTCAGGCTGCGCAACGCCGGCTGCCAGGCCCGCAGCGCATTCTGCAAAACCGCCCGCGACGCGCATTCCAGCAGCAACTGTGCGCGATGCACGTTAAACACCTTCACGATAGTCAGCGGCACCGCGTCGTACACCGTCACGCGCTCGGCGCCGGCCAACCCGGTAAACTCCGCCGCCGCGGCCCCTAGAAAGTCGAGCGCCGCCTCCAGCGTGCGCCCTTCGGCTCGAAGCATCGCCTGATAGACGAACGGCGGTAAATGCGCATCGCGGCGTTCGGCCAGCGTGGAGTTCGCAAAACCGACGTAGTCATGCCGGGCCAGCGCGTGATAAAGCGCGTGCCGCGCATAGCGCGTCTGGATCATCACTTCGCCCGGCAATCCGGCACGCCCCGCCCGCCCGCTCACCTGCATCAACTGGGCAAAAAGCCGCTCGCTCGCCCGGAAATCGTGGGAGAAAAGCGCGGTATCGGCGTTGAGTACGCCGACCAGCGTCACGCGCTGAAAGTCGTGCCCCTTCGCGATCATCTGCGTGCCGACCAGGATATCGACCTCGCCTGCGTGGACATCGGAGAAAAGAGCTTGCGCGCTGCCTTTGCGCCGCGTGCTGTCGGCATCGATACGTAACACCCGCGCGCCCGGCACCGCTGTCGCGAGGGTTTCTTCCACGCGCTGCGTGCCACGGCCCATTGGCGCGATATCCACATTGCCGCAGTCCGGGCAGGATTTAGGAATCCGCGATTCCCACCCGCAATGGTGACAACGCAAGGCACGCTCGGGCTTGTGAAGCACAACGTAGGCGCTGCATCGCGGGCAGCCGGCGACCCAGCCACAGGCGTCGCAGGAAAGGATGGGGGCGTAACCGCGCCGGTTGAGGAACACGAGGCTTTGCTCGCCGCGTTCCAGGCGCGTTTTCATCGCGGCGATGAGCGGCCCCGACAACCCCTCCACCGATGCCCGCCCGCGCTGCCGCTCTTCCTCCAGGTCGATCAACCGGACGCTCGGCAGAACCGCTGTCGCCACGGCGCGACGCGTCAACGTCAGTTTGGTGTATCGGCCCTGCTCTGCCTGCCACCAGCTTTCTAAAGACGGTGTCGCCGACCCCAGCACAACCGCAATGCCAAGCTCCTTCGCACGATAAACCGCGAGATCGCGGGCCGAATATCGCAAGCCTTCCTGCTGCTTGTAGGCGGGATCGTGTTCCTCATCGACGACAATCAACGACAGCTTGGGCAGCGACGCCAGGATCGCCAGCCGCGTCCCGAGCACGAGCCGCGCGCGACCGGTGTGAGCTGCGAGCCAGTTGCGCGCGCGCTCGCCTTCCGCCAGCCCGCTATGCATCGTGACGATGGCGCCTTCCGGCAGCGCGGCAAAACGCGTGCGAAACGCGGCTTCGAATTGCGGCGTGAGATTGATTTCCGGGACGAGCACGAGCGCTTGCGCGTCAGGACGCGCGCTCAGCAAATCGGCCAGCGCGTGGAGATAAACCTCGGTTTTGCCGCTGCCGGTCACACCGTGCAGCAGGAACGCCGCGAAACCCTGCGCACCGCGGATGGCATCGACGGCATCGGCCTGCTCGGCGCTCAGTTGCGGCAAAAGCGCGTCGCTCGCGTGCAGCGCGGCCTTTTCGATCTGCGGTGCCAGCGCGATGTCTTGCTCGGCGACATCGCCCGTTTCCAGCGATACCCATCCGCGCATTTGCCATTCATCAAGCGTCGCGCGCGCTTTGGGATGCAGTGCGCGAGCGTCGGCGGCGGGCAACGTCGGGCTGGCAGCGAGCGCTTCGGCGAGACGGCGCAGTGCAGTCGCGCGCGCCGGCAACGCATCGGGCAAACTCGCGCGCCCCTCCGGCATCAACCGATACCGCTCCTCCGGCGCCAGCAATTTCGCCCAGCGCGAGGCGTCACGCAAAACCTGCGGCAACGCGGGTAGCGCCACCTCGCCCAGACCGCGCTGGTAATACTCGGCCGCAAACAGCGTCAGTGCGCGCCATTCCGCCGCCAGCGGCGCGAGCGTGCTGCAAATGGCTGCCACATCGCGCAGCTTGTCCAGCGGCACGTCGCTACGATCCGTCACCTCACAAATCATGCCAACTGCATCCCGGCGGCCGAACGGGATCCGTACCAGCATGCCGGGAAGCGGCGTGGGTGCCAGGTCGTATCGATAGTCGAAAAGCGTCGGCAAAGGATGGTCCAGCGCGACCCGGACAAAGAGGCTCAATTGCCGCACCCGCTGCAAGTCAGGCTGCCGCAACCCTTCCACCTGAGTATCGGGCTGTCCGGCGCGTAGTTAAAGTGAAACATCACAATCGACGCTAACCTGCGGATTATTTTTGAGATTTCGAAGCTTTCCACAGGCCTGTGGATAACTTTGTTGAGAACTTTGATTGACAGGGACAAAAAGTGGCGATCTCGCTTGTTGTGTGCGGTAGCCCACATTCAGTTTTGAAACTGAATTTCTCTTATTAATCATGTATTTGAAGACACAAAACATGCCTTCATCAGGGCCCTTAGGTCTGAATTGAAGATTGCGCGCCGCAACGTACAAAATGTGCATAAGTCAACTCTTGACATTGGCGGAACGGCCAATCTACGGGCATTTCGAGCCACTTTTGTCTAACCGGTCAAACGTTTGACGGAAACTTTTCGTGACGCAGGGCAGCAATCTTTTTTGACCAAACGTCAGTTCTTTGCCCGAATGGCGCGACTATGCCGATGCACTTCATCGACGAGTTCTGCCACGTTCTCTGGACGCGTGAACTGGGAAATACCGTGGCCCAGGTTGAAGACATGGCCCGGAAAATTCCCGAAACTGTCGAGCACGGCGCGCGCCTCGGTGCGAATCACGGCCGGCGATGCGAACAGCACCGACGGATCGATATTGCCCTGCAGCGCAACACGATCGCCCACTTTCTCGCGCGCCTGGCGCAGGTTCACGGTCCAGTCGAGGCCGACCGCGTCCACGCCGATTGCTGCGATCTGTTCGAGCCACAAACCGCCACCCTTCGTGAACGTGATCACCGGCACTTTGACGCCGTCGTGCTCGCGCTTCAATCCCGCGACCACCTTCGCGATGTAATCGAGCGAGAAGCGTTGATAAGCGCCGTCTGCCAGGGCGCCGCCCCAGGTGTCGAAGATCATCACGGCTTGCGCGCCCGCTTCGATCTGCGCGTTCAGATAAGCGACGACTGCCTGCGCGTTGATATCGAGGATGCGATGCATCAGGTCCGGGCGCGTATAGGCCACTGCCTTGACCGTATGGTGATCGGGTGATCCGCCGCCCTCCACCATGTAGCAGGCGAGCGTCCATGGGCTGCCCGAAAAGCCGATCAGCGGTACTTTCTGGCGGCCTTGGGCGTCGGTGAGCTCGCGGCGGATTTGCGATACCGCGTCGGTCACGTAGCGCAACGTGGCGTCGATATCCGGCACGTGCAGCTTGGCAACGTCCTCTTCCGTGCGCACCGTGCGCTCGAATCGCGGACCTTCTCCCTGGACGAAATTCAGGCCGAGGCCCATTGCGTCGGGGATGGTCAGGATGTCCGAGAACAGGATGGCGGCGTCGAGCGGGAAGCGTTCGAGGGGCTGAAGCGTAACTTCCGTCGCGTAGTCGGGATTGGTGGCGAGGCCGAGGAAGCTGCCGGCACGCGAGCGAGTCGCGTTGTATTCGGGCAGGTAGCGGCCGGCCTGACGCATCAGCCAGATTGGCGTGTAGTCGGTCGGCTGGCGCTGCAGCGCGCGCAGGAAGGTGTCGTTCAGGAGTGTGGAAGGCACGTGGCTTGGGGCGTTGGGCAAAGGGTCATTCTACCGGAGGTGACAGCGAGGTTTGACCTTCCGGACAGGGAGCGCCGCCAATGTTCAACGACGCCGGCAGTCGATATCATCGGCGGCTCAAATGATCTTTCGAGGAGTATCGATGAGAGTTTTTGCCCTTGGTTGCGTATCGCGTCGAGGCGTCCTTGGCACCGGTGCTTGCGCCCTGCTGCTCGGCTTCGCGATCGGCGCGCGGGCGCAAACCGTGCAGGCCGGCAGTATCACGGCAGCGCCCGGCGCCG
>NZ_AEJF01000160.1 GCF_001028175.1 Caballeronia mineralivorans PML1(12)
CCCAGCCTGTTGGTCGCGAAACCCAGACGCGAACGGTGCTCGGCGAGCCATAGCAACGCGTCGAGCGCATCGTCAACCGGCGCGGGGAACGGGTGCTCCGGCGCCATCCGGTAATCCACGCTCACAACCGCGCAATGTGAATCCACGGCCAACCGCGCAACCATCAGATCGTGGGTATCCAGATCGCCGACCACCCAGCCGCCGCCGTGCAGATAAACCACGAGCGGTAACGGCTTCTTAGCTTCCACCGGCCGATAAACACGCGTACGTAATGCACGCCCGTCGAGCGGCAGAACCAGGTCTTCAACGTCCACGCCAGCGGGACGGGGCGCGGCAAACTCACGCGCCACGTTCTGAAATTGCCGCCGGATCGCGAGCGGATCCGCGTCGGCGGGTAGTTCCGGGAAAACTTTGGCGACCTTGGCGTAATAGGCGAGAAGGTCAACGTCGATGGTCATGCGCGGGTCTCCTGTGCAATTCGCCGCCCGGTCGGGTCGACGGTTTTTGATTGTCGTTAAAATCTAAGCATCGCGCTTGACAGCGCAACCATTTCTAAAGTGCGTCGAGATATCGCCTTGTAAATCACGATAATCGGCAAAATCTCGACAAAGTAGTCGCAGAGCCTTGTGCGTCAAGGGTTACAACCTGAAACACTTTGTTACGGCGATGCCGGGATTATTCGCCCACAATCTCTTCAACGGTCTCAACACGGATGTGATCGGATGCAGCGTTGGAAATCTACAACGTATTGATTTGCATTCGACGGTCGGCACGGTGCCGAATCCCAGCTTCAGGGACATGTTTGTTGCGGTCGTTGGCCGGTGGAAAATAGATCGGCCCATGTCCCACCCTTGGTCTCCTCGCGCTAACCCCGTAGCGTGTGGTTTTTAGCGGGCTCCAGGCCCGCTTTTTTTTCGTCTGTACAAACGTTTGCGTAAGAATTTAAATGGTCACCGCGATTGTTCCGGCGACCATTTTTCGTTGTAGATATCAGAAGTTATCCGCAATCATGCAGTTTTAGCCTCTGTTAGCTTCAGTTCCTCGATCATCTTCGCCCGCATGACGAACTTCTGGACCTTGCCGGTGACGGTCATCGGCAACTCGTCGACGAAGCGAATGTGCCGCGGAATCTTGTAGTGCGCGATCTGCCCCTGGCAGAACTCGCGAATGTCTTCGGGTGTCGCGTGCTCGCCTTGTCGAAGAACGATCCAGGCGCAGACCTCCTCGCCGTATTTGTCATCGGGAATACCGAATACCTGCGCCGATTGGATCTTCGGATGCCGGAACAGGAATTCTTCGATCTCGCGCGGATAAATATTCTCGCCACCGCGAATCAGCATGTCCTTCAAGCGTCCGACAATATTGCAGTAGCCTTCGGTGTCGAGCGTCGCCAGATCGCCGGTATGCATCCAGCCGTCGACGATTGCTTCGCGCGTTTTTTCCTCGTCGCTCCAATACCCTTTCATTACCGAATAACCACGCGTGCAGAGCTCGCCCGTCTCGCCAACCGGGACGATTTCGCCGAGCGGATCAACCAGCTTCACCTCCAGATGCGGCTGGATCTGGCCAACGGTCGTGGTGCGTTTATCGAGGGGATCGGTGGTCGAGCTTTGAAACGACACCGGGCTCGTCTCGGTCATCCCGTACGCGATGGTGATTTCACGCAGGTTCATCTTGGCGACCACGCGCTTCATGGTCTCGATCGGACACGGCGATCCGGCCATGATTCCAGTGCGCAGGTGGCTCAGGTCGTACTTATCGAAGTTGGGAAGATCGAGTTCCGCGATGAACATCGTCGGCACGCCATGCAGCGCGGTGCAGCGTTCTTCATCGACGGCGGCGAGCGTGGCGGCAGGATCGAAGGCTTCACCGGGGAACACCATCGTCGCGCCCACCGATACGCACGCGAGCACCGCCAGCACCATGCCGAAGCAGTGATACAGCGGCACGGGAATGCAGAGCGAGTCCTGCTCGGTGAGCAACATCGAGTGCGCGATGTAGCGGCCGTTGTTCACCACGTTGTGATGCGTGAGCGTGGCGCCCTTGGGATTGCCGGTAGTGCCGCTCGTGAACTGGATGTTGATGGGATCGTGAGCCGTGAGCTTCGATTCAATCGCATCGAGTTGCGCTGTATTTAGGGGATTTCGACCTCGCGACATGACATCGGGGAAACGCAGCATGCCGGGCGTCGCACCTTCGCCCATCCGGATCACTGCTCGAAGGTCGGGGAAACGCGCGGCATCAAGTGAACCGGGTTCGGCGGTGGCGAATTCCGGCACGAGTGTTTGAAGCATCTCCAGATACTTCGATGTCTTGAATTGTTCCGCCGCGATCAGCGCCCGGCAGCCGACCTTGTTCAACGCGTATTCGAGCTCAGCCAACCGATACGCCGGATTGATGTTCACAAGAATCGCCCCGATCCGTGCGGTGGCGAATTGCGTGAGCAACCATTCCGATCGATTCGGCGACCAGATGCCCACGCGGTCGCCGGCTTCTACACCGAGCGATAACAAGCCGGACGCGAGGACATCGACTTCATCGGCGAATTCACGCCAGGTCCAGCGGATGTTTTGCTCGCGGAAGATCACGGCCGGGCGCTCGGAAAATCTCGCGGCGGTATCGCGCAGGAAGCGGGAAACGGTGGCGTCGCTCAAAGGAATGTCCGTTGAGCCGCGAACGTAGGATAGGCCGTCGCGTGGTTCGATCTGCGGCCCGGCGTGCGTTGGTAGGGTAGGCATATCGAAGGTCTCCTCCGTGGGATGGCGCGCTGCGGGACAAAGCGCCATGAAAGCGTTTCGGAAGGCTAATTGTGCATCGCGAGGGGGAGCTAGGGCATTGAGTCTTACCCGCAACGCACGCCCGAATGCGCGCCTGTCCGATATGCGGAAATGCGCGGACACTCTTCATAAGACCCATAAAAAAAAGCAGCCCGAAGGCTGCTTTTTCATTTCGTCAAACTCGCGAAAACTTAGTGCTGACCGCGCAATTTTCGCAGCCGCTGAATCGCCGCGATCTGAGCCGTCGCGTACGCCAACTCCGCTTGCGCGGTTGCGTACTCGAGGTTCGAACCCGTGTTCTGCAGCGCTTCTTCCGCGCGCTTCTTCGCTTCGAGCGCCTTGGCTTCATCGAGATCCTGACCACGGATCGCGGTATCGGCGAGAACCGTCACCACGCCCGGTTGAATCTCGAGAATCCCGCCCGCGACGAACACAAACTCTTCGTCACCGTTTTCCGCTTCGATGCGCACCGCACCCGGGCGAATCCGCGTGATGAGCGGCGTGTGGCCCGGCAGAATGCCGAGTTCACCCGCTTCGCCCGGCAGCGCGACGAACTTCGCCCGACCCGAGAAGATCTGCTCTTCCGCGCTGACGACGTCTACTTGAATAGTTGCCATATCGACTCCTGTGTCGACGAGAGTGAGCGCTTCAGCGCTAACTCTCGTCCCATGCAACCGACCCTTACTGGATCTTCTTGGCCTTTTCGAAGGCTTCGTCGATCGTGCCGACCATGTAGAACGCCTGCTCCGGCAGATGATCACACTCACCTTCCACGATCATCTTGAAGCCGCGGATGGTTTCCTTCAGCGGCACGTACTTGCCCGGCGAGCCCGTGAAGACTTCCGCGACGTGGAACGGCTGCGACAGGAAACGCTGGATCTTACGAGCGCGCGCAACGGCGAGCTTGTCTTCCGGCGCGAGTTCGTCCATGCCCAGAATCGCGATAATGTCGCGCAATTCCTTATAGCGCTGCAGCGTTTGCTGCACGCCACGCGTGATGGCGTAATGCTCTTCGCCAATCACGTTCGGGTCGATCTGGCGCGAGGTCGAATCGAGCGGATCCACAGCCGGATAAATACCCAGCGAAGCAATATCACGCGACAACACGACGGTTGCGTCCAAGTGACCGAAGGTGGTCGCCGGCGACGGGTCGGTCAAGTCATCGGCGGGAACGTACACGGCTTGCACCGAGGTGATCGAGCCGGTTTTCGTCGACGTGATCCGTTCTTGCAGACGGCCCATTTCTTCAGCCAGCGTCGGCTGATAACCCACTGCCGACGGCATACGTCCCAGCAGAGCCGACACTTCCGTACCAGCCAGCGTGAAACGGTAGATGTTGTCCACGAAGAACAGCACGTCCAGACCTTCGTCGCGGAAATGCTCGGCCATCGTCAGGCCGGTCAGCGCCACGCGCAGACGGTTGCCCGGCGGCTCGTTCATCTGGCCGTACACCAGCGCAACCTTGTCCAGAACGTTCGAATCCTTCATTTCATGATAGAAGTCGTTCCCTTCGCGGGTACGCTCGCCAACACCGGCGAACACGGAGTAACCACCGTGTTCTTTAGCGATGTTGTTGATCAGTTCCATCATGTTCACGGTCTTGCCCACGCCGGCGCCACCGAACAGACCAACCTTACCGCCCTTGGCAAACGGGCAGATCAAGTCAATCACCTTGATGCCGGTTTCGAGCAGTTCCGTCGACGGCGACAGTTCTTCGAACTTCGGCGCCTTCTGGTGAATCCCGCGCGTGACGTCCGAGTTGATCGGGCCGGCTTCGTCGATAGGACGACCCAGCACGTCCATGATCCGGCCGAGCGTCGGCTTGCCGACTGGCACGCTGATCGGCAAACCGGTGTTCTTCACCACCGTGCCGCGACGCAATCCGTCCGATGCACCCAGACAAATGGTACGAACCACGCCGTCGCCCAGCTGTTGCTGAACTTCGAGCGTCAGGTCCGAACCTTCCAAAACGAGCGCGTCGTAAATTCTCGGCATGTTGGAACGCGGGAATTCCACGTCGATAACCGCGCCGATGCACTGTACGATCTTGCCTTCTACCAAAGCAGTAGTACTCATCGCATTTCCTTTAGATACTTGATTCTTCACTCGCGCGACAGGCGCAGTTCGATTCGACGCTTGGGCGATCAACCGACCGCTGCTGCGCCACCGACGATTTCTGACAATTCCTTCGTAATCGCTGCTTGCCGGCTCTTGTTGTACACGAGCTGCAATTCACCGATCACGGTCTTCGCGTTATCCGAAGCAGCCTTCATGGCGACCATGCGAGCCGATTGCTCCGATGCCATGTTTTCCGCCACCGCCTGATACACGAGCGCTTCGACATAACGCACGAGCAGTTCGTCGACCACGGTCTGCGCATCCGGCTCGTAGATGTAATCCCACGAGGTCTTCGGCGTGACCAGTTCGCTCTTCGAGTCGAGACCGTCCTTGCGCGCGAAATCGCTGGCCGACAACGGCAGCAATTGTTCGATCACGGCTTCCTGCTTCATCGTGTTGACGAAGCGCGTGAACGCCAGATACACCGCGCTGATCTTGCCTTCCGAATACAGGTCGAGCTGAACCTTGATCGCGCCGATCAGCTTTTCCAGATGCGGCGTGTCGCCCAGATGCGTGACTTGCGACACGGTCTTGGCCTTCAACCGGTTCAGGAAGCCCAGACCCTTGCTGCCGATCGCCGACGCTTCGATCGTCTGACCTTTCTGCTCCAGCTCCTTGAACTTCAGGAGCGCAGCGCGCAGCACGTTCGTGTTCATGCCGCCGCACAGACCTTTATCGGTCGTGACGAGGATCATGCCGGCCGCTTTCGCGCCCTTGTTCTCAACCATGAACGGGTGGCGATACTCAGGCGTGGCAGCGCTCATGTGAGCCGCGACGTCGCGGATCTTGTCGGCATACGGGCGTGCAGAGCGCATGCGCTCCTGCGCGCGGCGCATTTTCGACGCAGCCACCATTTCCATCGCCTTGGTGATCTTGCGCGTGTTTTGCACGCTCTTGATCTTGCCGCGGATTTCCTTCATTCCAGCCATTGCTTACTCCTTTGTCGGTCCGAGTTAGCGCTTTAGCGCTTACTCGGGGCCCATGCAAAGCTATCGAAGTGGCGCGGGATGCTTCCTTTCTTCCAGGAAGCGGCCCGCGCCGCTTCAAATTTCGATCAAATCCGAAGATCAGTAAGCGCCCGACTTCTTGAAGTCCTTCAGCGCAGCATGCAATGCGCCGTCGTCGTCCTTCGACAAGTCTTTGTTATCTTCGATGCGCTTGATCATGTCCGCGTGCTTGGTCTTCAAGTAGTCGCGAAGACCCTTTTCGAACGGCAGCACTTGCGCGACTTCCAGATCGTCGAGATAACCGTTGTTCGCGGCGAACAGCGCAACCGCCAGTTCCCAAACCTGCAGCGGCTGATACTGCGGCTGCTTCAGCAGTTCCGTCACGCGACGACCGCGCTCAAGCTGCTTACGCGTAGCTTCGTCCAGGTCCGATGCGAACTGCGAGAACGCAGCCAACTCACGATACTGCGCCAAGTCGGTACGAATACCGCCCGACAGCTTCTTGATGACCTTGGTCTGCGCTGCACCGCCCACTCGCGACACGGACACGCCTGCGTTAATAGCAGGACGGATACCGGCGTTGAACAAGTCGGTTTCCAGGAAGATCTGGCCGTCGGTAATCGAAATCACGTTCGTCGGAACGAATGCGGTCACGTCGCCAGCTTGCGTTTCAATGACCGGCAGTGCCGTCAGCGAACCGCTCTTGCCCTTCACTTCGCCGTTCGTGAACTTCTCAACGTAGTCTTCCGACACGCGAGCAGCACGCTCCAACAGGCGCGAGTGCAGATAGAACACGTCGCCCGGATACGCTTCACGGCCCGGCGGACGGCGCAGCAGCAGCGAAATCTGACGATACGCCCATGCTTGCTTGGTCAAATCGTCATACACGATCAGCGCGTCTTGACCGCGATCGCGGAAGTATTCGCCCATCGTGCAGCCCGCGTACGGTGCCAGGTATTGCATGGCAGCCGATTCCGAAGCCGAAGCCGCCACCACGATGGTGTATTCCATCGCGCCGGTTTCTTCCAGCTTGCGCACCACGTTCATGATCGACGAAGCCTTCTGACCGATCGCGACGTAGATACAGAAGAGGTTCTTACCCTTCTGGTTGATGATCGTGTCGATGGCAACAGCCGTCTTGCCGCACTGGCGGTCGCCAATGATCAGCTCGCGCTGGCCACGGCCGACCGGCACCATTGCGTCGATGGACTTCAGACCCGTTTGAACCGGCTCCGACACCGACTTACGCCAAATCACGCCCGGTGCAATCTTTTCGACAGCATCGGTCATCTTTGCGTTGACCGGACCCTTGCCGTCGATAGGCACGCCCAGTGCGTCGACCACACGGCCGAGCAGTTCCGGACCCACCGGCACTTCGAGAATGCGGCCCGTCGTCTTGACGACGTCGCCTTCCGAAATGTGTTCGTATTCGCCCAAAATCACGGCGCCAACCGAATCGCGCTCGAGGTTCAGCGCGAGGCCGAAGGTGTTGCCCGGGAATTCGAGCATTTCGCCCTGCATCACGTCCGACAAACCGTGAATACGCACGATACCGTCGGTCACGGAAATCACAGTGCCTTGGTTGCGAACATCTGCGCTCGCGTCCAGACCCTGGATCCGGCTCTTGATCAGCTCGCTGATCTCAGAGGGATTGAGTTGCATTAGTCACTCCTGATAGTCAATTCGGTCAATTCTTTACGTGCGCCGGCGCAAAAGCGCGTCAGGCGGACAGAGCCGTCTGCATGCTGGCGAGGCGCGCGCGGACCGAGGTATCGAGTACTTCGTCGCCTACCGTCACCCGCACGCCGCCAATCAGCGACTTATCGACTTCAACGGTAGGTTTCAGCTTGCAGTGGAACTTGCGTTCGAGATTCGCGACAAGGTCGGTCAACTGTGCGCCTTCCAGCGGGAATGCGCTGACAATCAGCGCATCGGCCGCACCTTCGCGGGAATTCTTCAGCTCGTCGAACTGCACGGCAATTTCCGGCATCAGCGTCAGCCGGTGGTTGTCCACCAGCATCTGCACAAAGTTCTTGGCCTCCGGCTGTTTCGCGAGCGGCGATTTCACCGCCGACAACAACAGCTCGCTGACCTGATCGCGGCTCACTTTCGGGCTCGTCGCGATGGACAGCACTTCAGGCAGACGCGCAACCTGAGCCAGCTCCTCGACGAAGTCAGACCAGGCGGCGAGCTCACCCGCTTCGGCCACGCGGAACAAGGCTTCTGCGTACGGTCGGGCGATGGTTGCAAGTTCGGCCATGATCAGAGCTCGGTTTTGAGTTGATTCAGCATCTCGGCGTGAGCCGATTGATCGACTTCGCGCTTCAGGATCTGCTCGGCGCCCTTCACGGCCAGCGCCGCGACTTCGCCGCGCAATGCTTCGCGCGCTTTGACGACTTGCTGGTCTGCGTCGGCCTTCGCTTGTGCAATGATGCGCGCAGCTTCAGCCTGGGCGTTAGCCTTGATTTCGTCGGCGACAGCGACTGCGCGCTTTTCAGCATCCGCAATGCGCTGCTGGCCGTCGTTACGGGCTTGCGCGAGTTCCTGGTCGACGCGCTTATGTGCGGCTTCGAGTTCGGCCTTGCCCTTTTCGGCAGCCGACAGCCCGTCGGCGATCTTCTTCGCGCGCTCGTCGAGGGCGTTGATCAACGGCGGCCACACGAACTTCATCGTGAACCACGCGAGGATCAGAAACACGACCATTTGCGCAAACAGGGTTGCGTTGAGATTCACGGTGTTTCCTTAAACGTTGCTAATCCGGAGAGTGAAACGGCAAGGCGCTCATCGAAAAAGTCGCATCGATTAAGCGCCGTCGCACGTTCCGTCCTGCGCTTGGTTGCTAAAAGCTCAAGCGCACACTTCCGAGGAACCTCAGCCTGCGGCGAGCTTCGACAGCAGCGGGTTCGCGAACGCAAACAGCATTGCCACACCAACGCCAATCAGGAACGCCGCGTCGATCAGACCAGCCAAGAGGAACATCTTGGTTTGCAATGGGTTCATCAGTTCCGGCTGGCGAGCGCACGCTTCAATGTACTTGCCACCCATCAGGCCGATACCGATACAGGCGCCGATTGCACCCAGGCCGATGATGATGCCGATACCGATGGCGGTCAGACCCTGGATGTTGGCGATGAAAGCGTTCATGACTACTCCTATGTGAAAAAGACTTTGGAACTAGATTTATAAAATTGAAACTCGATGCGATTCTGCTGACTTTTGGTTCGCCGCTGCGGTGTTCTGCAGCGTTTCACCGAACTACTGTGAGCCTTCCCTGCTGCCTGATTGATGCTTAGTGCGAGTCATGCGCCTGGCCGAGATACACCAGCGTCAGCATCATGAAAATAAACGCCTGCAGCAGCACGATCAGAATGTGGAAGATCGCCCAAACCGTCCCTGCAACCACGTGACCGAAGAAACCGAGCACGGAGGCGTCCGCGCCGAAGTGCCACATGCTGCCGAGCAGCGCGATCAGCAGGAACAACAGTTCGCCTGCGTACATGTTGCCGAATAGCCGCATGCCGAGGGAAACCGTCTTGGCGACGAACTCGATGATGTTGAGTGCAAGGTTCGGGATCCACAGCAGCGGATGCGCGCCGAATGGGGCGGACAGCAGTTCGTGAACGAAGCCGCCTGCGCCCTTGATCTTGAAGTTGTAGTAAATCATCAGCACGAACACGCCGATAGCAATGCCGAGCGTGCCGTTCAGGTCAGCCGTGGGGACGACGCGCATATGCGGGAACGTCTCCGACAGCCCCAGCCAGCCGATCACGCGCGTGGGCAGGTCAACCGGGATGAAGTCGAGCGAATTCATGAGCGCGACCCACACGAACACGGTGAGCGCGAGCGGGGCGATAAAACGGCGGCTGCCGTGGATCATCGACTTCGACTGGTCTTCCACCATCTCGACCAGCATCTCGATTGCGCACTGGAAGCGTCCCGGCACGCCGGACGTTGCTTTGCGAGCCGCCAGACCCAGGATCAGGATGGTGACGAGTCCGCACAGGATCGACCAGAAAAGCGTGTCGAGATTCCAGACGTGGATATCGAAGATCGACGTCTGATGCGAGGTGGAAAGATTCTGCAAGTGGTGCGCGATGTACTCCGACGGATCCATCGCGCGCGTTCCTTCGCTAGCTGCCATAACGTTAAAGCCACCCAAATTGTCGAAAATCTTCCGCCGCCCGTGTGATCCTCGATCCGCCATTCAGTGGTCGGTTCGCAGGGCACGAGCCCGCGTGCAGGAGAGGTACTCCGCACGTATTAATTTGCTCTGATACTGTTGGTACGTCACTTACCTGGCGCGTCAAGTCGACGAGGTACGCTATGTTGCGCGCCTCATTTCCAAGCCATCGCGATCCAGTACGTCTTCAACGCAATGAGGTACGTCACCAGCAGCGGCACCCACAACACGCCTTTGAAACCGTACGCAATGGCCACGAACATCGCAATCGTTGCGCCCATCTTCATTGCTTCGCCGATCACCCAGCTGGCGATGGTTTCGGCGCCGCTCTTCGCTTTCAAGCGTGCAGCGAACAATGCGCTCGGCACCCAGCAAATCGCTCCCCCGAGGAACGCGGACAGCGCAGCAGCGCCCGGTGGACTGTAGAACAGCCACCATGCCAACGTCGCACACAGGGACAAAACCATTTGCGCCGCCACAACCTTGAACGGCGTGACACGCGATGGACGACTCACTCCGGGACCAAACAGCGTCTCCGCCTCTGCCCGCGTGAGCGGAACAGTCTTGTTATCTTGTGCTTCAGCGTCCCACGAATCGTCGAATGGATGATCCGACGCGTGGCCCGGCTGACCAGAAGAAGAAATGATGCTGGGCGTTGAACCGGGCGTCTTGTGTCCGGTCAAATCCGCGGCAGGGCGTGAATCGCGCCCATCTTGCCCGCCTTCCGGCGCTCGATCCTGCTCTCGCACCGCCATCACACATCTCACTAAAGTCAGTTACAGCCAGCGCATTTGCCGCCCGTTCGTGGCTGGATTCAACCACATACTTACGTTGCGCTTTCGGAGTCGCCAAGCTGATAAATCCGGGGGATTGTAAGCGATTGTTGTCACAGATTCAATAGCTTAGGGCCATCAAAAATCAAGCGGACGGGCCTTAAAAACACGTCTCCGAACGGAGATTTCGCTTGTGTGGACAACGAGTCTGAATAACGCCGGATGCGTGCCGGTTTCGCGTCGCTTTTCGGCAAGACATGGAATGCGTTGCGTGCGCCGCATCATTTTCTGGATGCCTAGACGAGCCACGCTCCGACAGCCGCTGCAACGATCCAGAACGGAATGGAGATGAGGTGAAATGGGCCCCACATGCCGCGTTCTCCTGAGAGTCGAACGGCAATCAGATTCGCAAGCGAGCCAATCGCGATGCCAAATCCACCGACGCTCACGCCGAATGCCAGCGCCCGCCAGTCTTTCGAAAACTCAGCGAGCATGATCGCGGCCGGTACGTTACTGATTCCTTGAGACAACACCGCGCCCGCCGCATACGCCTTGAGCGGCGAATCGAGGCCAAGGCTCGCGATCGCGTGATGTACCCACGGCAACGCAGCCACGCTGCGCAGGACGATGAACATCAGCACGAAGATCAGCAGCAGCAACCAGTCGATCTTCAACACGACCTGACGTCGCCACAATAGAAAACCCAGTGCAACGGCGGCCAGCCCGATGCCGGCGTAATGGGCATCGGCGAGAATCACGAAAGCGATGAAGGCAATGCCCGCTACCGTGCAAAGCGGGATATCGACGGAATGCGCTTCGGTATCGCCGGAAAGATCGAGCGGCCGGTTGTGGAACATCACGGCGGCCAGCACGTAAAGCATCGCCATGAGCGCCGCGCACAATGGCAGCAACGCCCACACGAAGCGGCCGAAGGACACGCCGCTCGTCTGCCAGAGAAAGAGATTCTGAGGATTCCCAAGCGGTGTAAGGATTGAACCGGCATTCACGGCGATCGCAATGAAGATCACCAGCCGCTTGATGGGAAGCGGCGCGAGTTTATGCAGCGACAGGGTCAAAGGTACGACGGCGAACAGCGCGACGTCGTTGGTGAGCAAGGTGGAAAGCACGGCCGCAAGGCCGATCAACAGAAACGCCAGGCCACGCTCCCCATGAATCCGATGCACAACGCGGTGGGCCATCCACATGAGGAAGCCCGACAACTCCACCGCCTTGGTCAGCATCAACAGGCCAGCGAGCGTGAGCACGGTCTGCCAGTCGATCAACGCGGGTAACGACGCCCACGGTTTGGGATGCAGGACCTGCAGCGCAATCAGCGCGAAAACGAGAATCGCCAGCACCGGCTCTTTCGTGACGAGCGCCCACGCTTTCGACAGCAGGCTCGTCTGAGCGGACTTTGCATCCGCGGGCGACTGCATCCGCTTACGCCTGCGCTGCTGATACGTTGTCCATGGTTGTCTGTTTACCGTTGACGGCGCCCGTACGCAAACGTCCCAGAATGCCTTCAAGTGCATCGAGATCGCCGAAATCGATCTGCAACTTGCCGCGCCCCCGCCCGCCCATCTTGATCTTCACGTTCGCCGACAGCAGGTCGGACAATTCTTCTTCAAGCCGTCGCGTATCGCGGCCGCCGTCGTTCGCCACGCGCGCTTTCGTGGTGGGCACTTCTTTGGTCGTCGACGAAACCAGTTTTTCGGTCTCACGCACCGACATGCGCTTGTTGACCACTTGGTTGGCCAACTGGATCTGCGTGGCGGCATCGACGGCAAGTAGCGCACGCGCGTGGCCCATGTCGAGATCGCCAGCGAGCAGCATGGTTTGAACCGGCGTAGCAAGGTTCAGCAAGCGCAACAGATTCGATACGGCACTGCGCGAACGCCCAACCGATTCCGCCGCTTGCTCGTGCGTGAAATCGAATTCATCGAGTAGGCGCTGGATGCCCTGCGCCTCTTCCAGCGGATTTAAGTCCTCGCGCTGGATGTTTTCGATCAGCGCCATTGCTGCCGCAGCCTGATCTGGCACGTTTTTCACAAGCACAGGCACTTCTTCCAGGCCCGCGAGTTTCGCCGCGCGGAAACGCCGCTCGCCGGCGATGATCTCGTAGCGGTCGTCCCCAATTGAACGCACGAGGATCGGCTGCATCACGCCCTGCGCCCGGATGCTGGCGGCGAGTTCCTGCAGCGCGCCTTCGTCCATGCGCGTACGCGGCTGGTATTTGCCGGCCTGCATCGCGTCGAGCCGCAAAACGTTCGGCAAGCCCTCGCTGCGTACAGCCTCGGTGATATCCGAGCTGCCGCCCAGCAGGGCTTCTAGCCCGCGTCCCAGGCCCTTCTTCTTCATCGTCGCGTTCATCTTGCTTCCTCGCTCTGCCATCTTGACACTTTGTCCATTAAAGCGCGCGCACGCGCTCGATCATTTCCGTACCGAACTGGATATATGCCTGCGCGCCACGCGATGCCCGATCAAAAACGACACCCGGCAAACCGTAACTGGGCGCTTCGGCCAGACGGACGTTGCGGGGGATGACGACATCGAAGAGCTTGTCGCCGAAATGCTGTTTCAGTTGATCCGATACCTGTTGCTGCAACGTAATGCGCGGATCGAACATGACCCGCAACAATCCGATCACCTTCAGGTCGCGGTTCAAATTCGCGTGGACCTGTTTGATCGTGTTGACGAGGTCGGACAGGCCTTCAAGCGCGAAATATTCGCATTGCATTGGGATGACCACACCGTGGGCGGCGCACAAACCGTTCAGCGTGAGCAGCGATAAAGCCGGCGGGCAATCGATGAGGATGAAATCGTAGTCAGCCGAGACTTCCTCCAGCGCTTTGCGCAGCACGCGCTCGCGATTCTCCACGCCGACCAGCTCCACTTCCGCGCCCGCCAGTTCGCGATTCGCCGGCAAGATCTCATATCCAACGGCGTCTGTACGGGTGCACGCTTCGCGCACCGTCACGCCGTTGACCAGCACGTCATACACGGTGTTCTCGACAGCGGCTTTGTCGATGCCACTTCCCATCGTGGCATTGCCCTGCGGGTCCAGATCGATCAGCAAAACGCGCTGGTCGAGCGCCGCCAGGCTCGCCGCGAGATTAACTGCCGTCGTCGTCTTTCCGACGCCGCCCTTCTGGTTCGCGACGCAGAAGATCTTTGCCATCGTGATGTGTCCCTTCTTTCCTGACTGGATTTCAGGCGCGCGTGAGATGTCGACTGCAGTGTTCAATGTAGGACCGCTCCGATATCAATTTCGATCAGGTGGCGCTCGGCGTCGAGCATGGGCACGCGGAGGCGTTCGATAGAGCAGACTTTCGTGTCAGCCGGAAGGCGAGCAATCTCGGCATCCGGCCTGATTCCTTTCATCGCCCAGATGCGACCATTGTCGGCAACCAGATGACGCGCAAGTGTAACGAAGTCAGAGAGTTCTGCGAACGCGCGCGAGACGATTACATCGAAAAGACCTGGGACTTCGATTCCCGGCCGAAGATTCTCGACGCGCCCCGTCACAACCGACAGATTACTCAACCCAAGTTGCAGTTTTGCCTGGGATTGGAAGGCCGTTTTCTTGTGAACGATGTCGTTCAGCGTGATTTGCCAGTCTGGCAGGACAATCGCCATGACGATTCCCGGCAGACCGCCGCCCGAGCCAACGTCGAGCGCTGATTGAGCCCCGGCGCGGCGGGTGATAAAGGAAATGATCGCGAGAGAGTCGAGGATGTGCTGGATCAGCATCTGGCGCGGATCGCGGATTGCGGTCAGGTTGTACACTGCGTTCCACTTGCCGAGCAATGCCACGTAGTCGAGCAACTTTTGGCGTTGTGCGTCGGTGACGGCAATGCCGAGTTGCTCGATTCCTTCGTTCAGAAGTGCGTGTAGTCCGGTATCCCCGGCCTCACGCTGCATCACGAGACGGAGCGAGCGCTACCACGCCCGTCCCTGCTATTCCCCACTGCCTGGTCACGCCGGCCCATCGCTCGCTTAAGATGCACCATGAGCAGCGAAATGGTGGCAGGCGTGATTCCCGAGATCCGCGATGCTTGACCGATCGTCTCCGGACGGTGCTGCATAAGCTTTTGACGTGCCTCAAACGAGAGTCCGCGTACTTCCGCGTAATCGAACGCTTCGGGCAAGCGCGTATTCTCGTGCGTTCCGTTGCGCTCGATTTCGCCAGCTTGACGGTCGATGTACCCCTGATACTTCACCGCAATCTCAATCTGCTCCTCGATCTGGCCGAGCAGGATCGGATCTTGTGCGAGCGGTGTTTCCGGACCAGACGTATGACCGCGTAATGCGCAAACATCGGCATAAGTGATGTTCGGCCGACGCAGCAAGTCCGCCAGACTGTATTCATGATCAATCGGCTTGCCGAGCAATGCGATGGCTTCCTCAGCGGGCAACGTTTTAGGGTTAACCCAAGTCGATTTCAGGCGCTGTGTTTCACGTGAAACAGCGTCGCGCTTTTCGTTGAAGACGTTCCAACGGCTGTCGTCCACGACACCGAGTGCCCTACCGGCCTCGGTTAAACGCATATCGGCATTATCTTCACGCAGCGAAAGACGATATTCCGCGCGGCTGGTGAACATCCGATATGGCTCCGACACCCCTTGCGTGACCAGATCGTCGACTAGAACACCCAAATAGGCTTCATCACGGCGCGGGCACCACGCATCCCTGCCGCTGACCTGCAATGCCGCGTTAATGCCCGCCAGCAAGCCTTGCGCAGCGGCTTCCTCGTAGCCAGTTGTGCCATTGATCTGCCCCGCGAAGAACAGAGCGCCGATCGCCTTTGTTTCCAACGATGCCTTGAGCGCTCGGGGATCGAAGTAGTCGTATTCGATCGCATAGCCGGGACGCAGGATGTGCGCGTGCTCCAAACCCTTCATGGAACGGACCAGTTCAAGCTGTACATCAAACGGCAAACTCGTCGAAATACCGTTCGGATAGAACTCGTTCGTCGTCAGTCCTTCAGGCTCCAGGAAAATTTGATGCGAATCCTTGGACGCGAACCGGTGAATCTTGTCTTCAATCGACGGGCAATAGCGCGGCCCGACACCTTCGATAACGCCGGTGTACATCGGTGACCGATCTAGGCCGGCACGAATGATGTCGTGCGTGCGCTGGTTGGTATGCGTCACCCAGCACGGTACCTGCCGCGGATGTTGCTCAACACGGCCAAGGAATGAGAACACCGGGACCGGATCGAGGTCGCCGGGCTGTTCTTCGAGTTTTGAATAGTCGATCGTGCGGCCATCGATACGCGGCGGTGTGCCGGTCTTGAGTCGGCCCTGCGGAAGTTGAAGTTCCTTGAGCCGCGCCGACAGGGACACAGCAGCCGGATCCCCCGCTCTTCCGCCCGTGTAGTTGTTCAAACCGACATGAATCTTTCCGTCGAGGAACGTCCCCGCCGTCAGCACCACTGCCTTCGCGCGAAATTTCACACCAACCTGCGTCACGGCGCCCACGACTCGGTCGCCTTCGACGATCAAATCGTCCACCGCTTGCTGGAACAGCCAAAGATTGGGCTGATTTTCGAGCCGATGCCGAATCGCTTGCTTATACAAAACGCGATCCGCCTGCGCCCGTGTGGCGCGAACAGCCGGGCCCTTCGATGAGTTCAGAATCCGAAACTGGATGCCCGCTTCATCGGTTGCCGCGGCCATTGCGCCGCCGAGAGCATCGATTTCCTTAACCAAATGGCCCTTCCCGATCCCACCGATCGAGGGATTGCAGCTCATCTGGCCCAGCGTCTCAATGTTATGGGTCAGCAAGAGCGTAGCCGCGCCCATTCTGGCCGAGGCTAAAGCGGCTTCAGTTCCAGCGTGACCGCCACCGACGACGATCACATCGAATTCAGTTGGATAAAGCATGGGTTCCCGCGCGAGCTGGCGGACCTTCGAAAGAGATATCGAAGAATTATAGCCGGTTAGCTTTTGTCCCGATTCAGGCCAAACAGCTAAGGCGAAAAAAATGGTGTGTTTCACGTGAAACACACCATCGAAATTCGCTGACGTTGAACGCGCTAGGCTACCTTCTTCGCCAATCCCAGGTACGTTTCGATCACTTTTGGATTGTGAGCTAACTCGCTCGCGGCACCTTCCATTGCGAATTCACCCGTTTCCAGCACGTAACCGTAATCAGAGATTTGCAGCGCTGCGCGTGCGTTTTGCTCGATTAGCAGCGTAGCGACCCCCGTTTGTCGAAGCGCGCTAATGATATGGAAGATCTCTTTCACGATTAACGGTGCAAGCCCGAGGCTAGGCTCATCAAGCATCAGCAGCTCCGGCTTTCCCATCAGCGCACGGCCAACCGCAAGCATCTGGCGCTCGCCGCCTGACAATGTTCCAGCTGCTTGCTTGCGTCGCTCCCTTAGCCGTGGGAACAAATCGAACACATGATCGAGTTGGTCGAGGAAATTGCGCTCACCAGCGCGCTTTCTTCGATACGCGCCCAAAACCAGGTTGTCTTCCACCGTCATGCTGGCAAACAACTCGCGTTTTTCCGGCACTAAGCACATTCCACGTGAAACACGTTTCTCGATTGCCAGCGCCGAGACATCTTCGCCCAAATATTGAACTGTTCCCTTCGCATAACCCGTGGAAGGTAGCGCACCCATGATCGCGTTGAGCAATGTCGATTTGCCCGCTCCGTTCGGCCCAATTACCGAAACGATCTGCCCTGCGCCAACGGTGAGTTTCCCGTCATGGAGTGCCTCGACCTTGCCGTAACGAACGGACAAACCGGTGACTTGGAGAATTGCATCGGCCATCAGTCCACCCCACCTAGATAAGCTTCCAAAACTGCGGGATCTTTCTGCACATCCTCGGGCAATCCCTCGGCAATCCGTGTACCAAATTCCATCACCACCAGGCGATCGGTGAGATTCATCACGAAATCCATATCGTGCTCAACCAACAGAATGCTCATGCCCTCACTCTTGAGGCGTCGCAGTAAATCCGCCAGTTGCTGTTTTTCCTGATAGCGCAAACCAGCGGCCGGTTCGTCCAGCAATAGCAAAGTCGGATCGCAGCACAACGCGCGAGCAATCTCCAGAATCCGTTGTTGCCCAAGCGCCAGACTGCCCGCTTCGTCGTAGAGATGTTTTTCAAGACCCACCCGCTTGATCTGTTTCGCCGCTTCGGCCATCAAACGCGCTTCTTCGGCAGCGTTCAGACGGGCGACACTGCGCCATACGCCAGTCTTGCCACGCAAATGAGCGCCGATCGCGACGTTCTCCAGAACCGTCATTCCCGATAGCAAGCGCACGTGCTGAAACGTCCGCCCAATGCCGCGTTTGACGATTTCACGTGAAGTCATCGAATCGATGCGCTCGCCCTGGAACGTGATCGAGCCGCTCGTTGCTTGCAGCACACCCGTGACCAGATTGAACGTCGTCGATTTCCCGGCGCCGTTCGGCCCGATCAAGCCGATGATCTCGCCCGCCTTCACCTGAAAACTGACGTCGTTGACGGCGACCAGACCGCCGAACTGCTTGCGAGCTTTCTCGACAACCAGCAAGGGTTCGCCCACAGTCGGCTTGGGGCGCTGGGGCAGTGCTTCAGCGTGCTCCGGAGCGCGGGCGCGCGGCCCACTGGGGAAAAGCCGCGCCACGAACGGCCAAACCCCTTGCCGGGCGTACTGAAGCAGCAACACCATCAAGATCCCGAACACGATGATCTCGAAATTACCATTCGAGCCCAGCAGCTTTGGCAACAGCGTTTGCAGATAATCCTGCAGAACGGTGAGGATGGTCGCGCCCAAAACCGCACCCCAGACGTGAGACACGCCACCGACCACCGCCATGAACAGGAATTCGATGCCGTGATTCAAACCGAACGGCGTCGGATTCACCGCCCGCTGCAAATGCGCGTACAAAAAGCCTGAAATCGCAGCCAGCACGGCGGCATAGACGAAGATCACCACACGCATCCACGCGGTATTCACACCCATGGCTTCGGCCATCGTGCCGCCGCCGCGCAGCGCGCGTATTGCACGCCCAGGGCGACTATTAAGCAAATTCTGAACAGACACTACGGACAGCAACACTACTACCCAGATCAGGTAATAGATCGATCGCCCGGACTCCAGATGCCAGCCGAACAGGTTGAGCACCGGAATGCCGTTGATGCCATCGTATTTGCCGAGAAACTCCAGATTTCCGAACAGAAAGAACAGCGACAGCCCCCACGCGATCGTCCCGAGCGGCAGAAAATGGCCAGACAACCGCATGGTCACCATCCCGAGCAGCAGCGCGATCAAGGCCGTCAGCACCACACCGACAATCAGCGCAAGCCACGGCGACACGCCGAACTGCGTCGTCAGATAGGCCGTTGAATAAGCGCCCACCCCCACGAATGCCGCTTGTCCAAAGCTCGTCATCCCTCCTATACCCGTCAGCAGCACAAGCCCGATAGCGACGATGGAATACAAACCGATGTAGTTCAGCAGCGTGATCCAGTACTCGGGCATGCGGACCGGTTGCGGCAGAACTGGCAGCACAAATACGACCAGCAGGAATACCCAGAAAAACTTGTTTCGCATGACGAATTTCATCGCGTCACTCCTCGTCTTCGTCCGAATGCGGGCTTGCCAGACTCCGCCACAGCAGCACCGGAATGATCAGCGTGAAGACGATCACCTCTTTGTACGCGCTCGCCCAGAACGACGAATACGACTCAAGCAGCCCGACCAGCAGCGACCCCGCTGCGGCGAGCGGATAACTCACCAACCCGCCGACGATCGCGCCCACGAATCCCTTCAAACCGATCAGGAAGCCCGAGTCGTAATAGATGGTTGTGATCGGCGCCACCAAGACGCCGCAGAGCGCGCCTAAGCCGGCCGCAAGCGTAAAGGCAAGCCGTCCAGCCTGCGTCGTGCCGATGCCCACCAGCCGCGCGCCAAGCCGGTTCACCGAGGTCGCGCGCAGCGCCTTGCCGGAAATAGTCCGGTCGAAGTACAGATACAGCGCGACGATCAGCACCACGGCCGTCCCGACGACCCACAGACTCTGCCCGGAGATGGAAACACTGCCGAGGTTGAAAGTGGCGTCGGAGAAAGCGGTCGTGCGCGACCCTTCCGCGCCGAACATGACGAGGCCGAGACCGACCATCGCGAAATGGACGGCCACTGCCACGATCAACAGCAGCAGCGTGCTGGCTTCGGCGATTGGCTCGTAGGCCAACCGATAGACGAACGGTCCCATCGGAATCACGATCAACAGCGCGAGCGCAACCTGCGCGATCATCGGCAGCGGCTGCATCAGCACGCTTTGCGTCAGCGCATACACGGCAATGGGAAATAGCAGATATTTGCCAGCGAGCACAGCGAACGTGCGACCAATCTGCCTGTGCCGGGAAGGATGCCGCACGACGCCCGCGATCTCTGCGACGAAGCATCCCACGCCCATCGCGATAAGCAGCCAGCACGTTGCCGGCAGCTTCTGCGTTTGCAGCGCGGCGAGCGTCAGCGCCCCGTACGCGACGAACTCGCCCTGCGGGATGAAGATGACACGCGTCACCGAAAACACGAGGACCAGCGCGAGCGCGAGCAATGCGTAGATCGCGCCCGTGGTGATGCCGTCTTGCGCGAGAATCGCCGCAATCGATAAGTCCATACTTCCTCTTTAGGAGCGTGCTGCCACTCGAGCTGCCGGGTCAGCCCATCGAAAACATGGCCTGGTGCTGCGAAAGACACGCAGCCTCAGGCCATGGTTGAAACCCTGGAACGCTAACGCGCCAAATTGCCGGCGCGCAAGCAGTCGACGCCAGTACTAATCACTCTGCAGCTTCCACTTGCCATCGACGATCTGCACCATCACGCGTGCGCGCTTGTCGAGGCCGTTGTGATCGGCCGGCGTGGTGTTCATCACACCGTGCGCAAGCGGCAGGTCCTTCACGTTTTCCAGCGCGGCGCGCAGCGCCACACGAAACGCTTCGGTGCCCGGTTGAGCCGTCTTGAGCGCGTCGGGAATCGCTTGCTGCAGCATCTGCCCGGCGTCCCACGCATGGCCGCCAAACGTAGATATCGATCCCGCGCCGTACGCCTTCTCATACGCCGCCTTATAAGCCTGCGACGACTTCTTCACCGGATTGCTGTCCGGCAATTGATCCGTGACGAGGATCGGGCCGGCCGGCAGCAATTCGCCATCACAATCCTTGCCGCACACACGCAGGAAGTCGTTGTTCGCCACGCCATGCGTCTGATAGACCTTGCCCTTGTAACCACGCTCCTTCAACGCCTTGGCCGGCAACGCCGACGGCGTGCCGGCGCCCGCGATCAACACCGCATCGGGATTCGCGCCCATGGTCTTCAGCACCTGGCCCGTGACCGAGGTATCGGTGCGAGCAAAGCGTTCGTTCGCGACAATCTTCAGGTTGTGCGCCGTGGCAGCCGTGTTAAACACGCTGTACCAGCCGTCGCCATACGCATCCGCGAAGCCGATGAAACCGACCGTCTTCACGCCGTGCTTCTCCATATAGTCTGCAATAGCGTCGGCCATCAGGCTGTCGTTCTGCGGCGTCTTGAACGCCCACGACCGTTTTGCGTCCATCGGCGAGATGATGGCGGCGGAAGCGGCCATTGAGATCATCGGCGTCTTGCTTTGGCTCGCGGCATCGAGCATGGCGAGCGAATTGGGCGTCACCGTGGAGCCCACGATAGCGTCGACATGATCTTCGTCAATCAGCTTGCGCGTGTTCTGCACTGCACGGCTGGTGTCGGAACCGTCGTCGAGCACGATGTACTCCACTGACTTCCCGCCGATCTCCTTCGGCAACAACGCGATCGTGTTTTTCTCGGGAATCCCAAGCGATGCCGCCGGTCCTGTCGCCGATAACGTCACCCCGATCTTCACCTGTGCGAAGACCGTGCTCGCACCGAAGGCAAGCGTCACACCGAGCGCCGCGCTCGTGAGGCGTCCCTGCCACTTCCACTGGTTGGTCTTTTTCATTGCATCGTCTCCAGACGCTATGCCATCGCGCACGCCCTGTGCGCTACTGCGAGTTGTTATGAATCTTTGTCGTGCGGTCTTCGTTTAGCCGCTCAATCTATTTTCGGTCATTGCATGCGCCTAGACTCGTTTTCCCTCAGCGTTAGCCGTCAGGTCTACGCTGCCGAGCCCATCTAAAAACAACGTAGCGATAAACCCCGAAAAAAAGGCGCGTTCGAAGCAACGCGCCTTTGATCGGTTCATATCGTCGTGTCGCTCACCGTCAGTCTTTGGCGAGCTTCCACTGGCCGCCGACGATCTCCACCATCACGCGCGCGCGTTGATCGAGTCCTGAGTGATCGTTCTCGCTCATGTTGAAGATCCCGTGCGAGCCGGGCAAATCTTTCGTGCTTTCGAGCGCCGCGCGCAACGCTTCGCGAAACGCCTGCGAGCCGGGTTGTCCCTTCTTCAACGCGATCGGAATCGCGCGTTGCAACAGCAGGCCGGCGTCCCACGCGTGTCCCCCGAACGTGGACACGGAACCCGCGCCGTACGCACCTTCATAAGCCTGCTTATAGGTGAGCGCCGACTTCTTCGCCGGATTCGAATCGGGCAATTGCGCGGCGACCAGCAGCGGCCCGGCGGGCAGGAACGTGCCCTCGCAATCCTTGCCGCACACACGCAGGAAGTCGTTGTTCGCGACGCCGTGCGTCTGATAGATCTTGCCCTTGTAGCCCCGCTCTTTCAGCGTCTTTTGCGGCAAGGCGGCCGGTGTTCCCGCGCCCGCGATCAACACGGCATCGGGATTTTGCGACATGACTTTAAGAACCTGTCCCGTCACCGATGCATCGTTACGCGCGAACCGTTCGTTCGCGACCACCTTGATCTTCGCGAGATCGGCGGCCTTGGTGAATTCCTTAAACCAGCTTTCGCCATAGGCGTCGCTAAAACCAATAAACGCCACCGACTTCACGCCGTGATTCGACATGTGCTGCGCGATAGCCGTCGCCATCAGGATGTCGTTCTGCGGCGTCTTGAATACCCACGCGCGTTTTGCATCCATCGGCTCGACAATAGTAGCTGCCGCGGCCATCGAGATCATGGGCGTGGAGGTTTCCGAAGCCACGTCGATCATGGCAAGCGAATTGGGAACCACCGTGGAACCGATCAGGGCATCGACATGATCTTCACTCGTCAACTTGCGCGCGTTCTTTACCGCTTGCGTGGAGTCGGTCGCGTCGTCGAGGACGATGTACTCCATCTTCTGGCCAGCGATCTCCTTCGGCAACAACGCAATAGTGTTTTTCTCAGGAATTCCCAACGATGCAGCCGGGCCGGTGGCAGATAAGGTCACACCGATCTTTACGTCTGCGAACGCCTGCGAACTCACTACTGAGGAAACGCCCGCGACGAATACCGCCGTCGAGATCCAGCGTAAAGCCAACTTCATTGATATGCCCCGTAAATGTGTGTTGTCCACTGGCGCGATTTTACGATTTTTATATCCCGACCACACGGTCGGTGAATCGCGAGTGTAGCGGACGAGAACCGCATGGGGCAAGCGTTTTGAGGGGATTTGAACGCGCTAATGCGCGCTAAGCCACGCATTGAAAAATGCTCGGGAAAACCCGTACGAAAATAGATAAATTAATGCGAATCGGGGAGCGCGAAGGCCATGTCTGGCCCCTTAATCCGGACGGATAAATCGATTGGATAAGGTGATCGACAAACGTGAAGCACAAATAAAAAGCGCTGTTGGAATCATCCAACAGCGCTTTCGGTCGGGCACTTGATGCCTCGTTGTCTCCTCGTTCTCCACCTCAAAATTCGGGGTGCAACAGAACTGAAACGGATATTAGATTGCGCAACGAATACCGACAACCTAGCATTTACCCTAGTGGTGCACGTTAGCACCTTTATTGGGCAATTGCTCATCTACGCCCCGTTAAATAGCGCGATTACCCGAGGGAAAACCATCGCTCATGCTGGCATATAGTTTGGATCGCCAACTAAATCGCACTGCTTCCGCTTGAATTGCGCTTGAATCCCGCTTGAATCCCGCTTGAATCCCGCTTGAATCCCTTCAACCCCGCAACGGACGAATCCGTGCAATGATTTCTCCCACAATGCCGCGCCGGAACAGCAGCACGCACGCAATAAAGATCAGGCCCGTCACGATCGTCACCGACTCTCCGAGCGAGTTGAACCAATCTATGCCGGTAAGCGAGGACAGCGCACTGCCGATATCGCCGAGACGATTTTCCAGCGCCACGATAATGAACGCGCCCAGCAAAGGCCCGAACATGGTGCTCATGCCACCAACCAGGGTCATCAGCACGACCAGGCCGGACATGGTCCAGTAAGCGTCGCCGAGCGTCTCGAAGCCGAGCACCAGCGTTTGAAGCGCGCCGGCCAGCCCAGCCAATCCCGCCGACAACACGAACGCCAGCAACTTGAAACGCGACGTGTCATAACCGAGCGAGATCGCGCGCGGCTCATTCTCCTTGATCGCGGTGAGCACTTGCCCGAACGGCGAATGCACGATGCGCACGATAAATCCGAACGCCAGCACCATCACCAGGAGCACGATGTAATAGAGCGTCAGATCGGAGCTGAGGCTGATTGCGCCGAACAGCCTGCCGCGAGGCACGCCTTGCAGACCGTCCTCGCCGTGCGTGAACGGCGCCTGCAGGAACACGAAGTAGACCATCTGCGCGAGCGCCAGCGTGACCATCGCGAAGTAGATGCCCTGGCGGCGAATAGCAAACAAGCCCACGATCAGACCGAGCAATGTCGCGACGGCCGTGCCCGCGATCACACCGAGTTCCGGCGTAAAACCGAGCGTCTGGATGGCGTAACCAGCGGAATAACCGGCGCTGGCGAGGAACATCGCGTGGCCGAACGAGAGCAGGCCCGTGTAGCCGATCAGTAAATTGAAGGCGGCGGCGAACAGCGCGAAACACAGCACTTTCATCATGAAGACCGGGTACACGCCGAGAAACGGCGCTGCGATCAGGCCGGCAAGCAACACGCCGTAGAGCACTTTCCTAACCATCATTTTTCCTTGCCGAAAAGTCCCGCCGGGCGCACCAGCAGCACCAGCGCCATGATCACGAAAACGACCGTCGCGGAGGCTTCCGGATAGAACACGCGTGTCAGGCCTTCGATCACACCGAGCCCGAGCCCGGTGAGAATCGAGCCCATGATCGACCCCATTCCACCGATAACGACCACGGCGAACACGGTGATGATCATCGACTGTCCCATCAGCGGCGACACCTGGATCACGGGCGCGGCAAGCACGCCGGCGAAGGCCGCAAGCGCGACGCCGAAACCGTAGGTAAGCGTGACCATCAACGGCACGTTGATGCCGAAGGCTTCCACCATCTTCGGGTTCTCGGTGCCCGCGCGAAGGTATGCGCCCAGCCGCGTTTTCTCGATCACGAACCACGTCGCGAAGCACACGACCAGCGATGCCAGCACCACCCACGCCCGGTAGTTCGGCAGGTACATGAAGCCGAGATTCGTCGCGCCCGAGAGCAGTTCGGGCACGTCGTACGGCTGGCCGGACGATCCGTAGATCGAGCGGAACACGCCTTCTATAACCAGCGTGATGCCGAACGTGAGCAGCAAGCCGTAGAGATGGTCGAGCTTGTAAAGCCAGCGCAACATCGTCCGTTCGATCACGACGCCGAATACGCCCACGACCAGCGGTGCGAGCACGAGCATTGCCCAGTAGGGCACATTGAAGTACGAGAAACCCATCCATGTGAGCATCGCGCCCAGCATGAACAACGCGCCGTGGGCAAAGTTGATCACGTTGAGCAGGCCGAAGATCACCGCGAGGCCCAGGCTCAAGATGGCGTAGAACGATCCGTTCACCAGCCCGAGCAGCAACTGGCTCATCATCGCCGCGAGCGGAATACCGAAAATTTCCATTGAATCTGCCGTCAGAGTAGTTTCGACGCATGCCGCCTTAGCTCGATATGAGCAAGCCGTCATGCGCCGATCGATCATGCAGATTGCGTAGCGCCGGGATGCAATGAAACCCTCGACGTCATGCTTGAATCCGCAGTGCCGCTCGCAGTGCCGCTCGCAGTGCCGCTATAACCCGGCCGCTTATTTCCACAACGCGCAGCGCGACTCCGCCTTCGTGCCGAACGCCTGGTCGCCCGGGATGGTCGCCGTGATCTTGTAGTAATCCCAAGGTTCTTTCGACTCCGACGGCTTCTTCACCTCCATCAGGAACATATCGTGGATCATGCTTCCGTCTGCACGGATGTAGCCGTTCTGTGCGTAGAAGTCGTTGATCTTCATCTTGTGCAACTGGTCCATCACCTTGTCGCTATCGGTCGATCCAGCCGCCTGCACCGCCTTCAGATACGTGGTCGCAGCCGAATAGTCCGCGGCCTGCAAGCTGGTCGGCATCTTCTTCATCTTGGCGAAGTAACGCTGCGCCCATTTACGCGTCTCGGCATCCTTGTTCCAGTACCAGCTATCCGTTGCGACCAGGCCCTGCGTGGTTTCGAGACCCAGGCTGTGGATGTCGGTGAGGAAGATCAGCAGCGCAGCGATTTTCATCGACTTGGTGATGCCGAATTCCTTCGCCGCCTTGATCGAGTTGATCGTGTCCCCGCCGGCATTCGCCAGACCCAGCACCTGCGCCTTCGATCCTTGCGCCTGCAACAGGAACGATGAGAAATCAGACGCCGACAACGGATGGCGCACCGTACCCAGCACCTGACCGCCATTCGCCTTCACCACGTCCGACGTGTTCTTCTCCAGCGCCTTGCCGAACGCATAGTCCGCCGTGAGGAAAAACCATGTCTTGCCGCCCTGCTTCGTCACCGCCGAGCCCGTGCCTTTGGCGAGTGCCATGGTGTCGTACGCGTAGTGAACGGTGTACGGCGTGCATTGCTCGTTGGTCAGGGTATCCGCGCCTGCGCCAATGTTGATGTACGGGATCTTCTTCTCGCCCGCGACCTGATTGGTCGAGAGTGCGGTCGCCGAATTCGTGCCGCCGATGATCGCATTCACGCCATCGCGGTCGATCCATTCACGGGCACGCGATGCTGCAATATCCGCCTTGTTCTGATGATCCGCATAGACGAGTTCGATCGGCTTGCCGTTCACCTTGCCGCCGAAATCCGCGATGGCCATGCGAATGGATTCGAGGCCGCCTTGACCGTCGATGTCCGCATAAAGACCTGACAGGTCCGTGATATAGCCGATCTTCACCGTGTCGCCGGGCGCTGCATGTGCGTTGCCCGCCATCAGCGAGGCTGTGGCCGCGGCAACCGCAAGGCAGAGGCCCGACAGGCGCGCGAGGGTCTTCTTCTTCATTACAGTCTCCGTTGAGTTGTTGTTCTTGCGGTTAGCCGCGTGCTGTTGCGTTGAACTTGCGTTGGCGTTCTCAAACCCCGAGCAGTTCGTGCAGCACTGGCATTTTCGTTTCGAGTTCCCCGGCATTGAAGTGCTCGACGATCTTCCCGTGCTCCATGACATAGAAGCGATCGGCGAGCGGCGCCGCGAAGCGAAAATTTTGTTCGACCATCACGATGGTGTAGCCGCGCGCCTTGAGCATCATGATCATGCGCGCGAGCGTCTGCACGATGACAGGCGCAAGCCCTTCCGATATCTCATCGAGCAGCAGCAGATTGGCGCCGGTACGCAGGATGCGCGCGACCGCCAGCATTTGCTGTTCGCCACCCGAGAGCCGCGTGCCCTGACTGGCGCGGCGCTCCTTGAGATTGGGGAACATCGAATAGATTTCATCGATGGACATTGCATCTTTCGCGTTGCCCACCAGCGGTGGCAAAAGCAGATTCTCTTCGCACGACAGGCTCGAAAAGATGCCGCGTTCTTCCGGGCAATAGCCCACGCCGTAATGCGCGATCTTGTGCGTCGACATGCTGACAGTTTCATGCCCGCCGATACGAATCGATCCCGTACGCCGGCCAGTGAGTCCCATGATTGCGCGCAGCGTAGTCGTGCGGCCGGCGCCGTTGCGCCCGAGCAGCGTCACGACTTCACCTCGATGCACGCTCAGGTCCACGCCATGCAGGATGTGCGATTCGCCGTACCAGGCTTGTGCGCCGACAAGTTCGAGCGCCGGTTCCTGAGTCGATGCTTCACGCTGTTGCGCGCGGCGTTCTTCCACGATCGTGCTCATGCGTGCGCTCCGGCGAGGGCTGCGTCGGCGCTGCCCATGTAGGCTTCCATCACGAGCGCGTTCTTCGATACCTCTGCATAACTGCCTTCGGCCAGCACTTCACCGCGTTGAAGCACGGTGATGGTGTCGGAGATGCCCGCGATCACGTTCATGTTGTGTTCGACCATCAGGATCGTGCGTCCCGCCGATACTTTCTTGATCAGCGCCGTGACCCGGTCGACGTCTTCGTGACCCATGCCTTGCGTGGGTTCATCGAGGAGCATGAGTTCGGGTTCCATTGAAAGCGTGGTCGCGATTTCCAGTGCGCGTTTGCGGCCGTAGGAAAGTTCGACCGTGGTGGTATCGGCGAAATCGGTCAGGCCGACCTGGGTGAGCAGGTCCATCGCGCGGTCGTTGAGTGCGTTGAGGACGCGTTCGCTTTTCCAGAATTTAAACGATGTACCGAGCGAGCGCTGCAAGCCGATGCGTACGTTCTGCATCACTGTCAGATGTGGAAATACAGCGGAGATCTGGAATGAGCGGATCACGCCGCGCCGCGCGATTTGGGCTGGACGCTCTCCGGTGATGTCGATGCCGTTGAAGACGATCTGACCCGCTGTGGGTTCGAGGAATTTGGTGAGCAGATTGAAGCAGGTGGTTTTGCCTGCGCCGTTGGGGCCGATCAGGGCGTGGATCGAGCCACGGCGCACGCGCAGGTTCACGCCGTTGACGGCGGTAAAGCCTTTGAACTCTTTTGTCAGGCCGCGGGTTTCCAGAATCGTATCGCCGAGAATCATGTCCCCTTCCGTGCTTTGTTTGAGCCTTTGTTTCAGCTTCAGCTCGGCGCGCTTTTGGCGCATGCCCCGTGGTTTTGCTGGCGGTGGTTTGTTGCGGTCGTGCGGGTACTTTTGCTTGGGGCTGTGTTGCGCTGCTGCCGTTGCGTTTGTTTGAGTCCCCTGCACTTTTTGCGTGCCGCACAACGGTCGTGCAGACGTGCGGCGCATCAAGCGCGGACACGGTATTGTCGCGCCAATGATGCAGCGCAATCATCGGGATTTGCACTTAGTTTCGCCGTTTGTTTTCGCTTGCACTGGCCGGTGAATTTCCAGTGCGCACGCCGCTGTGTTCGTACTTGCATCTATCTTGCTTATTCGCGACGCCGGTCATCTTCTAGTAGTTTTGTCATGCTTGGCGCGACCCTGGAAGGAGCGGTTACAGACGTAGTGCGCGTTATAACCCCCTCACGCCCCATCAATCAAACAGAACCCGACCCTTCCACCCTCGCGCGCGAGCCCGCAAACCGCCTGTCGGCACGAATCATTTCACTAGCCCTTTCAGCGATCATCAACGTTGGCGAATTCGTATTGCCGGAGGTAATCGTAGGCATCACGGAAGCATCGACCACCCGCAACCCCGTTACGCCAATGACCCTCAAGCGCCCATCCACCACCGCAGCCGGATCGTTATCCGTCCCCATCCTGCAGGTACCTACCGGATGAAAAATGGTCGTGCCGACTTTTCCCGCGGCCACGGCAAGCTCCGCATCGGTCTGAAACGCGGTCCCCGGCAAGATCTCCTCCGGCGAATATTTCGCCAACGCTGGCGCAGCGGCGATCCGCCTCGTCAACCGCAATGCATTGACCGCAACTTCCCGATCGCGATCGGTGGACAGATAATTCGGCGCGATCAAAGGCGCATCCCGGGCGTCCGGCGATGCAATATGAACACTTCCCCGCGATGTCGGCCGCAACGGGCACACCGACGCCGTGAACGCGTTAAACGCATGCAGCGGCTCACCGAACCGATCCAGCGACAACGGTTGCACGTGATACTCAACGTCGGGCCGGGTAATGGTCATGTCGTTGGGATTCGACTTCGCGAATGCCCCCAATTGCGACGGCGCCATCGACATCGGTCCACTGCGCGTCAACGCATATTGCAAGCCGATCCACGCCTTACCCCACCAATGCGCCGACAACGTGTTCAACGTGCGCACGCCACGCACTTTGTAAGCCATCCTAAGCTGTAGATGATCCTGCAAATTCTCGCCGACGCCGCGCAAATTCTTAACCACATCGATACCCATTTGCTGCAGCCGCGCCCCGTTGCCAATGCCGGACAGCTCCAGCAACTGCGGTGAATTCACCGCGCCCGCACTCAGGATCACTTCGCAACGCGCCTTGGCGAGATAGTCGGCGTCGCCGCCGCGATACTCTACGCCCACGCAACGCTTGCCTTCCATCACGAGCCGCTGCGTGTGCGCGCCCGTGATGATGGTGAGATTGGAACGCTTCATCGCGGGCCGCAAAAATGCCTTCGATGTATTCCAGCGAATCCCGCTGCGCTGGTTCACATCGAAATAACCTACGCCTGTGTTGTCGCCACGATTGAAATCGTCGGTGGCGGGAAGGCCGGTTTCTTGCGCCGCCTGCGCGAAAGTTTCCAGTACTTTCCATTTCAGCCGCTGCTTCTCGACGCGCCATTCGCCGCCCGCGCCGTGCCATTCATTGGCACCGCCATGATGATCTTCGCTGCGTTTGAACACGGATAATACTGAATCCCAGGACCAGTCGGGGTCTCCGGTGATGCGCGCCCAATCGTCGTAATCCTCGCGCTGGCCGCGCATGTAGATCATGCCGTTAATCGACGAACAGCCGCCCAGCACGCGACCTCGCGGATACGCAAGCGAACGTCCATCGAGTCCCGGTTCCGCCTGTGTTTTATAGAGCCAGTCCGTGCGAGGATTGCCGATGCAATACAAGTAGCCGACCGGCACGTGAATCCAGTGATAGTTGTCCCTGCCGCCCGCTTCGAGCAGCAGCACACTTACATCGGCATCTTCGCTCAAGCGGTTGGCGAGCACACAGCCCGCCGTCCCCGCACCGACAATGATGTAATCGAATTCGCCCTCGAGCTTGCGCGCGTCCTGTTTCATTGGTGTCTCCTGCCCGAGCCGCTACTCGCGGCTTTCGCTCTATCTGGAATGCTCACTTCGCCATGGACATCGTGAATTCGGTGCCCAGCGCTGCATCACGCTCTTATATACGGGGACACGCTACCGCGGACGCAGTGCAGCAATCCAATGAGATATCTTCAATCGCGTTATAAGCTGGGCTAATATCAGGCATGGACCTGACTCTTCTGCGTGCCTTTGTCACCGTTGCCCGCGAAGGCAATCTCACGCGTGCGGCCGTGCAGTTGCACGTGTCGCAGCCTGCGGTTAGCCTGCAGATCAAGAACTTGCAGGAGACACTAGGCGTCCCGTTGTTTTCGCGGACCTCGCACGGCTTGATCCTCACGCGCGACGGCGAAGCACTGCTGCCGCACGCGGAGCGCGCCCTGAATGCCGCGAGCGAGGTCCTGCGGGTCGCCGCCGCGCTTCGCCACGAAGTCAGTGGTCGCCTGACTATCGGTACGATCCTCGATCCCGAATTCCTGCGGCTCGGCGGCTTTCTGCGTGCGCTCGTGGAGACGTATCCGCGGATTGAAACCGCGTTGCGACATGGCATGTCGGGTTGGGTGCGCGAGCGCATCAAGGCGCGCGATCTCGATGTGGGGTTTTACATCGGCGATCCGGCAATCGATGAACCGCGCGACGCCGAGCGCTTCCACGTCGTGCAGTTGAAGCCGTATCTGTATCGCGTACTGGCCCCGGCCGGATGGAAGGATCGCGTGAACCGGATAACGCACGGGGAACGCCGCGGACCCAACTGGGTGGCGCTTGCGCGTCTGCCATGGATCTGGACGCCGCCGGAATCGGCGCATAACCGCTTGCTGACGCGGATCTTCGACGCCCACGGTGTCCAGCCCGTCAAGGTGGCTGAAGTGGACCAGGAGCCGTCGATGCTCGATCTGGTCAAGTCTGGCGTGGGCCTGACACTCGTGCGCGATTCGATTGCTTTGGCCGAGGCACACGCGCATGCGCTGACGATCGTGGAAGGCGTCACGGTGCCCACGCAGCTTTCGTTCATCGTGCTGGCGGAGCGCCGCGAGGAACCGGGCATCGCAGCGGCGTTACGTCTGATTGAAGATCAATGGGCGACTTAGTCAGCGAAACGACAACGACGCGACAACGAAGCGAAGGCAAAGAGCCGAAGCCAATGAATCTTCCGGTCATCAAATTTTGTTAGTCTGAGGGTCGCGCATCTGGCGCCCACGTGAACAGGAAATTCCAACATGGCACGCAATATCGAAATCAAGGCTCGCGCGCATCAGTTCGACCAGCTTCTGGCGCGCGCGGCAGCGCTTGCGACTGAACCGCCGCTGATTTATCGCCAGCAGGATTTTTTCTACGATGTGCCGAACGGCCGCCTGAAACTGCGTCAATTCGACGACAACACGCCGGCCGAACTGATTTTCTATCAACGCGACGACCGTGACGGCCCGAAGGTTTCGTACTATTCGCGCAGCCCGGTGACGAACCCCGAAGCCATGCACACGCTGCTGGCACAAGCGCTGAACACGCGCGGCATCGTGAACAAGGAGCGGCACGTGTATATCGTCGGGCGGACGCGGATTAATCTGGACCGCGTGGACGGCCTGGGCGATTTCATCGAACTGGAAGTGCTGCTCGCCCAGGACGACGACGAAGCCGGCGGTGAAAAAGAAGCTGAGGAATGGTTCGCGCGGCTCGGCGTGGCGTCAAGCGACCTGGTGCCGGTCGCGTATGTCGACCTGCTTAGCGAACCGGCTTAATCCTTCGGATTTTCCGCCAGATGTCCGAGCGGCAGCGGTCCGTTGCGCTTGAACGTAGTGAGCACGATGTTGGAGCGCACGCTGTCTACACCGGGAACGCGCATCAGCTTTTTCATGACGAACGTGGACAGCGCGTTCAAATCCGGCGCGACGATCCGTAGCAGATAATCGGCGTCGCCAACCGTCGCGTGGCATTCAAGCACTTCGGGCAGCATGTCGATCTGCTGCTGAAACTGGTCAATAACCGTATCGCCATGATGTTTCAGCTTGAGGCTCGTGAACGCGGTCACGCCGAGCCCGAGCTTTTCGGGGCGCAGCACGACCCGATAACCATCGATCACGCCGGTCGCCTCGAGGCGTTGCAGGCGTCGGCCAATCTGCGACGGCGACAGCGGTACTTCCTCACCCAATTGTTGATGCGTCGCGCGGCCGAAGCGTTGTAGAACCTCGAGCAGCGCGAGATCGAAGTGATCGAGATCAACCATGAGGGAGTCCTGCGAATAAAGCCGAGAGACGCAAGTTTACCGCGTGTTCGGCTAATCTCATGCGTTGTCCGAGCGTACAGAAGGAGATCCCGACATGATCAAAAAACTTACACCCGACGAACTCTCCACACTTCTCGCCGAGTTAAAGCAGTGGCAACTCAGCGAAGATAGCAATGCGATTCACCGAAGTTTCAAGTTCGCTGACTTCAACGAGGCGTTCGGTTTCATGACGCGGGTGGCAATCAAAGCGCAGGAGATGGATCACCATCCCGAGTGGTCGAACGTGTACGACAAGGTGGAAATCACGCTCTCGACGCACGCTGCAAAAGGCCTGACGGAACGCGATGCGAGACTCGCAAGATTCATCGACTCAATCACATGAGCCGCCTGAAATCCCCTTACCAAGCTGACTACTGCGACAAATGCGTAACAGTCATATTACAAACAATAACATTCGAAAATCGCAATAAGCTGCCCGGAAACCGCCCGAACGCGCTCATTCGAAAGCATAAACAAAGGTAATTGCAAGTCTTTGACAACAAAGCCTTTCAGCGGGAAAGCAAATCATTAATACGAGCGTAAGCTTTCTTAACGACTCAGGCGCTCCGGTACCGCCAGTCCATTGGCGGGACAGACCGACACTGTACAATCAGCAGCGCATACGGTTTGGACAGCCTATCAACCCCTTGCTGCGACTGAATTTGTCGCCACACGGGGCGAGCGGGCATGCCAGAAACCGATCTCGGCGCGGCATCCGTGGATTGGGGGGATTACGGCAAGTCCAGCCGCAGGAGAATCGCTGCACGGCGAGGCGCGGTGCAGCGTTTGGCGTAAAAGGATTGCTGATATGACTCGGACGGCGCCGCGGTAAAGAAAGGTAAGCAGTTCCGGCTGGCGGCCGCGACGCGCAATCGAGCCCAACCCATCGTATAAGAGCGACTTCCATGCGAATCCTTCTGATCGAAGACGACCGCCCCATCGCGCGCGGCATTCAAAGTAGCCTTGAACAAGCCGGCTTTACCGTCGATATGGTCCACGACGGCATTTTCGCGGAGCAAGCGCTCACGCAAAATCGCCATGAACTGGTGATTCTCGATCTCGGCTTGCCGGGTATCGACGGCATGACGCTGTTGTCCCGTTTCCGCCAGGGCAATCGTCATACGCCGGTGATCATCCTGACCGCACGCGACGAGCTGCATGACCGCGTCCAGGGCCTGAACAGCGGCGCCGACGACTACATGCTCAAGCCGTTCGAGCCCGCCGAACTCGAAGCCCGGATTCGCGCTGTCATGCGCCGCAGCGGCCCGCACGGCGATGTACCGCGTCCGGAAGTATCGCTGGGCGGCTTGCGTCTGTCGGGCGTGGATCGCCGCATTTTCAACGACGAAAAACCGCTCGAACTGTCGCCGCGCGAATTCGCCGTGCTCGAAATGCTGTTGCTGCGTCACGGCCGCGTGGTCAGCAAGGCCCAGTTGCAGGATCACCTGACGCACTTCGGCGGTGATCTCGGCGACACCGCGATCGAAGTGTACGTGCACCGGGTACGCAAGAAACTCGAAAACTGCCGCGTGGAAATCGTGACGGTGCGAGGTTTCGGCTACTTGCTGCAGGAAATCCGGCAGGCCGCGTAAGCGGTTTGTAGACGGCTTAATCAGCCTGACGAGCGGTCACCCAGCACCTTGCGATTCCCTCCCCGGCGCACGCCCGATGAACGTTTCGATCGCGCCGACTGGCTGCATCTGGCGCAGACGGCAACCAAGTCTGCGCGTGTGCCTCCCAGCCTGCGACGCTCGCTGCTGCGTCGCCTAGCCGCGCCGCTGTCGTTGCTCGCGCTGATGAGCGGATTGATGGCGTACTGGCTCGCGTGGCAATACACCCAGCACGTGGTCGATCGCTCGCTCGCCGATCTCGCCACGGCTATCTCGAAGCAGATCCAGCTCGCTGGCGTCGACGCACCGTTGACCGTGCCGCCGCTCGCCCGCGCGATGTTTTCCGATCCCGTCGAACAACTGATCTACCGCATCAGTGACGGTGAAAACGAAATCGCCGGCGAACCCGATCTGCCGCTGGCCGGCACGAACGTGCGCCGGATTCATTACGCCTACGTCTTCGAGACAAACTATCAGGGTACGAGCGTGCGCGCGGCCCAGGTGCGTGTCGATCAGTTGCACGGCAATCCAATCGTTGTGGAAGTGGCACAGCGCGTGGGCTCGCGTTACCGGATTGCCGTCGAGTTCATGGTCGCGATCATGATGCCGCTGCTGCTCCTGCTGCTCGCGGGCTGGGTGATCGTGTGGCGCGTGGTGAACCAGCAACTCAACCCGCTGACCGATCTCGCCGATACCCTCAACCGGCAGACCCACATGTCGCTGGAACCGGTCGACGAATCCTTCGTTCCCATCGAAATTCGTCCGCTGACGAGCGCGATGAACGCCCTGCTCGAGCGCCTGAAGACGGCGCTCGACGGACAGCGCAAATTTATTGCCGATGCCGCGCATCAGTTGCGCACGCCGCTCACCGCCGTGAAGCTGCACGCCGAGCAGGCGGCGAGCGCGAAGGACCCGGCGAAGGTGCTGGAAGCGGTGAAGGAGCTGCGGGCATCGGCGGATCGGGCTGTGCGATTGTCGAACCAGTTGCTCTCGCTCGCGCGCGCCGAGCCGGGCGAACAGGCCGCGCGTTTTACCGATTTCGACTACGCCGCGCTCGCGTTCGAAACCGGCGCCGAATGGGTGCCGCGCGCGCTGGCCGCGGGTGTCGACATGGGCTTCCAGCGTCTTGACGACCCCGATAACGAACATCCCCTGATCGTGCGCGGCAACCTCGTGCTGGTGCGCGAGGTGATCGGCAATCTCATCGATAACGCCCTGAAATACGTGCCCACGTCGCGAGTCGAAGGGGCACGCGTGACGGTCACGGTGACGCAAACCGTCGACGAAAATGGCCGCAAGATGGGCGAAATCGTGGTGGAAGATAACGGTCCGGGCGTGCTGCAGGAACAGCAGCAGGATCTCTTCAAACGCTTCTTCCGCGGCGATGGCCACGGCGTGGAAGGCGGCGCCGGACTGGGCCTCGCGATCGTCCACGACATCATGGTGCTGCACAACGGCAGCGTGCATTACGAGGATGCGCCAGCGCCCGAAGGCGGCGCGCGTTTCATCGTGCGGATGCCTTTGAAACCGGCATAGAAAAACGCCACGGGGAAGACCTGCCGTGGCGTTTTTTACTTCAGTACGAAAGCCCTACTTTTTCTTCTTCAGCCCCAGCATCGTGCCGCGGCACTTTTTGGCGCCGCAGCGGCACTCGTATTCCTTCTTGAGCTTCTTCGTGATGCGACCGTCGATGACGAGACCGTAGTCGTAGTACAGCTCTTCATCGGTTTTGATCGCACGCAGCGCGTGGATGAACACGCGCCCTTCCTTCTCTTCAGCTTCGCAATTCGGCGCGCACGAATGGTTGATGTAGCGCGCACTATTGCCATCGACTTTGCCGTCGATCACCTTGCCGTTTTCGAGCGCGAAATAGAACGTGTGGTTCGGCTCGTCCGGGTTGTGCGGATGACGGCGCAACGCCTCTTTCCACGAAATGCGTTCGCCCTTGTACTCGATAATCCGCTCGCCTTTCGCGAGTGGCATCGCGGCGAAAACGCCCTTGCCGTGTATGCCCGAACGGCGGACGGCGACCCTCCGTGAACTCATCGAATGAATCCTTTAAAACGAATCGGTTTGGCTTAGCAGACGCTTGAACTTCGCCCCGTCCCGGTTTCACGCGAACGGTGACGAACCGGAACGTGGATTAAAAAAACGCGGCGGCCTGAATGCGAGGCGCCGCCGCGTTGCTGTCCTTCGTTTTGCTGCCTGCACGGTTGAAACCACGCAGGCGAACATCGGCATCGTACACGTTAGGCGCGCACGAGTTCAACCGCTCTCTTTATTCATGCTGCGTGTTTCAGCGCTGGCCGAAAGAGATATCGCCGAACAACGCTTTTTGGTCGCGCGGCTGCGAGCGCCAGTATTGCGGCGGCGCTTCGACAGTCGCACCAAGCTGCGCGGCCGCGTGCCACGGCCAGCGCGGATTGTAGAGCAGCGCACGCGCCAGCGCGACCATATCCGCCTGAGCGGACTCAATGATCTCTTCGGCGTGCTGCGGGTCGGTGATCAGGCCAACGCCCATCGTGTTCACGCCCGTTGCTTCCTTGATGGCTTTTGCAAACGGCAGTTGATAACCGGGTGACAGCGGAATTTTTTGCAGCGGCGATACGCCGCCCGACGAGACATCGATCCAGTCCACCTTGTGTTTCTGCAACTCCTTCACGAACGCGATGGTCTGCTCGAGATCCCAGCCGCCCTCCACCCAGTCCGATGCCGACACACGCAAGCCGACGGGTTTATCGGCGGGAAAAGCCGCGCGCACGGCGTCAAACACTTCGAGTGGAAAACGCATGCGATTTTCGAGCGAACCGCCGTATTCGTCGGTGCGCTGGTTCGCCAGCGGCGAGAGAAACTGATGCAGCAGATAACCGTGGGCGGCATGCACTTCGAGCCCATCCAACCCCAGGCGCGCGGCGCGTTTCGCCGTTGCCACGAAAGCTTCACGCACGCGGATCAGGCCGGCTGCATCGAGTGCGAGCGGCGGCGTTTCATCCTCTTTATGCGGAATCGCCGACGGTGCCGAGGGCATCCAGCCGCCTTCTGACACAGAGATCAGCTGACCGCCTTCCCATGGCACCGCGCTCGACGCTTTGCGGCCGGCATGGCCGAGTTGCATCGTGATGGCAATGTGCGAATACTTTCGGATTGCGTCAATGACCGGTTTGAGCGCGGCTTCGGTCGCATCGTCCCAGAGGCCGAGGTCGCCGGGCGTGATGCGGCCATCGGGTTCCACTGCGGTGGCTTCGAGGCAGAGCATGCCGGCGCCGGAGAGCGCGAGGTGTCCGAGGTGGATCATGTGCCATGCGGTGGCTTCGCCGCGTTCGGCTGAGTACTGACACATCGGCGAGACGACGATGCGGTTCGGAATCGTCACGCCCCGCAGCGTGAATGGCGAAAACAGAGCGCTCATGGGAGAGTTTCCGAGGGAGGGAAAAGGGCGTTTTAGAATAGCACTTCGGTTTTTTCCCTGCTGATAGCGGGCGCGATTGCCTTACCGATAACATCAACGCCCTACTTCTCGCCCTCTGGCGTATTCAATCTCAACGCCCAGGACTCAACCTTGCCGGTATCGAGCCGCTTCGCCGCGGTACTTCGCCATGACGGCGTCAATGCCTCGAGCATCGTCATCTTTTCAAGCGAAGGCTGATCGTCACGATCGACGTAAAGCACTCGTAACAGACGCTCGACGCTCCATTCGGGATGCGGTCGCGCGAGCCGCTCCATGACATCGCCAGCGCCCATTTCACCGGGTTCCAGCACGCGGTAATACCAGCCGGTACGACGCGTGTGCTGCACGCACCGCGACATGTCATCGCGGGAAAAGTGGAGGTTGAGTTTCCAGCACGGCTGGCGCGGCTGCGACACCTGCACGATCACCGTGCCCAGACGATATACATCGCCGACACAAACATCTGCTTCATTCAAACCGCGAGTCGAGATGTTTTCGCCGAATGCGCCAGGGGTATCGAAGCGCGTCAAACCCGTTGATGATTCGGGCCATTCGTCGCGCCAGACGGCGTAGTGGTCGCGGCTGTAGTGATGCAGCGCTTTCTCGGGGCCACCGTGATGCTTGCGCTCGAATTGGTGGTCGCCCTCCATGCCGGTTTCGCCGACATGAACCCGCACCGCCACCGGCACCTTGTGAATCGCGCTGTATTTGCCCTGCGTGCCAAGCGGTGCGACTACGCCTGCAAGGACGGCGTCGATGACGGGATTCATGGTGCGTTACCTTCAGTGCTTTCTCTAAACCTTTATTTAGCCGGCTCGAAGCGGTCGAGCCATTCGCCGAACATCTTGCGCGCGGCACGTTCGAGCGCAGGGCCATGCTTGAGCGTATCGGCGCGTAAGGTCGGAACGTCAGTGCCGCTTTCCGCCACGTCGCCAGGGTACGCTATCAGCCAGGTTTCAAACCGGTCGACGAGAACTTCAGGGTGGCATTGCAGGCCTAGAACGTGATCGCCCCAACTGAAAGCCTGATTCTCGCAAAGGTCTGTGGAAGCCAACCGCGTGGCGTCATCGGGCAGATCGAAGGTATCGCCATGCCAGTGAAGAACCGGCGTCGACTGACCATCCACTTCAAAATGCCGCAACGCCGACGCCCGTCCCGCCTCGGTCAGCGTCAGCGCCTTCCATCCAAGTTCCTTTTGCGCCGCCGGATAAACCTTCGCACCCAGCGCCCGGGCGATCAACTGCGCACCCAAGCAGATGCCGATAGTCGGCAACCCGGCCGCAATGCGCTTTTCCAGCATCGCAAGCAACGGATTCAAATGGGGAAACAGCGCATCATCATATGCGCCGATCGGGCCGCCGAGGACGACCATCAATGAAGTGTCGAGTGGATTAGGAGCGTCGATGCGAGCACGGCCCACGTCGAGATAACGCACCAGTTGGCCACGATCCCCCAGTACCAGTTCCAGGCTGCCGAGATCTTCGAAATAGACGTGGCGTATCGCCAGGACTTCACGTTTCATCGGCGGTCATCCAGGATAGCCGGCAAGCTGAGGTCGGAGCGCGGCATCAAGCGGCGCACGGAAAGAAGAGGCACAGTCGAGCAGCCAGCACGCCGCCAACGGGCGCGCAGCTCGAATAGTCTAACCGACACTCGCGTGCTTCGCGTTCAGCACGCGAAGCACGATTAGCGAAGCAGGCGGTTTACGCAGCGGCGCTTATGCGACCTGCGCAAAAATCTTCCAGTTCTTCTTCTGCTTGGAAAGATCGCCTTCTTCGTATACCGAACAATCGAGACGCAGGTCGGTATCGGCCATGTCGATGTTCAGCAACGTGCAGTGATGCGGCGTTTTCTTGGGATTCTTGCTCGCTTCGAGGTGCGTGCAGCTCAGGCACATGCGATGCGGCGGAATCTGCTGCACCACTTCGAGCTGTCGAATGGTCTTGAGCAAGCTGCGGTACAACTGCGTCTGCTCATCGGCTTTCAACGTGCCGACTGCCTTCGACAAAAACTCCGGCCAGACCAGCGCCTTCTTCGCCGCTGTGCGTCCGCGCGCGGTCAGGCGCACTGCCAGCGCGCGGCCGTCGTCAAGCGCCCGGCGCTTTTCGACCAGACCCTTGCCTTCCAGCGTGCTGACGGCATCGCTAGTGGTCGCGGCAGTCAAGGCCGTTTCCCGTGCGATCTCGCCAAGCCGCATTGGACCGCGTCGCTGCATCAGCAACACAAGAATTTCGCCCTGGGTCGGCGTCAAGCCCGCACCCTCAGCCCATTCCCATGCCTGGCTACGCATCGCCGTGCTCAACCGCAGCAAGCCGTGGGTCACCCGCCCTGTGGCCTGCTCTCCATATACGCCTTCGCTCATAGTCGTTCGCTTCGTCTTTCTTGATGCTTATCTGATGGTTCAGCAACGGCTTGAAACCGGTAAAACGTCAGACCCCGCTCGTTTTACCCAAGTCGCTGCAGGCTTAATCGCCGACGTATCCGACCGACGAATCCTTCCGTATCAACTACCGTCTCAAAATTCAGGCGATCGAACCGATGCGGCTAGTTCGTCGTCCGGATCAGGACATCTATGTTTCTCCGTGGCGCCTGTTCTAGACCGTCGAGCGCTTCGTTTGTTCACCGGCTCTGCTTCTCCCTGCCGGTAAAACCGACATTCTAAGCGACCCGGAACAAACGTACACCTTAGTTATTCACAAAACCTTGTGGATAAGGGGGTGGATAACAGCATTATTCAATGTGCGCCGATTCTTGATAACCCCCCACACGTAAAAAACAGCCAGCTTGTTGTCCCGCGTTGCCCCGCTCGATGCAAGGCTTGGCACCACGGTTATGCGCACTCCAAATCATTGAGTTTTCGACGATTTTATCGGTTGTCCACAGAATCGCGCGATGCTTGTTAACTACTATTACGTATGTATACGACTTCATAACAGTAAACCTTGGAGGGAAGCTATCGGCATCGGTCAGAAAGAAAGTGACGAAAAAAAACCCGCCGGTAAGCGGGTTTCTTTTTTTCTCCGACGGGCTCAAACCGGCCGAATCGCGGTCGTCCCGTTCATTCGCGCCACTGCAAACACTGCTGGCGCACCGCTTCATGCAGCGAACGCTCGCGGTCGAAAACGCCGCGCAGCCAGGTCGCGTCGTTCATATTGCTGCGCGCGATATCGCCGACCTGGCGCAGCGCTTCGTTCGAGCCGAGTGCGTCGGCGTGAGGCGCGATCACTTCGAGCGTCGCCAGGATATCTTCCGCGATCGTGCGGCGCTCGCCCGTCTGCGGATCGATACAACTGCCTTCCAGGCCGAAGCGGCATGCCTCGAACCGGTTGAACGTGTAGACAAGGTAATCGTCTTCCTTGAGCGTAAGGGGTTTGTCGAGCAGCAAGTAGCGTGCGAGCGTCTGGATGTAGCAAGCAATCGCCGCGGCACGATCGACGGACAGCGGCGTGTCCATCACGCGGACTTCGATCGTGCCGAAACCCGGCTTGGGCCGGATGTCCCAGTAGAAGTCTTTCATGCTGTTGACCACGCCGGTGCTGACCATCTTCGAGAAATATTCCTCAAAGCTGTCCCATGTCAGCGTGAACGGCGCACGGCCAGACAAGGGAAATGCAAATACAGAATTGAGGCGCGCGGAATGAAAGCCGGTATCCACGCCCTGCACGTACGGCGAGGAAGCCGACAACGCAATGAAATGCGGAATGAAGCGCGACATGGAATGCAGCAGGAACAATGCGCTGTCCGGATCCGGGCAGCCAATGTGCACATGCTGGCCGAACACCGTGAACTGCTTGGCGAGGTAACCGTAGAGTTCGGAAAGGTACTGAAAGCGCGGTGTATCGAAGATCTGGCGGTCGCTCCACTGCTGGAAGGCATGCGTGCCACCGCCACACAGCCCCACGTTGAGGTGGTCAGCAGCGGCCACCAGGGTGTCGCGAATGGCGTGCAGGTCCGTTACGGCCTGTTCGTGCGTCGTACAGATGCCGGTGGACAACTCGATCATGCTTTCGGTGATTTCCGGCGTGATGTTGCCAGGGATTTTTTCGTCCTTGACGAGCCGCATGAGATCGGAGGCGGCCTTCGTCAAGTCGTAGTCGTGCGTGTTGACGACCTGGATCTCGAGTTCGACGCCGAAGGTGAACGGCTCCGAGTTGATGAAAGGTTCGAGTGACATGGTGCCTCTTGATTGACAAAGCCTGGGTCTTCGGCCGACACCTTATCGGCACGACGCGCCCGGTAACGCGCTCAATGACACGCCCGGTGACCCGAGAAAAAACAGGATAAAACGTTACTCGCGCCGTTCGCCGATCGCCGACAAGCTGCGATACACGAGAAACGGCGTAACAATCTGCAGTACAACGATCGAGCACATCACGATTGCCCGCAGCGTCGGGTCGTAATCGGGATAAAGCACATACATATCGTCGACGAGAAGGTACGCCAGCGCCGACATCGGCGTTAGTGATACACCGAGCGCCGCGCCCTGTTTCCAGTTGAGGCCGCTCGGTTTCGCGAAGATCAGCACACCGGCGAGCTTGCCGACAAAACGCGCCACGATCAGCGCCAGCGCGGCCAGACCGCCAAGCGCGATATCGTGCCATTCGAACGACGTCAGCGTCAGCGCAAACAAAATCACGGTCAGCAACCAGCCCGCGGTGCCGAAATGCGTGGGCCAGAGTTGTGGGCGCTCGTTCGAATTCTTCACGATGATGCCAGCCGCCAGCAACGCAAGAATGGTCGACAGCTTGAACACATGTGCGATGGCGATGGCGAGCAGCACGAGCCCGAACAGGGCGACGAACGAATGTTCGTCGTCGGTATTGAGCCGTCGATACAGCAGGTTGCACGCAAGCCCGAGCGCCAAGGCGAGCACGAGCGAGCCGAGCAACAGGTAAAGCGGCTGCACGATGGTCGCGAGCGTATTACCGTAGATTTCCTGATGCAGCACGCCGGCCGCGAGCTTTTCCACGATCACGGCGTACATGCTGTTAAGCGCGGTCAGCGTGAGCAGGCGCTGCGTGACCTGACCTTCGGCGCGCAGTTCGGTGCGCAGTTGAATGACCATGGCTGGTGACGTGGCCATGGCGATCGCGGCGATCACAACTGACGGCATGGTTGGCACTTTGCACAGCGTCAACGCGATTAGCACGAAGCCGAACGTGAGCGTGCTTTCCGCAATGCTCGACAGGATCAGATAAGGATTCCGGCGAATCCAGCGCAAGTCGAGCCGGCTGCCAAGTTCAAACAGGAGCAGGCCGAGCGCAACATCGAGCAATGGCCGCGAGATCCCGGCCGAACTGACATCGATAACGCCAAAACCCGCATTGCCCGCAATTAGGCCAATGACAGCGTAGCCCGTGATGCGCGGCAGGCGCCAGGCCCGCCAGAGCAGTTCGCCGCAGAGGCCGGCGGCGACCAGCGCGAGCCCGGCCCAAAAAATGGCATCGGGTACGAGCGGCCAGACCGGTAAGAATGAAAAGGCCGACTTCATCGTGAGGACTTCTCCTTCGCAGCTCGTGCGGATAGACAGTAAGTAGGCAGTTAGTGCGCGGCAACGGTGCGCGTTGCCGGAAAAGTTCGTTGCCTGATGATTCTTCAGGCTGCGTCAAGCCCCATCAGGACCGGTTAGCCAATTGACAGGCGATTGGCCTGGTGGTCCGTTGCCGTCACGGCAAGGTTCGCAGTGTTTTTTTCAATCCACGTACTCGCGTAGAGCGCGGTTTGAAGCGACAAGCCGGCGAGGCGGCCAAACGAAAGAACGGCGATTGTGCCATAGCTCCCGGCACCCTCTCTTCAATCGCCGCGCCGGTGAAAATAAAGCGGTAACAATGAGTTCTATCGTGCCTGCATGAGGAAAAATCTACCTCGCAAAGGACCCGACTTCATCGTTAATTTGTCTGCGGGAACGGGCTTTTTTCACTTTGAGTGCTGCCGATGACGCCGGTTTTAAGGTTTACAAGTTTTGTTTATATATACGTAGTAGTCGTTAACAAGGCCGGTCGATTTCTGTGGATAACTCTATTTTCGCCAGCGTTTACAAACGCTTGTAGGACGCATAAGCGCATCGTGAAGATGTGGGCGCCAGAGGGTGAACACGGAACAACTTTAGCCGGATTCGTCGGGCGGCCGAGTTGTCCCGTTTACGCCCACAGCGAGTACACAGGTCATTCGCGCGAAATTCGCCACGTTATCCACAGGCCGCAGTGGATAATTTTCCGGCGAAGGTTTTTAGCTGAACTCGCCTTGTCGTAAGGCACGTAGAAGGAAGCGTGCCGGATCGATGGCTTCGGCCAGTTCGCGTTCTATTGGCCACGGTTCACCCTCGATTTGCGCCGCGATCAGCTCGGCGGCGAGCGTCGACCACACCAGTCCGCGTGAACCGAACGCAAACGCGCCGTATAAACCGGGCGAGCGCGGCAAATCGAGCGGCCATGCACCGGAAAGACGCGTCGCGTCGGCACGTGCGGCGGATTCGTCAGCGAGGGCGCCGATCATCGGCATGCGGTCGCTCGTCACCGACCGGAAAGCCACCCGGCCTTCGAGCACTTCAGGTTTCGGTTCAAACGAGGTCATCGCCGGCAACATTCTGGCGATGCGTTCGAGGTTTTCGGTGTGGCCGAGGGGCTGGATCCGGGCGTCGGTGTCGTCGATATCGTAGGTCGCGCCCGTCAACGTGCGATGGGCGCCGAGCGGCACGGCGTAGCCATCGCCGACAATCGGCACGCGTAAGCCATCCAGTGGACTCGTGTTCAGCAGCGTGAGCTGGCCTCGCACGCCGCAGGTCGGAAGTCCGTGAAGCCCGGCGATGCGTTGCGCATCGCCGGCGTTCGCAAGGATCACGACAGGGGCCTGGGCGAGTGCGTGGCCAGCGGTATCGAAGGCGGTCCATGTGGCGTTTTCCCGTTCGATACGCGCGACTTCCGTGCCGAAGCGCGTCGTTAGCAGATCGCCCGCGGCCGCGCATTGTGCTGCGCATATCGCGGCTGGAGAAATCCAGCCGCCGCGGGGGAAAAACCATCCGGGCCGCGCGACGGGCTGAGCAGCGAGGCGCGTGGCTTCGTGTTCATCGACGGCGATTACGTAGGACGCCGGCAAGCCGAAACGCGCCATCGCCGATGCAATCGCGCGCGCATCGTCGGGGGAATCCGCGATTTGCAGCAAGCCTTCGTGGCTGCGCTCAAGATTGTGGCCAGCGCGTTCGAGCTCCGACCATCGGTGAAGTGCGTAGAGGAATCCGGCGCGCGTGAGGCGGGCGGCGATGCTGTCGTCGCGCCAGACGATCGGATGGAAAACGCCGGCGGGATTGCCCGATGCGTCGCGGGCCAGATCGTCGTGGCGCTCGATCAGGGTGACGCGCCATCCTCTGGAGGCAAGGCGTTCCGTAATCGCACAGCCGGCGAGGCCAGCCCCGACGACGATTGCATGGCGTAGGGAGAGTGGCTGCGAGGAAGGCGATCTTGGCGTGGCGCCCGTCAAAGACTCTGCCGAGAACGTCAGCGCTTCAATCGCCAACGCAACCGGTGGTTCATGACGCCGCACGCGCCAGCGCGGCGCGAAGCGCGCGCTCACGTATGCCTTGCCCGGGGTCTCATCGCCATCGCAGACAAAACCCGCATCTTCGAGCGCGCGCGAAAGCAGCGGATGTGCCTCGGCGCAAAGTGTCGCCTGATCCCCTGCGACGCGCGCCAGCGCTTTGACGATATATGCAAGCTTCACATCGGTATCGGAGAGACGCAGGTAAAAGGAATCCGCACGCAACCAAAGCTTCTGCAGCACGCTGCCCAACTCACCGATAGCCAACGTCAATACCACGCGCCCCTGTTCGAACTCGAGCCGATGAAGCCCTGCAACCCGCATCGGCCAGGCATCGATTAGCGATTGGGAAAGCTCGGGCTGATCGGCGAAGACATCGGGAACATCAAGCGACGTCAGCGGCCCGACTGCGACGAAGTGCAGGCGCTCGCAGCGCTGCGGATCGTCGCGCCACGCAGCCCATGTGTCGATAAACAACCGCCCAGCGTCGAATTGCGCCTGCAGAACCGAGAAATTGCGCCGCCGAGCCCAACGCGAGCGATCGACAAGCACGTTTTCGCTACAAAAGGAATGGGTCATACGAAAGGTTTGAAAGCCTGCTGATGATATGAGCGTCGGGGTGCTTTTCCGATGCTGCGCTGCGATCCCTCAAAGCTAATAGGGGTAAGGCTTCGCGCGTGAACGCCGGATCGTCCCAGAACCGTTGGCAAAAACCAACGAAGGGTGAAACCCCCAGTACGAAAGGATTGCTTGCATGAAACCGTTGCGGGAAAAGGTTTTCACTTGCGTCCGGTCATGCTTAAATCTTCGAAACCCTTATCCTGATTGGGTTTGCGCTGCGTTATGATAACAACCGCCGAGTAAGGAGGTGGCCCGGCGGCCGGGGTGTAAGGGTTTGCCGGAATAGTGGGCGAGGGGGCTAGACCCGCGCCAGTACTGGACTGCAAGGCCCGCGCACGTATAATCGGCGCGTTCGCGCTGTTCGTGTCAACCTAAACTGATAAAGGAACCTTAATGAATAAACAGGAACTGATCGACGCCGTGGCCGCTCAGACCGGCGCCAGCAAGGCTCAAACCGGCGAAACGCTGGATACGTTGCTCGAAGTGGTCAAGAAGGCCGTCTCGAAGGGCGACGCCGTGCAGTTGATTGGCTTCGGCAGTTTCGGCTCGGGCAAGCGCGCAGCGCGCACCGGCCGTAATCCGAAGACCGGCGAATCCATTAAGATTCCGGCCGCCAAGACCGTCAAGTTCACGGCTGGCAAGGCATTCAAGGACGCAGTGAACAAGCGGTAAGTTGTAGCCGATTGTCAGTATCGAACCCGCCTCTGGCGGGTTTTTTTTCGCCCGCAGCGGAGATTTCATCCGTGAGCGTGCGGATTAATGTCCGTGGGCGCCGCAATCGCAATCGTCGCCGTGGTCATGGTGATCATGGTCGTGATCGTGCTCATCCTCGTCCATTTCCCACGATGGAAACGGATCGCCGAACGATGCCTCTGAAGCGCGCGACCACTCTTCATCGGTGAGAAGACAGGCGTCGAATGCAGCCCGCCAATGCGGCTCATCCAGGCCGATTCCGATCATCGCCAGTTCCTGACGCCGGTCGCCGATAGTCATATCGTCGGCATCGCCGTACCAGTCTGCGGCAATTTCCGCTTCCAGCTCCGCATCGCCGGTTGGCCATTCGCTGCGATCCTGCGCTGCCCACCACATGCCCGCCGGACCGTGCCGCAACGTGCCGCCCGCTTGCGACAGCGATCCGCCAATATCGCTGCGCGTCGCCAGCCAGAAAAAGCCCTTGCAACGCAGGACACCCGGCCATTCCTGATGCACCAGTGCCCACAGCCGCTCGGGATGAAACGGCCGGCGTGCGCGATAAACAAAACCGCCGATGCCACGGTCATCCGCCGCAAACGCCGACGCGGAATCCGGATCGGCGTTCAGCATCGCCAGCCAGCCTGGCGCGCTGGAGGTCGCGTCGAAGTCGAAGCGGTTCGTGTTCATCAACTCGCTGGAAGGCACAGCGCCTAAACGCGCATCGATCAGTTCGGCCCGCGGATTGAGCGCGTGCAGGATGCGCCTGAGTTTCGCCAGGGCGGCGGTATCGACGAGATCCGTTTTGTTGATCACGATCACATCGCAGAACTCGATCTGCGCGATCAGTACCTCTACGATCGTCCGGTCATCGTGGTCATCACTTGCGATTTCGCGTTCGCTCAGCGCATCGGTCGACGCGTAATCGCGCAAAAAGCTCTCCGCATCGACGACGGTCGCGATCGTGTCGAGGCGTGCGATGTCGTTATCGAAGACGAGGCTTTCCGCAATCACCTGTGGATCGTCGGTACCGGACGCTTCGACCACGATCGCATCGAAGCGATCTTCGGCGGCAACGCCGGCGATTTCACCCGACAGGTCGTCGATCCGGCCGCGAACGACTGCGATACCGGCTCCGGCGTGATGCGCGAGCAAATGGTCGAGCAGCGTGGTCTTGCCTACGCCTGGCAAGCCGGCAAGCACGGTGACTGGCAGTGGCTGATTCATCGCGTTTGACATTGAAAGAAGGCGCGTAGTCGCGCGAGCGGCCGCTGAAAACGGTGGCGCTTTCAAGAAAACCCGCCTGTAAAGGCGGCGAGCTGGAACGCGGAATTGTGCATCAAACGCGGCTGGAACGCCGCGCCATGCGATGAAAATCAGAAGATATAGAAACAGCCGGGCGAAAACGAAGTGAAACGAACCCGAATCAGCGCGATGCCGTCAGCAGCTTCCACTTGCCCAGGATATTGATGATCTGCCTTGAATACTGGTCGCGCAGCGTCGGTGTTTCCGAGTGATAAGCGCCGACTGCTTGCCACGTGTTGCCATACTTGTTCATCTTCTGGCGCAAATGCCACGCGGCGATATAGACCGACTTGCACGGTTGCATCAGCGTGGTGGTCGAAATGCCGTACTGCGCGAGCTGGCCCAAGTGGACGGAATTGATCTGCATCAAACCATAGTCGATGGAACCGTTCGCGTTCTTGTTCATCGCGTCGGGCTGGTTGTGCGACTCCTGCCACGCGATCGCTCGCAGGATCAGCGGATTGACCTTTTGATACTTGGCGGCTTCGTCGAAACAGTCGGCGTGCGCGGGCGCGGCTGCCAGCAAGGCGCCGAATCCCATCGCAAAGAGTCGCAAAAACATTTTCATCATAGAGGTACCGTCTTGATCGACTGCGTGTCCGAGCTCCGCGCGTGGCTGCGGCGAAGGCATCGCTTCATCGGCAAAACCCTGTAACATCTGGTAAAAACTGCTAATACTCGGTAAATGCGGGAAAACCCACCCGCATAAGACGCATCCATCGCGCTAATCCGCCCGTATCATACCGGCAGACTATTGGGTTTTAAATTCACCCATCCGACATAGCCAAGTCATGTGGCGCCAATTAAATGAAGGGCGTTCCCAGGTCAACGCGATTAGCCGCGTCTGTCTTTATAAGCGGACCGGACCCAAATGCGTCGCCTGTGCAGGCGAAGCAGCCAAAATATATCAAATATGCCGCGCCTGGCAGAGTGAAAGCATCAAGTAAGGGTTAAATCAACTCTGTTTTTATATGAAGATTTTTTTCCGCGTTCAGGCACTTTAGTATTTTGAGGATCGTCGGCCGAGAATTAGTTCTTTTGTGACAAAGGTGACATGAAAAGCTGCTATGGTTCACGTTTTTGGGATATGGCATTGCCCGGGCACCGGCCCTGGAAACGTCTGTTTCAGGCCATCGCGGCATTAAACGCGTCGAAAGACGCGCAATGCGATTGGTCTGCTGCGGCGTGATCAGCAGGTCTAGACATCACACTCCATGAGAAGAAAACATATGGCATTGCGTCGCTTAGCGACGGCTTTGCTGGTGGCTGGACTTGTCACCACGCAACTTGCGCACGCACAGGTGACACTGAATTTCGTCAATGCGGATATCGATCAGGTAGCGAAGGCGATCGGTGCCGCGACGGGGAAGACGATCATCGTCGACCCGCGCGTGAAAGGTCAGTTGAATCTCGTGTCCGAAAATGCGGTGCCTGAAGATCAGGCGCTCAAGACCCTGCAGTCGGCTTTGCGGATGCAGGGCTTCGCGCTGGTGCAGGACCACGGCGTATTGAAAGTCGTGCCCGAAGCCGACGCCAAGCTGCAGGGCGTGCCGACCTACGTCGGCAACGCGCCGGTTGCGCGCGGCGACCAGGTGGTCACGCAGGTGTTCCAGCTGAGGAACGAATCGGCCAATAATTTGCTGCCCGTTTTGCGTCCGCTGATCTCGCCGAACAATACGATCGCGGCCTATCCGGCGAACAACACGCTGGTCGTCACCGACTACGCTGACAACGTGCGGCGTATCGCGCAGATCATCGCGGGCGTGGATACGGCGGCGGGCCAGCAGGTCCAGGTCGTGCCGCTGAAAAACGCGAACGCGATCGACGCCGCGCAGCAGCTCACGAAGATGCTCGATCCGGGCTCGATCGGCAGCACCGACACGACGCTGAAGGTATCGGTCACCGCCGACCCCCGCACCAACTCGCTGCTGCTGCGCGCTTCAAACGCCGGCCGGCTGAACGCGGCGGCGTCCCTCGCAAAACAGCTCGACGGGCCGACCGGACAGCCCGGCAACATGCACGTCGTGGCGCTGCGCAACGCGGACGCGACGAAGCTCGCGAAGACCCTGCGCGGGATGCTCGGCAAAGGCGGCGATACTGGCTCGTCGGCCGGCTCGAACGACGCGAATTCATTCAACCAGAGCGGCGGCGGTTCGTTTGGCAGCAGTTCGACGGGTACAGCGGGTACGCCACCGCTACCGTCGGGCGGACTCGGAAGCAGTTCGACAGCGTCGCCGATGGGCGGCAGTGGGGGAGGAGGTGCATACGGCTCGAGCGGCGGTTCCGGTTCCGGCGGCCTGCTCGGCGGCGACAAGGAAAAGAGCGACGACAATCAGCCAGGCGGCATGATCCAGGCGGATTCTGCCACCAACTCGCTGATCATCACGGCGTCGGACTCGGTGTACCGCAACCTGCGGGCGGTGATCGACCAACTCGACGCGCGGCGCGCGCAGGTCTATATCGAGGCGCTGATCGTCGAACTGAACTCGAACACGAACGCCAATCTCGGCATTCAGTGGCAGGTCGCGAACAATTCGATCTTTGCCGGCACGAATCTGGCGACCGGCTCCGGCAACAGCATCATCAACCTGACGGGTGCAGCCGCGATAGCCGCCGCGACCACCACCAGCGGCGGTCTTGCCGGGGCGCTCGCGAACCAGAATATCCAGCAGGGGCTCAACGTTGGCTGGGTGCACAACATTTTCGGTGTGCAGGGGCTCGGCGCGCTGCTGCAGGCGCTATCGCAGACCGCCGACGCGAACGTGCTGTCGACACCTAACCTCATCACGCTCGACAACGAGGAAGCCAAGATCGTTGTCGGCACGAACGTGCCGATCCAGACCGGTTCGTATTCGAATCTCACGAGCGGCACCACGAGCAACGCGTTCAATACGTTCGACCGCGTCGACGTCGGTCTGACGCTGCACATCAAGCCGCAGATCACCGATGGCGGAATCCTGAAGCTGCAGCTCTACACGGAAGACTCGGCGATCGTGAACGGCACGACCAACCCGACGACCAACCCGTCCGGCCCGGAGTTCACCAAGCGCTCGATCCAGTCGACGGTGCTCGCCGATAACGGCGAGATCATCGTGCTGGGCGGCCTGATGCAGGACAACTACCAGGTCAGCAACAGCAAGGTGCCGCTGCTGGGCGATATCCCCTGGATCGGCCAGTTGTTCCGTTCGGAACAGAAGACCCGCGCCAAGACCAACCTGATGGTGTTCCTGCGCCCCGTGATCATCACCGATCGCAATACTGCTCAGGCCGTGACGTCGAACCGCTACGACTACATCCAGGGCGTGCAGGGTGCGTACAAGTCGGACAACAACCTGATCAAGGACAACGACGATCCGGTGGTGCCGCCGAAGCCGATCGGCCCGGCCGAAGGCGGCTCGGCCGCGATGAACCTGTTCAATCTTGACCAGATGCGGCGCCAGCAGATGGCGCCACCGCAGTCGGCTCCCGCGCCGGCGACCAATGGTGCTGTCCAGGTCAACCCTGTGCCCGTCGCGCCTTCCACCGCGACGCCCGGAGTGCAGCCGTGAGC
>NZ_AEJF01000161.1 GCF_001028175.1 Caballeronia mineralivorans PML1(12)
CGCCGTCCACGCCGCCGTCAGCTTCCGCGTCGTCAGCAGCGGCGCGAGCCGGTGTGTCGACCCAGGCAGCGGCGCAAGCAACGGCGATTTCGCCCGCTGTCGTGGCCGAGCACGCTGAGCGCATTGCGCCGTCGCCGCTTGCGGCGCGGCTGATCCCTTACGCTTTTGCGCGGACCGGGCAGATTCTCGTGGCGCACCAGCACGCGGACAGCCTCGAAGTGTGGATCAGCGATAAAACCAGCGACGCCGCACTCGCCGAAGTCGCCCGCAACTTCGGCGCGCTTTCCATCGTGCGTTTGCCGGTGGCCGAGCTCTCAGCCGCGATCAATTCAGCCTACTCACGTAACGACGGCACCGCGGCGCAGGTCGTGGGCGAAGTGGAAGGTGAAGTCGATTTATCGCGGCTGATGCAGGACATTCCCGAAATAGAGGATTTGCTCGAATCGGAAGACGACGCGCCGATCATCCGCATGATCAACGCGCTGCTCACGCAGGCGGCGCGTGAACAGGCATCGGATATTCATATCGAACCGTTCGAGACGTCTTCGGTCGTGCGTTTTCGTGTCGATGGCACCTTGCGCGACGTCGTGCGCCCGAAGAAGGCGCTGCACGGTGCGCTGATTTCGCGCATCAAGATCATGGCGCAGCTGGATATCGCGGAAAAGCGGTTACCGCAAGATGGCCGCATTACGCTGCGCGTAGGCGGCAGGCCGGTGGACGTGCGTGTTTCCACGTTGCCGACCGGTCATGGCGAACGCGCGGTGCTGCGTCTGCTGGAAAAAGACGCGCAACGGCTGAACCTCGAAACGCTGGGTATGGCGCGCGATACGCTGGTCCACTTCGACAAGCTGATCGGCCGTCCGCACGGCATCGTGCTGGTGACTGGCCCGACGGGTTCCGGCAAGACAACCACGCTGTACGCCTCGATGTCGCGGCTCGAAACCGCCACCACCAACATCATGACGGTGGAAGATCCGATCGAATACGACCTCGGCGGGATCGGCCAGACGCAGGTGAACGAGCGCATTGGCATGACCTTCGCGCGCGCGTTGCGATCGATTTTGCGGCAGGACCCGGACATCATCATGATCGGGGAAATCCGCGATCTGGAAACGGCGCAGATTGCCGTGCAGGCATCGCTGACGGGCCACCTCGTGCTTGCGACGCTGCACACGAACGACGCCGCATCCGCCGTCACGCGTCTCACCGATATGGGCGTCGAGCCGTATCTGCTCGCGTCGTCGCTGCTCGGCGTGCTGGCGCAGCGGCTCGTGCGGCAGTTGTGTCCGGTGTGCAAGGAAGAACGTGAGGAGAACGGCCAGGTTCATTGGCACGCAGTCGGCTGCGACAAGTGCGGCCACTCGGGTTATGCGGGACGTCGCGGCGTGTACGAACTGTTGTTGCTGGACGATCCCATTCGCGCGCTGATCCACCGCAATGCATCGGATGCCGAAATTTTGACCGCCGGCCGTGCGCAGGGAATGCGCACGCTGCGTGAGGACGCGAACCGTTGGTTGGCGAGTGGCGCGACGTCGCTGGAAGAAGTGCTGCGCGTGACAGGCGGAGACTAAACATCCATGCCGGCGTTTCGTTTCGAGGCAATCGATCAGGCGGGCAAGTCGCAGACAGGCGTACTCGATGCCGATAGCGCCCGTGCCGCGCGCAGCCAGCTAAGAACGCAGGGGCTGACGCCGCTTGTGGTCGAAGCAGCAGGTACACGCACGCGCGGTGAGCGCAAACAGCGGTTATCGCTGGGAAAGCGCTTGTCTCAGCGCGAGCAGGCCATCCTCACACGACAACTCGCCAGCCTCCTGATAGCAGGTCTTCCGCTTGGCGAAACGCTCTCGGTGCTCACCGAGCAATCGGAGCGCGATTACATCCGCGAGTTGATGGCCGCGATCCGCGCCGAAGTACTCGGTGGCCATTCGTTCGCGAATGCCCTGGCGCAACATCCGCGCGATTTCCCCGAGATTTATCGCGCGCTGGTCGCGGCCGGGGAGCATACCGGCAAGCTCGGCCTCGTGCTGTCGCGGCTCGCCGACTACATCGAGCAACGCAATGCGCTCAAGCAGAAGATCGTGCTCGCGTTCACCTATCCCGCGATCGTTACGCTGATCGCGTTCGGGATCGTCACGTTCTTGCTGAGTTATGTCGTGCCGCAAGTGGTGAACGTGTTCGCGAGCACGAAACAAGCGCTGCCGTTTCTCACCATCGCGATGATGGCGCTCTCCGGTTTCGTGCGGAACTGGTGGTGGGCTGGGCTGATCGGCGTGGCGCTGGTGAGCTGGTTCATCAAGAGCCTGCTCGCGCGGCCCGGTCCGCGAATGGCGTTCGACCGGTGGCTGCTCACGGCGCCGTTGCTCGGCAAACTCGTTCGCGGATATAACACCGTGCGTTTTGCCAGCACGCTCGCGATCCTGACAGCAGCCGGCGTGCCGATCCTGCGCGCGCTGCAAGCCGCGGGCGAAACCTTGAGCAACCGCGCGATGAGCGCGAACATCGAAGACGCCATCGTCCGCGTGCGCGAGGGCACCTCTTTGTCACGCGCGCTCGGCAATACGAAGACATTTCCGCCCGTGCTGGTGCATCTGATCCGCTCGGGCGAAGCCACCGGCGACGTCACGACCATGCTTGACCGAGCATCCGAAGGCGAAGCGCGCGAACTCGAACGCCGCACGATGTTTCTCACGAGCCTGTTGGAACCGCTGCTGATTCTCGCGATGGGCGGCGTCGTGCTGGTGATCGTGCTGGCGGTGATGTTGCCGATCATCGAATTGAACAATCTGGTGCAGTGAAGAAGCCATCCCATGAATGCCCTCCAAACCCGCCTTCTTTCGCTCATCGCGCTCGCCATTTTTTGCGCGACGCTGACCTGGTGGGTCATCACGCTGACCGCCCACGAGAGCGCGCCGCTACCTGCGGCGGCGGCGGGACGTGCGCCGTCGGTGGAACAGGCGGCTACGCTCTTCGGCGGGCAGCTAAAGCATCAGGAGAACCAGGACGTGCATCTGTTCGGGATCCTCGCGTTGCAACATGGCGCGGCGGCGATCGTGAGCTACGGCGGCGAACCGGCGCGCGCGATCTCGCTGGGCGGGCCGCTCACGCAAGGCGTGACGATCAAGGAAGTGCGGGCCCGCTCGATCATCATTGACAGGAACGGCTCACGCTCTGAAGTCTTCCTGCCGCCGAACGCGCCCGGTCCGACAATTTATGTGCGCTGAAACCGTCCCGGATCAAGTGGACCAGTCGGGCGACGCTTACGAAGTGAAATCCGCGCAAGCCGGACCTATAGAATGTTTGCCTGCCCGCAACGACCGTTGATTGTTCCGACGAATGATCCGGCCAGGGTGGCGAACAGGCGTCGAAAAACACGTTAGGCCTGAGCGCTGTAACGACATCAATTGGAAAGGAAGATCTAGTCATGCAAATGTGGATGAAGCGCCGCTACGAACTCCAGACGGCATCCGGCGCGCGTCGCCAGCGTGGTTTTACATTGATCGAAATCATGGTCGTGATCGCGATTCTCGGCATTCTCGCCGCGTTGATCGTGCCCAAGATCATGAGCCGCCCGGACGAGGCGCGGCGCGTGGCGGCGAAGGCGGATATCGGCTCGATCATGCAGTCGCTCAATCTTTACCGGCTGGATAACGGCCGTTATCCGACGCAAGAGCAGGGTCTGCGCGCACTGGTCGAAAAGCCGGCCGTCGATCCGATCCCGAACAACTGGAAAGGCGGCGGTTATATGGATCGCGTTCCAGTCGATCCGTGGGGCAAGGAATATCAGTACCTGAACCCGGGTGTGCACGGTGAGATAGACGTGTTCAGCTACGGCGCCGACAGCAAACCGGGCGGCGAGGGCAACGACGCCGACATCGGTTCCTGGCAATAAGTCTTTCTTAACAGAAGCACGCGACGTGAAAATGCAGCACGAGCCGCACTGTTCAGCACCCGAGGCGCCGCGCCGCGCGAAGGTGCGGCCGCAGGCCGGCTTTACGCTGCTGGAAATGCTGGTAGTGCTGGTGATCGCCGGATTGCTGGTGTCGCTGGCGTCGGTGAAGCTCACGCGCAATCCGCGCACCGACCTGAACGAGGAAGCGCAGCGCCTAGCGCTTTTGTTCGAATCAGCCGGCGACGAAGCCCAGGTGCGGGCGCGGCCTATCGCGTGGCTGCCGCTCGACGGCGGTTTTCGCTTCGATATCCGCACGGAAGACGGCTGGCGTCCACTGCGCGACGACCTGCTGCGTCAGCGTCGCTGGGAAGGTGGCGTGACCGGCGTGACGATCCAGTACGCCCATTCCGATCAGTCGGCGGAGCGGGTGGTGTTCGGCACCGAAGCTATCGATACCCCGATGGAAATCACGCTCGTCTCGGCGGCCGGAAGCGCGACGATCGTCGGCACCGGCAACGGCCGTTATCAGGTGCGCTGATGCCAACGCTCACGCCCGGTCCTGGCCTTGGCCTCAAACATCAGCTTGAACGCACGCGCGGTTTCACCATGATCGAAGTGCTCGTCGCGCTGGCGATCATCGCGGTGGCGCTGGCGGCGTCGCTGCGGGCGGTGGGCGCGATGGCAACCGGCGAAGCGGATTTGCATCGGCGGCTGCTGGCCGGCTGGAGTGCCGACAACGAACTCGCGCAATTGCGGCTCACGCATACGTGGCCGGACATCGGTTCACGCACCTTCGATTGCTCGCAGGGCAATCTCAAGCTGACCTGTACCGATCGCGTGACGGCCACGCCGAATCCGATTTTCCGCCGCGTGGAAGTGTTGGTGGCGTCGCCCGGGATCTCCGGCAATCTCGCGCAAATGGTCATGGTGGTGGCGAATGAAACCAGCCGTTCGCTCTAGGCGGGATGCTCGCGGTGCCCGTGGTGCTCGTGGCGTCGGTGGCTTTACGCTGATCGAGATGCTGGTCGCGATCGCGATCCTGGCGGTGATCGCGGTGTTGTCGTGGCGCGGGCTCGACCAGATCATGCGCGGCCGTACGACTATTACGAACGCGATGGAAGACGAACGCGTGGTGGCGCAATTGTTCGACCAGATGCGCATCGACGCCCGTCAGGCCGCCACTGACGACGAAGCTGGCGAGGCGGCGGTGGCGATCGGCGGGAACTCCGTGCAGATCGTGCGCGGCGTCTACGCGGCTGGCGTGCCGCCGCGCTTGCAGGTC
>NZ_AEJF01000162.1 GCF_001028175.1 Caballeronia mineralivorans PML1(12)
GCGGCTGGCGTGCCGCCGCGCTTGCAGGTCGTGCGCTACCGGCTGACCGACGGCCGCGTGGTGCGTTTTGCGTCGCCGCCGCTCGGTAACGTGGGCGAGGTACGGCGGGCGTTATCGGCGGGAGACAGTGACAGTGCCGACGGCTGGAGCGCGATACCGCTGATGGGCGGCGTCTCGGTCTTCGCCACGCGCGCGTACGTGCCAAAAGTCGGCTGGACGACGCGCATGGGCGACGTGACGGCGCAAATCACGCAGAACGACAATAACCTGAAAGTGCCGCAGCTCGGCAACGCGCCGTTGCCGCGTGCGGTGACGGGCATTCAGATCGCGGTTGGCGCGCAGAATCTCGCGCTGCCGATCACGCGCGTGTTTCTGATCGGAGAATGACGATGCGTTCTTCATGGGGTCAGGCAAAACGGTCTTCGAAGCGATCTTCAAAGCAGCGCGGCGTCGCGATCATCAGCGCGCTGCTGGTGGTGGCATTGTCGGCGATCATCGTGTCCGGCTTGCTGTGGCGTCAGGAAGTGCAGGTTCGCCGTGTCGAGAACCAGCGGTTACTTTCGCAGGCGCAATGGATCGCGCGCAGTGCGCTCGACTGGACCCGGCTGATCCTGCGCTCGGAAGCCGATTCCGCGCCGACCGTCACGTATCTTGGCGGTGTGTGGGGGGTGCCGATCGCGAAAACGCGGCTCTCGGATTTTCTTGGGCAAATTGGCGAGGTGCGGGCGCAGCAGGGCGCCTCGACGTATCTGTCGGGTTCGATTGAAGACGCGCAGGCCAAGTTCAACCTGCGCAATCTGGTCTCCACGCCCACGCCGGGTTTGCTGGTCATCAACGTGCAGGAGATTCAGTCATTCCAGCAGCTGCTGACGCTGCTCGGACTCGACGCGTCGCTCGCGAAAACCGTCGCGTTGCAGATTCGCGCCGGGTTGGCGCAATCGGCGACGCGGTTCCAGGCGCAATCGACGAGCGCAGCCGCCAACAACACGCCGGCCGCAACGCTGGCTGCGATCGCGCAAGGCGGTGGAACGGGCGGCGGTAATTTCACCGACAACCCCGGCCTCGCCGATGCCGACAGCAACGCGCCCGTCGCGCCGCTGCAGATGATCAGCGTGGAATCGCTGCTCGATGTCCCCGGTTTTTCACCGGAAGCCGTGGAGCGCTTGCGGCCGTTTGTGACGGTGCTGCCGACCACGACATCGGTGAACATGAACACCGCGTCGGCCGAAGTGATCGCGGCGACGGTTCCCGGCATGTCGCTGTCGCAGGCGCAGGCGTTTGTCGCGCGCCGCGAGACCGTGTTTTTCCACGATGTCGGCAACGTGCAGCTCGCGCTGACCGGCGCGGGCGTGAAGCCGGACGGCATCGATACAAGCCAGATGGACGTCACCACGAAATACTTCCTGATCCACGGCCGCGTGCAGCACGAGCGCGCGGAAGTGGACCGGACGACCTTGCTGTATCGCGATCCGGCGACGCATACCACGCGTATCGTGTATGTGCGCGACCAGCTTTGATGCGTTGAGACGGGTTCCATCGGAACGACGTCGCAGTACAGTCAATTACTTTCGATTCCGAAAACAAGAGAGCGGCCTTTGAGCACATTGATCGTCCTACTGCCGCCGCGCGATCCGGCGGTGCGCTCCCAAGAGTGGAATTTGCCGGAGCTGCCGTTTCTGCTGCTCGACAAGCGCAACGTCACGCAGCGTGCCGGCCGTGCCGCGCTCGCGCTGCTGCCGCGTGCGAGCGCGACG